>NZ_JBAHYJ020000084.1:0-415705 GCF_036697665.2 Scytonema sp. PRP1 | reverse complement strand
ACTGGAGAAGAAGACACCAATAAGTCCATAGAAGACAGAGCCAACTGTTTAATACTTTAATACCAAAGAGGTTGTGTTGGAATAAGACGCTCCGATAAGTTAGTAAATTTCAAGCGATCGCTTGAAAACCTTTTCTACAAAATTTTTAGCTTCAACTTCCGCTTCCTTTGTGATTGAAGTGATCGCACTTACGCCGAACTCAGGTTCGGAATAACTCATAACACAAGACACAACAAGTCAGTAATTCTCAGTCAGTAACTCACTTAGCAGTAGAGTGTAATGAATTTGTAAAGCCTATTAAAGGAAACAGAAGAGCGAACAGACATTCACAAAACTACAAAATTAAGGAGTTCAAATCATGTCGAGCAACGGTGGACTCACTCCCGAACAAAAGCGCCGTGCGGAGCAATTTACCAGTATTTTTGAGAATGATACTATTGAGTTGGACTACGCGTATGCTGAAAAGGTCAAGGGCGATGACCGAGGCATTACCGCCGGACGAGCAGGTTTTACCACAAGAGACGGGGATGCTTTGGAAGTGGTAGAGATTTACACCAAAAAGGTGCCAAATAATGTCTTAGCAAAGTTTCTGCCAGAACTTAAACGCCTAGCTAAGGAAGAAAGTGACGATACGAGTCATCTGAAAGGATATATTGATGCTTGGAAAGAAGCTGCCAAAGATTCGGTCTTCCGTTCCGCTCAAGATCAGGTTGTTGATAAGGAATACTACCAACCGTCCGTAAAGCATGCAGACGAGGTGGGATTAAAAACAGCACTAGCAAGGGCCGTGTTATATGACACGATTATCCAGCATGGTGATGGAACTGATCCTGATGGCTTACCGGCATTATTGAAACGTACTCAAAAGCAAGTAGGCGGCACCCCTAAGACCGGTGTCGATGAAAAAGAATGGCTACAGGCTTTTTTAAAGATACGTCGGAAAGATTTGGAGAATCCACATGATCCAGACACCAAAGAGGCATGGGAAGAGTCAGTAGATCGTTGCGATGCCTTTTTAAAAATCCTTAAAGAAGGCAATTACGATCTGCGCGGTCCAATCCATGTCCACACACCTCAGCACGATGCTACTATTCCTTAATGTCCAGCATTTTATTAGGTGGCAGCTAGGTATGGGCGGGAGCGGTGTTAGTGCGATCGCCCCCCTCAACTTCACCACCGAGAGCGATCGCACCCCACCTACCTTTCACCGTCGCCAGATCCCTTAAGTCGTTTGAGAGTAATTCATAATCTATATTTTTATATATCTGTTAGAGCATCTTCAGTTTTTGCAACACAACCAGAAATAAGAAAAATTGTTTTTTGAGAAAAGAAGATAGATAAGGAGAATTTTAGGATGATGGCGCAAGAACTCGGCACAGCTGTTGGGACTTCCGGTTTAAACGTGAGCCAGGGCAATCGTCGATCGCCTATTCCAGGTTTGCCAGATTGGAGCAAGGCTGGCTATCGTGAAGGACAAGACCTTCCATCCGACTCCGATATTGGCTACAGAATTACAGCGAATGAACTACAACAAAAGTACAACGTCATATCGAATGCCAGTGATAGCAGTGAAGGGCTACAAAAGGCGATCGATGATATCAAAGCCAATCATTCCCCGACGGCTTCGTTTAATAAACTTTCTTTAATCGAATTGCCCTCAGGCACGATCAATATATCCAAACAAATCTATGTGGACGCTGATTATCTCATAATTCGCGGGCAAGGCAGCGATCCATCAAGCCCAACTTCGACCAAAATTGTCTTCCGACCTGATGAAAACACCCGCTATGATGCACTCTCTAAGGATGGGAGCAAATGGGGTGAAGATGAAATGAGCTTTAGTGGTAAGGATAAGAATGGGAAGCAGGTTAATGCAAAAGGTGGCTGGACCTGGCCTGGGCGGGGGGCTTTCCGAGTACAGGTGCGCGACGTACATGACAGCTATCAGGACTTGCACAACAGTGCCCCCGCTAATCGCAAGGATCTCTTAGAGGGGAGTGTGAACTTCCATTGGCGAGGCGGGTTCAAAGTGCTGCAAACTGTGGACTTCCCTGCCCAGGAGGGGGCTACAGTAATTCCCCTCGATGGCTCGACAGATATGTCAGCCTTCCAGGTTGGGAACTTCCTCTGGGTGCAAGTCCCCGTTACTGCCAAGTGGTATGAGATTTGGGGGGCTAAGAAGGAGCATTATAAAAACTTCCACACGTTTCAACAGATTTTCAAAATAACAGCAGTGGACGGCGCAAATAAGAGCGTGACGATTGACAAGCCGTTGGAGTTCCATGTGTGGAAGAATAGTATTTTTGACGGCTCAACGGCGATTGATGGTAAAGTCTATGACGGCAAAGTGACGCCGCTTAAGATGGTGCAGGGCGTTGGCTTTGAAAATTTTTATCTCACCCAGGAGATGACGAATATGCCCAAGCTGGGTGGAGGGACGTATAACTTGAAACCCGAAGACGCGGCTTATAACTACGGGAACCTCGCGCCTGAATATGCTATGCACGGCATGGTGTTCAAGTGGGCGGCTAATTGCTGGGTTAGAAACATCCACACTTATATGACCGGCTCCCATCCGATTGTGACTGAGGCGGCTAAGAACTTGCAAATTCAAGACAATTTCTTGGACGGCTCTTGGAATAAGGGTAAAGGCGGGAATGGGTATTTCCGGGGTAGTCGCGTTTGGGATAGTCTTTACTACAACAATACGCTCCTCAACTTGCGCCATTTCACCTTCCAGTGGTCGGCGTCGAATAACGTAGCTATTGGTAATTACATGGAATGCGAACTCAATCTGCACGGAGGCTGGGAGAGGCGCAATTTGTTTGAACTAAACACCGTGCGGGTTCCTTTTGAACACGCTCCCGGTAACTGCAAAGTTAATTGTGGCAATGAAGGCGGCGGTCAAGACACGGGTCAGTGGTATCCCATCTGGTGGGGTGCTGGGGAGAAGGCATCCAAGTGGTCTGGCGCTACCGGCTGGCAAAACGTGTTTTTTAACAACATCCTCAAGAAACAGCTCTCAGCCGGTGGGTCTTATGAGGATTATTCACCCTACTACAGTTCGGACGGCAGCAAAGACCATACTATCTTCCAGTTTGGTTGGAATCGTGAAACGGGCGATGGCTCACAATGGGAGCATTTATCAGTTGACGGTGTGAATAATATCGCTGACTGGGCTGGAAATGAAACAGTGGACTTCTCGGTTAACCCGAGGAAAGGAGTTAATGCTCTACGTACTGATGTCGGAACTTCGCTCTTTTTGAAAGATGCGCCGCAGAGACCCGGCAATGTACCGGGCAATGTACCAAGTAGTGTACTCACTTTGATTATTGAGCAAGTGAGAAGAAAAACAGGTGAATTTGTCGCAGAGGTAGAGCAAGGCCAAAAAACAGAAAATTCACGATTGGGTGGGCTTGTTAAACCTAGTCCGGAAGAAGCAATTGCCAAATTCTTCAACGACGCTGGCAAAGGGATAGGGAAACAAATAAAGCCTGAGGATGCTAACTACTTCAAGGAAAAGTGGAGAGAGATTGAGGAAAAAGCAAAATGGTACAGGAGAGACGACGAGGACGCACGTAAGGTTATAGAAGATATTAAAGGTAAAGTAGAAAATTTGGTCAACCAAGTAGAGGAGAAAACTCGAAGTGATGATGGTTGGCTATTTGTTCCCTTCTACTTATTAACAGCTTTGCTCCACATACATAGCCTGATGGAGCAATTTGTACTAGACAATCTAGGTGCAGGTTCGGGTTCAGGAAATGACAACGGTGATGACAAAAACAAGTGTGAACGCCAGGTGAACGAGATCAAGAATACCATTGACCATTACGTACAACTGTTGAAAGACTGGCTGAACAAGTGGTCTGGGTTCGACCTAGGACCAATCACCCAAGTGCTGGATGGTAGCTCTCCTCCCCCTCCTCCTGCTCCTCCTTCTCCTCCCTCTCCTCCTTCTCCTCCCCAAATTATTGAAGTGCCAACGAACTTCTTTGAGATTGGGTTTCGAGAAGGACTGTTTGGTCACACTAACAATAAAAATGGGATTAGCTTCATCAATCATATTGAACGGATAAATAATTTTTCAGGAAAGGTATTTGCGGTGTATGAAATAGTAAGTGAAGAAGGTCGCCAAACAGCGATGGAATCGCTTATAAAAACAGCAGAAGCGCGAAATTTGCTCTTTATGTTCATACGTGGTCCCCTTGGTTGGATATTGCGGTTTTCCAATCATGAGATTTTGACAGGTGATTGGACTTATGAGGTAGGCGATCGCTTATTTACTCATAGCGCTATTTTTGGTGGAGGAGCTGGTGCTACTAATGAAGATCTTTTTGTATTCAAGAGAGATGGCAAAATCTACCTTCAAGGAAACATGAAAAAAGAACTGTTTCCAAAATTTCAACAGCATTTAGGCATAAATCCTATTTCATAACAGCCTGTTCAAACATAAATATTGAGCGGTAGACTGACGCGAGCATCCCTGCACGAGAGGGATGATGCATCGCGGAAAAGTCTAGATGAACCCCATTTTATGGAAGAAGATTGACAGTATTTCTGCGCTCTCTGGGGTATCAAGTCAATCGCAAGCGAACTATCCGCTTGATGCACCAACTGGTGCTACAGGCAGTTTATCCAACATAACGTTATCAGTCAACCTAATCCAAAGATTTTAGGAGGAGGACATATTATGGCCGACATAGGCTTGGTGCAAATGAGTCAGGCAATGGAAAACATTAAGCTAGACTGCAACAAAAGAACAAGAAAGAAAAAAGAACAAGAAAAAATCGTGGTTTTTTGGAATACCCAGAGAACAGGAAAAGCTGGAACAGATAAATTTAAATTTGTTGTTAATCAGCACATGGAATCTTGGATTCAAAGTCAATCTCCTCCAGATGTCCTGATTTTAGGTGAAATAACACAGAATGGAGAGGATCTGCAGAACTATATTAAGAACAATGATCCGTGGAAAAGACTGGAGTATAACGCTGAATTTATGAAAGTTTCCGCTAAAAACAACAAAGTAAGTCCTTGTTCCTTTCTTGTAGCACATAAGGGACATGCTGAGATTAAAGGTAGAGGCCAAAGCACTAAAAGACCATACATAGAAGTGCTCACCGATGGAATAGTCATAGGCGGCTGTCATATTATCGCAACTGGGGGCGACCCATCAGCTGAGGAAATCACCGATATGATAACGGACTTGACGAGCGGGAGCAGCTCATTACCTGTTGTTCTTATTGGAGATATGAACTTTCCTTTTGATAAGTCTTTTCCAGACGGAGAGGAGCAACAAATTAATCAGATGAAATGGACTAAAATATCTCCTGGTTTTTCCACTTTTAAGAAGAAAAATGGTGAAGGAACTATAATTGACTATATTTGGACAGACGACACTATCAACAAATGCAAACCAATCCAGCTAATTCCAAGTTACAGCCATTGGGAGATCGTTGATCATGCTCCCATCGCTTATAAAATTAAGTATGAGACTTTATCCAACGAGGATGAAACCTAAAGAAGTCCGATGCAGAAATTGATTAGAATTAGTCTATTTTACTGAGTTGTAGGGTGGGCATTATCCGTAAAAGTATTTGCCGTATCAAATTAAAGTCATATAAGCAATGTCCACCAAACCCCTACGGAGGTTTTGAGAATTGGGAGCGAAGAATCACGCTATCCCCGAAAGTTTCTTCTGCGTAGCTGTCAGCACCTTCAATATTAAGGCTACGCGATGCCAACCTTTACCTCGCTCACTTCATCACCAATTGCTGCCACAATTCCAGTGACTTCAACTCCAGGAATACAGGGGGTGGGAATCGGTGAATTGGGAAAAATGCTTTTGCTACTCAAACCCCGTCAATCAAAATTTATACCGGCTTTTTGGAATTACTAGATTGGCACTCTAGGAAATTTCCAGTGATCGCTTGTGTACTTTCGCGCTCTGATTTTGAGTTGACACTCTCGCAATTGCTTCATAAGTCAACCAAAGTGTCACCTATTTATCTATAGAACAAAGTTTTTCCACAGTTGACCAAGTTTCTGTACAACTATGGAAGCTAAAAGTATGAAACTCCTCTACCGCGTCGCAGCCTCGCTGCTTTTACCCTACTTGGGAAGATCTCACCATAAGTCCCCCTGAAGCTGATGGGCGATCCCTACCTAATGCACCATAATTTACCGATTTTTGATTAGAGAAAAAGGAAAAAGTTATGTCTAAACAAAAAGTACATGCTGACATGGAAGAGTCTGCATCACATGAAATTCCATTAGATGCTGAAGCAGGTTACCAATATTGCTCCATGCCTGAAACTGTTGAGCGAACTTTTAGTTCAGAGGTCGATCCAAATCGCCAAGAGCTAATACTTTTACTTGGAAATAAGTGGCTCAATGGAACTGTGCTTCACTACTATTTCTTTAACGAAGAACCTTGGAAAGGCTCTAAGGAGCAGAAAGATGTTGTGCGGGAGGCTTTCAAAATCTGGAAAAGTGTGGGCATTGGACTAGAGTTTAAGGAAGTGAATTCGCCTAGTGAAGCAGAAATTCGTATTGGATTTATGCAAGGTGATGGCTCATGGTCTTATGTTGGCAGAGATATCCTGATTCGTGGTATCAATGAAAGGACTATGAATTTTGGTTGGGATATAAGCAGGAATCCTCAGAAAATTGACACTGCACTACATGAAATTGGTCACACCTTGGGCTTTCCGCATGAACATCAAAATCCAAACGCTGGAATTGTTTGGGATGAAGAGAAAGTCTATGCTGACTTAGCTCAACCACCAAATCGTTGGTCTCGTAAAAAGACTTACCACAATATCATTCGCAAACTTGATCCTCGTGAAGTTGAAGGCTCAACTTGGGATTCAAATTCTGTGATGCATTATCCTTTTGGTTCTGGACTCATTAAAGAGCCTGCTCAATATGCAGCAGGAATCAGACCTGCAGGAGGCTTGTCTGCTAAAGACAGGAAATACGTGCGAAGATTTTATCCTCCCCTCCCTGAACAGGAAGTTGAGTTGAGTCCCTTTTTGTCAGTTCCATTAGAGCTTGGAGAAGAGCAGCAACAAAACTTTAAAATTGAGCCAGATGCTACACGATACTACAACTTCTCTACCTTTGGTGCATCAGATGCGGTGCTTGGCATTTTTGAGAAAATTGATGGTGAACCACGTTACATTGAAGCAGATGATGACAGTGGAGAAGAACGTAACGCTAGTCTACGCATTAAATTGTTTGCAGGTCGTCAATATGTGTTGAGAGTTCGCCTATACCACAGTAGGGCGGAAAAAGTTGCGGTCATGATGTGGTAGTACAGAAATAGACCTATCTTGAAAATGTCCGTGGAGCAGTGGTTTAAGAGCTAGCAATTGGTGTGGCTTCCAAGTTCACTTGGTAACCAAGTTGCTGAATACGGCTAGACATACGCTTAAGTAGATGGTCTTTTCGACATTTCTACCGAGTTTTTGGGATTACTGGATTGGCACTCTAGTGCGATCTTCTAACTTCATTGAACTCACATTAACCTCAGGAAATACTATGGCTGTTGCTAATAATGAATCATTTGTACCACCATCATCACCTTTACAAGGTGGCGTGATAGTAACGTTTGACGTTGTCGGTGAAGAATTCAAGGTTTGGATAACAAATCCTGACACCATCCAACAAAGTTGGGATTTGTTAACAGGCAAGAGCAAGGCGAACATCCCGATTGGAAAAATTCTCACCGGTTCCGGCAAAGGCAATCATAACGCTCCCTATACCTGGCATCTTGACCCGCAAAATATCAAATTAGCTGAGCAAACCATAGAATTATGTGATGCTATTCCTTCTCATGTGGAAGCAAACCGGGACGAATTCATCAATACAGTTCAGCAGTACTGCCCCTGGTCAGCGAAAATAGTGGATGTCAAAGACTTTCGGTAGTGGACATATCAATTTATTACAACTAGCGGGAAATCAGGTAAAGCACAATAGTTTTGGACTTTGGATAAATTTGTCCAAAGTCCAGTAATATCTTTAGGGGGTGTTGAAATTATTGCAGAGACCAATTTCATGCCATCAGCAAGCAGCAACTATCAGCAAGAGAACCAAACGCCACTCTACCGCGACAAAAATCTGCTGATTATTTTTGCAGTTTCTTTAATCACCTTTCTCGTACTTGCTAGCGTACCTCCGGCTTTTCCCAAAATTATCCAGGCATTAAACGTACCCCCACAAAAGATTGGTTTATTAATCTCAGTCTTCTCCCTTCCATCTCTTGTCTTAGGACCTGTCGTTGGAGTGCTTGCCGATCGCTTTGGCAGAAAGAAAATTCTTGTTCCTTCCCTGGTGTTGTTTGGAATTGCTGGCACAGCTTGCGCCTTTGCCCGTGACTTTAACGTTTTGCTGTTTTTCTGTTTTCTTCAGGGAATTGGTGGTGCTTCTTTGCATTCTCTCACCATTGCACTGATCAGCGATTTGTATTCAGGAACGAGACGCACGACTGCGATTGGTTACAACACCAGTATCATCAATGCCAGCACAGCAACTTATTCCATTATTGGCGGCGCACTGGCAATCTTAGGCTGGCATTATCCCTTTTTTCTATCCTTAGCAGCTATCCCAGTAGCACTGCTGGTGTGGTTTGGACTCAAAAATCCTGAACCAGCAACAGAAGAACCTCCCAAAGTGGATTGGTTTTATGCCTTAAAAATCCTTAAAAATCCCCAACTTGCAGGACTTTTCATTGCCAGCACCGCTCAATTCATGCTCCTCTATGGAGCCTTTAGAACTTATTTACCACTTTTGATAGCAAATTCATTTAAATCATCCAGTTTCGTAATTGGACTGATACTTGCTAGCATACCTGTGGCAATTGCGATCGCAGCTTCACAGGTAGGAAGACTGGCAAGACGGTTTCCAGAAACAACTTTAATTAGAGCATCTTTTGTTTTCTATGCTGTAGCTCTATTGAGCGTGCCATTTGTATCCAATCTTTGGTCACTCTTAATCCAAACCGTGATGTTTGGAATTGGTTTTGGCATTTGTTCCCCCATTATCCTATCACTCGTGGCGGCGCGAGCATCCAAGGAGTATTTGGCTACGGTCATTTCGGTCAACGGGGCATTTTGCAATTTAGGACGAATCATCGGACCGATGCTGATGGGAGTTGCCTTTGGCATTGGCGGAATCAGTGGCGTGTTTTATGCGGGTGCTGCGATTGCGATCGCAACTCTTCTTATTTTTAAGTATTTTCGCTCTTGCTTCTGTGCGTGATTTGGGGTAAAGATTTTCCATTGCCAATGACATTACATCGAACCCATCACCACGCCCCAGAAATAATCCTCGAATGGTTCCTCATCCAGGTCGATATGATATTTTCTCGCCCAAGAGTAGACATCCAAGCTGATGCGTCCCCTTTCTTTGTCTAACCAATCACCCCCTTGAATCGAAATATTTCCAAGTAAGGTAATCCAGTGATTGGGGTAAGGTAAAAGGGGTTTGTTGCCGGTGCCTAGTAAACCTGAGGCGGTAATCAAAGCAAAAACCACACCACCAGAGGCAATAACTGCTGCGGCTTCATTCAAAACTTCAAATTCGCCGTATAGGTAAGTAGGAATGTGCTTTACTTTCCGATAACCTAGTACTTCCTGTGTCCAGCCTTTCATCTCCCAGGATTTGGTCATACCTGCCAAATTTCTCAGTATATCTGGACCGTCTGGTTCAACAGAAAAAAGTAGGTTTTCTGAATCCCGTAGTGTTGCCAAAATCATCCAATCGGCTTGCCCCATTCGTAGTCTGCCTCGGCTTTGACGCAACCTATACAATGTTTCAATCCGTCTGGTTTGCCCTTGAAAACTACCAGTTTCAAACAAACTCCGGCAAATTTGCACGTAGCGCAGGGGCTGTTTGCGAACGAGCTCAAATAAAATCGATGCAGGACCACAAAATGGTTGTTGACCTTGGTTGACTTGAAAGGGGTCAAGAAGGCGGATTTTCATGTCCGCCAGCACTTGGTTTTTATCTAAACTCGACCAAGCGCTAGGCGCGTTGGATTTTTCAAAGTCTGCAAGTGCAGAGGCGACAGATGGATCTAATGTTGGGGAATTCATGGATTGAGTAGATGGGTAGAAATAAAAGTAACATCATGTCCGCTTGATTAGTTATAATTACCGCTCACCTAGCACCCCACCCCCAACCCCTCCCCGCTTGCGGGGAGGGGAGCCAAAAGGTACTTTTGGCGGGGTGGGGTTCTTTGGGATTTATGAGTAATCAAACGAACTTGATATACAGCAATTGCAAGTTAATGGAGTACACCCCTCCCTAACCCTCCCCTTGCAAAGGGGAGGGTGCCCGATAGGGCGGGTGGGGTCAATACGGTTCGGTTAAGATCCCCCCGCCTGCGGCACTCTGAAAAAGGGGGTAAAAG
Source organism: Scytonema sp. PRP1 (assembly GCF_036697665.2). Classification (NCBI taxonomy): domain Bacteria; kingdom Bacillati; phylum Cyanobacteriota; class Cyanophyceae; order Nostocales; family Scytonemataceae; genus Scytonema; species Scytonema sp. PRP1. Next base: position 405,294 of record NZ_JBAHYJ020000084.1, on the reverse strand, counting down.
AGGGTTAAAAGCCCCCCTTTTTAAGGGGGGTTGGGGGGATCTTCAAAATATTAAAACGTTAACCGAACCGTATTGCGGGTGGGGTAGTGTACTTCACTTAGATGAAAAGCGCTGTAACTGGTAGAGGTTACGAATTGCTAATTGCTGACGGTTAACATATCACCGTTCACCCTGAACAATGAGCGATTCATTGTAAGCGATTAGCCTCTTACCCGCTATTTATTTATACCCATCTACTTTTATCAATTACAGAATTTTTCCACGCAGCGAACAAACATCTCTACACCCATGGACAAGACGGTTTCATCAAAATCAAACCGGGGATGATGATGAGGATACGCCAAGCCTTTTTCAGGATTAGCGGAACCAAGGAAGAAATAGCAACCAGGTACCTCTTGCAAGAAGTAAGACATATCCTCGCCGCCCATTGTTTGGCATTCAGGAACAACACCCACAGGCGTTTCTACGACTTCTTGCGCTACTGAGCGTACCAGTTCCGCTATGGTAGCATCATTGATTACTGGTGGGTAAAGTGACCAATAATCCAAGTCATACCTTGCCCCATGACTCTGACAGATTCCTGCAATAATTTGCTCGACTCGCTGGTGGAACAAGCCTTTCAATTCTGGATTAAAATAGCGTACTGTACCACGCATCCAGGCTGTATCAGCAATCACGTTTTCAGCTGTTCCAGCATGCAATTCACCGACTGTCACCACTGCTGAATCAATGGGATTGACATTACGAGCAACAATGGTTTGCAGGGCATTGATAATTTGTGCAGCAACCACAATCGAATCAATGGTTTGATGAGGCATTGCACCGTGTCCGCCTTTGCCCAACACTGTGCATCGGAATAACTCTACAGCTGCCATCAATGCACCAGCGCGGACACCTATTGTCCCCAAAGGCAGATTATTCCAAAGGTGCAAACCGATAATTGCGTCAACATCGGGGTTTTTCAACACCCCAGCTTCTATCATCGGCTTTGCGCCTCCTGGTCCTTCTTCGGCTGGCTGAAAGATAATTTTGACAGTACCACCAAAAGTGTCTCGATTCTGTTGGAGATAGTATGCTGTTCCTAGGGCGATCGCTGTATGTCCGTCATGTCCACAAGCGTGCATGACTCCATCGTGTTGTGAGCAGTAGGGCACCTCGTTGAGTTCTTGAATAGGTAAAGCATCCATATCTGCCCGAATCGCCAACACTTTTTGAGTGCTGTTGTTACCATGAATGGTGGCGACAATGCCAGTTTGGGCAATACCAGTTTGATGCTCAATTCCCCATTCTTGCAATTTCTGCGAGACAAACTGGGCGGTTAGTTTTTCTTGGAAACCCAATTCTGGTTTTTGATGCAACCCCCGCCGCCACTCCACAAGTTGTGGTTGCAGTGAACGGATGGAGAGTCGGACGCGAGATAAATCAACAGAAGAGGGATTTGGGAATGTAGAAACCATGTCTCACATTTTTTAAATTTAAATGACGGCTGAGTATTTTTATTTTTACGCTTTAAACTTTTGCAAAAGGTAGCAATCGTTCTAAATCTAAATTTGATGCGACTTGTGCCATTTTTTCCAAATCAGTTAGATTCTCCACATACGGTAAGCAACCCAAAACTGGAATGTAAGTCAGCGATTGTATCAACTCTATTGGTGTCCAGTCAGCAATTTCTTCATTTGTTCGAGGTTGAACGCAGTTGAGAATAATTCCTTTTAAATTCACTCGTAATTGTCGTGCTAATGCAACATTAGCGACTGCTTGGGCTATTGCACCCAATTTGACTGGTACAACCAACACGGTAGGTAAGTGCCATTCTCCCGCTAAGTCAGCGACGGTGAGTTCATTCGTGACTGGCGAACCTAATCCTCCTAAAGCTTCTACTAATAGAAAATCACGGCGCTGACGCAAAGCTGTAAAAGTTTGCCACACTTTTGCTAAATCTATGGTCTTATTTTCTTTTGCTGCAGCAATGGGAGGGGCTAGGGGTGCTTGAAAATATAAAGGTGTCAGTTCTTCAGGAGATTGGTCTAAAGAAAATAATTTTTGATACCACTCGCGATCACCCCTTGGGTGGCTCCCTTCGGGAGCATCGCCCTCTCCCGATTGCATCAGTTTCATAATTCCCAAGCTGCGGGAAGAATGATATTTTTGCCAGTAAGCTGCCAATGCTGTCGTTAAAACAGTTTTGCCAACCTCTGTATCCGTTCCTGTAACCAGCAGTGCGTTTAACAGTTTATCAGTCATTAGTCATTAGTCATTAGTTGCTAATAACTAATATTTAACAGTTACTATGATAAATCGCTTATCGTTCCATTCTATGGAAATTTAGCATAAATTTAATGTCATTTTTGCATAAAGCTCTACAACCTTGGCTGCGTACCTGTTTGACCAGGAACAAGGTTGGGTGTTTCAGTAACAGGCGGGTTATTTTGTTGGTCAATCGGAGGAACTGTGGACGGCTGTTCTGTGGGTGTGGGTGAAGGTGAGATGTCTGTGGGTGTCGGTGTAGGTAAAGGTGGGGTTTCTGTGGGTGTAGGTGAAGGTGGGGTTTCTGTGGGTGTAGGTGAAGGTGGGGTTTCTGTGGGTGTAGGTTGGACGGGGTTTTCTAATCCAACACTAAAACTGTAATTGCTTTGAGGAAGTTCTGGGACAGGACGTACCTGAATCGTGTATCTACCAGTAAAAGGCAATGTTCCTTGGTAGAATGAAAACTCTCTGGCTGCATTATCGATTGGTTCTTGATTTGGAGCCAAAACTGATAACAAAACACTGCCTTTTTGAGCAAGCAATACTGTTAACTGTTGCCCTTCTTCACCAGAAAAGGTGTACTTAATTGTTTGATTAGCTTTGAGAGTCCCCTCAACGTTAGCAGTGTTAGATGTTCCAAAATTTAGGCGCTTGCTATAGACAACAGGTTCATTGTTGGTAGCTGTGGGTGTCGGCGTAGGTGTGGATGTGGGTGTAGGTGTTAACGTAGTTTCACCAGGAATCACAGGTGAAGGGAAAGCTTGCGGCTGTGTTGATGCTGTTTCTGGTGTTGCTTGTGACTTATTACGGATGGACATCACCACCGCCCAAGAACTGAATCCAGCGACAAGAATAACAATAATCGTGATTCCTAAAAGTGCCAAAGGATTATCTAAAACTGAACGGTTGGTTTGTTGTGGAATGACTGGCTTAGGTTTGTTGGGAGTAGATGGTTGTACTGATGGTTGTACTAAATCCGGGCGGCGACCAACGGCAATTGTTTGTACATTGGACAGATTAGGAGTTGAAACGTTGGGTTGTTGGGGAGCTTGTAATGCTTGTAAGACATCAGCAGCATTTTGGTAGCGATCGCCCGGTTTTGCATTTAACATGCGATTCAACACAGACGCAAATTGTGGATTGACACTCACCCAGCGTTGCCAATTCCAAGTAAGATGGTGTTCATCGAATAAATCTTGAGGTTCTTTCCCAGTCAGCAACACGATTGCTGTCACGGCTAGCGCATACAAATCACTGCTAGGATATGCTCGACCTGTTTGGATTTGCTCACTAGGGGCATAACCATATTTTCCTACAGTGGTTGCTGGCGTTGTCTTATCTGGAGATTTTAACTTCGTTGCCAGTTCTTTGACCACCCCAAAGTCGATTAACACTGGTAAATTGTCCCTGTCTCGCAGAATAATATTATCTGGTGCGATATCCCGGTGAATAATTCCTTGGCTGTGAAGATACTCCAACACTGGTAACAAAGAGCGTATAAGTTGCAGCACTTCTTCTTCTGTAAATGCACCTCCAGAGGCTTTGCGCTCATCGAATAAAGTACGATAAGTTTTTCCGGCTACATAGTCTTGCACCAAAAACAAGCGCTGGTCTTGTTCAAACCTTTCCCGGAATTGAGGTACTTGCGGGTGTTTTATTTGATACAAAATTGCGCCTTCTCGCTCAAACAGTTCTTTTGCCTTCTCCCAAGCGTAACCCCCCGTTACTGTTGGAATTAATTCCTTAATGGCACAAAGTTCGTTAAAGCGTCTTTGGTCTTGAGCGAGATAGGTTCTACCAAATCCGCCCTGACCGAGAGTTTGAGTGATCCGGTAACGGTTTTGCAAAACAGTGTCAGCTGTAATGGGTGGTTGCATCGTCAATGAATTGAGTGTAATAGCAACAGAGGAGGACTTCACTAGGATACGGATAGTTTCCAGACCGACACCGTAGATAGAAGTTTATATATTTATAGCGATTTTCAATTGGATCGAACACACTCACCTATTTGCGCTGCGGAGGCTGCCACTGTACCTGAAAGCTCAGTGGTGAGACGGCAGGCGCGGGACTGTCGGGAAACCCGCAAGGGCGGACTGCCTCAGGAATTGCAGGTTTCGCCGTGATCTCAGCCGAACGGTTAAAAACGAAACCCCCCGTGACCAATTTCTTGCCCTGGACAGGGAAAGGGGGCGGGGTCTTATACCAATTCAAAATTCACTCGTTCCCAGGCTGGAGCCTGGGAACGCCGTCATTCCTAGGCTCTTGCCTCTCGTGTTTGGAGGAGGCAGGGGCTAGGCTGTTGATTCTGAGGGTTTTGAGTTAAATAAGAGTTTCGTCTAGGGATTTCCAAAAATAAATTATTCATCTTGTGAGGTGAGCATCGGGTGCCCGCCCTCGATCTGAACAGGCGAGACGGCCGTTCCACAATAGATTAGATTTTTGGATACTTTTTTATTTGGAAGTCCCCTAAGAATTGACCGCATAAAACCTGGATGAAAAATTTTCGGCTAATTACCCACAAAATCAACACCCTAGGCAGGAGCCTCCAAAAAAAAGCATTCCCAGGCAAAACCTGGGAACGAGGGAGGGGACTTACGGCGAATTAGTTAAGACGCTCCCCATAAATAGAATTTATTTGCTGTGCGCCCTCGGATATTCGGACATCATTTAACCCGGTAAATTCTAGTAACAGGTACTAGTTTCTACCGTGTATCGGGCTATGTCCTGGTCGTAACGGTGATATTGAAAAAGCCTGCTTAGGCAGGCTTTGTTTGCATAACCCCACTCCATAAGGGTGAGGGTTGCCGTATGACTAATTTTAGAAAGTGAAGGTGGTACGCAGTGTACCTACATAAATAGTGTCGTTGTTGTCGTTGTGTTCTGGGTTCAAGATGACTAGTACACCAGGGGTGACAGCAATATTGTCACTGAGTTGCAGTTTGTACAGCGCCTCTAGGTGATATGAGGTGTCCCTATCTTGACGACGAATGCCATTTGCTTGGACGAAATCGTTGCCAGTCGCTTTGGGTGGTTGACCAAAGATAAAAGCAAGCACGCTACCTTGTCTGCCAAAGTCTCTGAAAGAGAGGGTAGCAGCATAGGTCTCAAAGTATGCATTATTACCACTTGCAGCCCCCTTACCTTGTGCCTCACTGTAACCATACCAACCACCAATGGTAATTTTGGGTCCTAGTCTCAAGGCGGCTTCTACGGCGTAGTGGTCAGAACTCAGAGCAGCACCACCGAAGGGGTTATTGGCATACTGACTACCAGTGGAGTCAAAGAGGCTAATAGTACCACCACCAGCAAGACCTCCTGTATTCTGATAGGTATGAGCGTAGGTCAAACCGATGTTGAACGCTTGATTGGGCTGGAAGGCTATCTGACCGATAGCTGAATAACCACCATCGAACAGACCTGAGCCATCGTTAGGGTTATTCGCTCTGTTCGATAAATAACCCGCTGACACAGTGATAGGTCCTTTGGGGTTCACGGTAATTGTCGCACCTGAACCGCCATTACCTTGGCGGTAAATGGGGTTGAAGCGACCAAAGCGGGAGATGGCACCTCTACCAGAACTCGCGAGGTCTGGGTTGAAGGTGTTGATGTTCTCGTAGAACTCACCACCAAATGCATCAACCTTGATGCGTATAGCCTCACTTAAGTTAAATGCGTAGTTGAGTTTGTCAATCTCAATGTCGTTGGCACCTACGTTTCGATTAGCGCCAGAGCCGGCATCCCCATCAAATGCCAAACGGGTCATGTTAGTACCCGTTACGTTTGTACCGTATGGGGTGATATTGCGAGCCTGTAAACGGGTTTGTAACTGGTCTGTGCCAAAGAAGCTAGTGTTCAAGTTCAAACGAACTCGGTTAGCGAAAATGGTGTTGGAATTTAACTCAGGAGCTGTTGCCGGGTTGACACCAGAAGGAACAGCCCTATCATCGCTACCAAAGATATCAGATATATTGAAAATCGCTTCCCCAACCAGCTTGGTGGTGGTGGAGAATTGATTTGCTTCCAACTCAGCAGTACGAGCTTCTAAAGCATCGACACGACCGCGTAGGGTAGCCAATTCAGCAGAGAATTCTTCTTGCAAGCGCTGCAAAGTAGCTAAGTCTTCTTTTCTTACCAGATCAGCGGTAGCTGTTGCAATCAGTTCGTTCACCCGATCCAAACAAGCATTCAAACCAGCGGCAAACTCATAACGGGTCAAAGCACGGTTCCCGCGATAAGTCCCATTGGGATAACCAGCAATACAACCGTAGCGCTCTACCAGAGACTGCAATGCTTGGAATGCCCAGTCTGTTGGTTGTACGTCGGAAAACTGAGAAACAGATGTTACTTGGCCGAGGTTGTCAGATTGTGCCGTCAACTGGGACACGGAAGTCACCTGTTCGTTAACTTCAGAAGCCATAGCGCTATTTGCAGCGAAAAATGTGGCGGCGACAACAACTGGACTCAGCTTGAGAAAGTTTTTAGCCTTAAATAGTTTCTTCATGATTTATGTCTCACTCACACCTACCGACTTAATCATGGTATAATTCCCTAAAGCAGATAATTTTTTGGGAATTTACTAATGATTTTCTGTCAGAATTGTACCAGATGTGAGTGGTGATTAAAACAAGTTAATCACCACTTAATTTTTCATATCGCTATTTGCATTCTTTATTTGATAAACGCAGAATAATGCGACGTTTGTGACGTACAAGGGTTCCTTCTTCCTCAAACTGCTGGAGCAGTCGAGTTACGGTTACCCTTGTTGTATTTAGCACCTCTGCCATTTCTTGATGAGTCACATTGAGGTCGATGAGCTTTCCTTGCTCGACGTCGCGACCGAACTTTTCACTTAGCCAGACCAGAAATTGCCATAAGCGCAAAGACATTGGCTTACGGTGTACGATGCTCAGTAATTCTTCTGCCTGTTGGATGTGAGACAATAGAGCCTCGACATCCTGATTCCACAAATGAGGTGGTACGACACTCACTTCGACGCTAGTCAGGCATTCAATTTGATAAGGCTTGACTTTGGACAAAGGATAACCAACCAAATCCCCAGTTCCCCAATAACCCAAAGTGATAAACGTTCCGTCTTCACTCCAGGTTAATGTGCGAACTGCTCCGCGCTCAATGCGCCACAGTACGTCATTCCGCGCCGGAATAATTTCGCGTCGCGTCAGCAGTCGTTGCGGCAATTGTCCAGTAGAGGAAGAATGATGAGACTGGGCAGAATTTTGAGAACGACTTGTGGAATACATCATGATATTTTGTAGACTAAAACTAATTAAGTGCTCAATTTCGAGGTTGTAGTCGCCATCTGGGGTAGTTGGCATCAGATGTTGCCTCATGGCGAAATTGGTTCAGTGAATTACACTGGCGCTTTTTGCCATCAAGCTAAGCCATAAGGTAGATTTCAGCACTCGGAAGACTTTGGTAGCTTAAGAACACCATTAGGCTGGTTGACTAAAATAGTAAAAGTGGGTTAATAACTAACAATTCAGACTCTATGATTGCTGTAAACACGCTAACCAGTGGAAAACTTGAGTTGACGGTAGGTATGTAAGAACAAGTCATAGGGTTAACTAGTGTTCAGAGCATACTGTTGTTGTCTGATATGAAATCATTTTCGTGTAAAGTTGATGCCTTGTGTTATTTTTATTTCTAAAGATTTATTGAGAAATGATCTAAAAAGCAAAAACGCGTGTATAAAAAGTAATTCTTTCAGCAGAGAAAAAGAAAGATAGATAACTTAATATAATAACATTTTTCAGTTTTTTTGTCAAGTCAATTGGGATTTTGATATAGCAACAACTGCTGGTTTGGGCGAAGCATCAGGATTTTTGTTGGGCCAATTGGAACCAATAGGAACCTGACGAGATTGTAAAAATTCTTCACCTGTCGTAGTCGTGATCAGAAATTCTCTGGTTTCAGAAGCCTGGTTTTTACGAGTTCCATTGGCTTCTCCAGGATGCTGTATAGAAAGAAACATAGTCTGCTGATCTGGAGCGAAGCAAGGTCCTGTGGTTTCGCATTCCATTGGTCCGATACTAAAGAGAAAAGCTTTACCTGCATCCTCCCCGCTTGTGGGGATGTACCAAAGGGCGTTGTTACCAAACAAACCAGATAGATTTGCTGGTTTTCCCTGATCATTTGCGCGGCTTTTGACAGATTTATTCATTTTGCTAGTGGACATATCTGTTACCATCCAGACATTACCGTTGTTATCTAGCAGTAAATTATCCGGATTAGCAAAACCCAAACCACCCACAGATGGCTCACCGCCAGTTGCTACCATTTGCCAGCGAAAGGTATTTGCGGCTGGATTGTTACCGTCTTCTGTTAGGCGCATCACCCAGCCATACTCGTAGGGAGTTTCGTCTTTGGGACCTTTGAATACTCGTATATCTGGACCACCTTCATTGTCGGGAGAACCAGAGGTGAAGCTAATGTACAAGTCGCCATTAGGAGCAATTTCTGTATCTTCAGGACGAGCTGTGCAGGTTGCACCAGCAGCATTGGCGGCATAATGGGCGTCAATGAGAATCGCACCTTGTTGTTCTTCAGGGTTTCCAATGTAAAGGTCGCCCAGTTTTTTGAACCTCTGCTTGTACTGAGCAATTTCCTCGTCCTTACTCACTTCAAAATCACCGCCTTCGACACGCGGCGGTAACGGCTGGAAACTTTGTCTTCCTTTTTCTTGAGCTTTTGCAGGACCTTTTGGCAAACGAATCAGGTTTCCAGCAATTGTGCTAGGAAGGTCTGGATTGATAGGTGTGTCAGTTTTTAAAGGTATCCAACGACCTGTACCATCGGGGTTGAATTTTGCAACGTAGAGCATTCCTTGGGAAAGTAACCGGGAATTCGCTTTGTCTTTGGGGTCGTTCACCTGATCGCGGCTGACAAATTTGTAAATGTGTCCGCCTCGGCGATCGCATCCTGAATAAAAAGCCAATGGTTTCCCCGCCTCTACACGGACACCCACCGCTTCATGATGATAGCGTCCCAGCCAAGTATGTTTCGTTCCGTAGTCGTTGGGATTAGCGGGATCGACTTCGACGATCCAACCATATTTATTTCCTGCTAATCCAAAAACGTTACCTTGTCCGAAGAGTTCCTCATCACCTAAACCGAAAGGTCGCTGACCAGGGTCAAACGACGTGCCATCAGCATACACTGGTTCTGGGACTTGTGCCTGAAAGTTTTCTTCAGCGCTGAGGACTGTCCCCCAAGGTGTGGTTCCACCAGCACAGTTACCATAAGAACCAATGATGCGATCGCCTAACTTATCTATATATCCCAATCCCTGCTGCTTGCGGAAAACTGCTACCGCAGGTCCAGTTGATTTAAGATAACGCCCATCTTCTAAACCAGAGATACCACTAATTCGTCTATCTGCTTTGGAACTGGTACGTTCCCACTTTCCGTCGGCTGTTTTGCGAATGGAAATAACACCTAATCCTTGGTCTAGCAGTGCTTCTTTGCTAATCTCGCGTATTTTCGCTTTTATCGGGTCTGAGTCTGGCAAAGAAAAGGCGTTTATCTCGTTTTTTCCTGATTTCTTTTCTTTCAGCGCTGCTTTTACCTCATCAAACGGCAGTGATTTCCCAATCACCTGTTCGTAAGTTTGCATCCAAGGTATGGCGCTGATGTATTCAAAGTTTACTGACAGATACCCTTCATTGTCACCAGTTGGGACGAAAGACAGATAGTCGTTGTTGTAACCGAAACGAGAATCACCGACTTTATCACCCCACGCCGCAATCACTTGGTACTGATATCCTTGTGGCAAGACCAAATCATCCCGCACTTCATAGGCACTATATTGCTCTTTTTGCTGTTCGGGTCGGAACCCAGCTGTTTCTAGGGGAATCGGACCTTGAATTGGTTGAAATGCAAATGCTGCTTTCACTTCTTTTGTGGTAGGTTGCACTGCGATTTTTTTTTCGCATCCTACTAAAGAATTGAGCGCTACTGCACCTGCGCTGCTTCCCAGCAACAACAGGAAATCCCGACGTGTGATGCTCATCTGGTTTATCGATTACACTGAAGCCATCTGTTGGATAGCTCACAACTTTCACCTGGTCATTGCCTAATCTAAGCGGGAAAGTTTAAGAATAGGTAAGTTTTTTGTAAAAATTTTGTTAAATAGTGAATATTTAAGCCAAAGATAATGTAGTGTCTTTCTATTTTCAAATTAACAAGGAACAGGTTACAAGGAAGAAGGTCTTCTTTGTGACCAAGCGGGGGAAACATCACACGCCTGTTGAAAATTCGCGGTCTATAATTCTGTCTGTGATCCGCTACTAATTGCCTTCTTCGTTCTTTCTTCCATCTTCTTCCTTGGGCTTTAACTTACGGGGAGTTTGAGGGGCGGTAAGTCCCGCGCTGTACATGCAAGGTCAGCGTCGGGATACACGGATCCCTCATGCCAATATTGGGGACTCGATGTCCGCAATATTGGTATTTAGAATCTCGACTTTTCCTGTTAATATGGTTTTCTTTCGTTGATAAAAACCTGATTCATGAGCCTAGTTCTGAACTACACCTACCGACTATATCCAGATGCTGAGCAAGAAGCTAAGCTTCTTGACTGGCTAGAGATATGTCGTGGTAGTTACAACTATGCTCTGGGAGAAATCAAAGATTGGTGTAATTCACGCAAGTGTGCAGTAGATCGTTGTTCTGTGTCGTCAGAATATATCATTGCCGCCGATGCTCCATTTCCTGGATACTATCGGCAACAAAATGCCCTGCCTCAGGCAAAGAAAGAATATCCAAGGCTTGGTGAAGTTCCATCACAAGTATTGCAAACCACCATCAGGCGACTTCACGATGCTTGGGAATTCTTTCAAAAACAAGGATTTGGCTTTCCAAGATTCAAAAAGCAATACAGTTCAGTTAAGCCCCAAAGTCGTGTAAATTAAGGATTATCCCCAAGAGTGGAAATTAACCGTGGTGCATCTCAAAGATTTCTCACTGTTGTCTCCAACGATACAAAATAGCGATTTACTCAAAGCGATAGAGACAGCCATTCCTGCAACTGCGATAGAGCGAGCGAGCATAACAAGCAAGGCCAGTGAAGAAAGAAATCGTTCTTTACCAGCACATTTGGTAGTCTGTCTACTAGTAGCAATGAGCCTTTGGTCGAGAGATTCGATGCGGGATGTACTCAAAAACTTAATTGATGGGATGTCTGAGGCATGGGTAAAGGTTGGTAAATATTGGCGAGTGCCATGTAAATCAGCAATCACTCAAGCTCGGCAGCGGTTACGGCCAGGGGTAATGAGCCGATTATTTCACCAGTTAGTACAACCAATGGCGACTGGGGAGACAATAGGAGCATTTCTAAATGGACTACGAATTGTGGTGATTGATGGCACTTGTTTTGATGTTCCAGACAGTGATGAAAATGCGAGAGTTTTTGGTCGCCCCAGTAGTCGTCCTGGGACAGTTGCCGCGTTCCCTAAAGTTAGATTAGTGATATTAGTAGAAGCAGGAACACATATAATATTTGATGCATTGATGTGTCCGTATCGCATAGGAGAACGAGTGCGGGCATTAAAATTATTACGCTCTGTCACATCAGGGATGTTGTTGATGTGGGATCGGGGATTGCATTCGTATGCAATGGTATATGCAACAGTGTCTAAGGGGTGTGACTATTTAGGGAGAATTCCTGCCAATGTTAAATTCTTGGCAGAAAAATCGTTGTCAGACGGCTCTTATCTGTCATGGATTTACCCATCTGCAAAGCTACGAAAAAAGGGTTGTCAGCCAATATCAGTACGAGTTATCGAGTACACAATTGAGCATCCTGAAAACCCAGAAGAACAAGTGACATATCGCTTGATTACTAGCCTATTAGATATTGAAAAATTCCCAGCAGAGTTGTTAGCGAGGGAATACCATCAGCGTTGGGAAGTAGAAAACACGATTGATGAATTGAAAATACATCTTTTGGGGCGAAAAACTCACGTTCGTTCCCAAAAACCACGCGAAGTCGTGCAAGAAGTATACGGTTGGTTGTTGGGACATTGGTCAGTAAGGGTGTTAATGTTTCAAGCTGCAACCACTACCGGGGTTGCACCATTACGTCTAAGTTTTACAGGGACATTACGAGTCATCCGTCGTGCTATCCCTAAGTTCCAACGTTTACACCAAGAAGAATTCCCCCTTTTTTCGATTGGTTGCTCGTAGAGATTCTAGATACATTGTTACCCGAACGGGTTCACCGAAATAACCCTAGAGTTGTGAAAAAACCTGTATCAAAGTTTCGTTCTAAAAAGCTAAAACACAGAGGTACTGGACAACAAGTCGAAGCTCCCAAATTCCACATCACTAATCAGCCTTTTAGCCTTAACTGAACCGTATTGATTCAAAAAGTACGGGCAACTTAAATCAATCTTGTTTCCTCAGATAGCTCCCGATGCTATTACTGGGTGGCAGGTCAAGATTCCTAAATTAGGATTAGTACGCATTAACTTACATCGACCAATCCCAGAAGGATTTGTTGTTAAACAGCTAAGAATCATCCGTAAAGCAGTACGATGGGAAGCTGTGATCACAATTGAATCCGATGTAAAAATCCCTACTGTTCAACCACATGGTCGAGCGGTGGGGATTGATCTAGGGCTTAATAAATTCTTGACAACGTCTGAGCGAGAATTCATCGGTAGACCCAGGTTCTTTGTAGACAAGCAAAGGAAGCTGAAATTGCTCCAACGCCGATTATCTAGAAAGACGAAACGGTCTGCAAATTACGAGAAAGCTCGCTCTAAGGTTGCCAAGCATCACAACAATATAGCCTTCTCACGCAAAAACTACCACTACAAGACGGCACACCATCTGTGTTCCGACAAGCAAGTAGGGATGATATTTGCTGAAGATTTGAATTTGAAAGCAATGAGTCGAGGAATGTTGTGTAAACATACTCTCGACGCTGCTTTTGGACAGTTCTTGAATATCCTTGAATTTGTGTGCTGGAAAAAGGGTGTATTCTTTGCGAAGGTTAATCCGAATGGCACGTCTCAGACTTGTCCAATGTGTTTGGAGGAAACTGGAAAAAAAGACTTATCGCAACGAATACACGAATGTTACTTTTGTGGCTATAAAACAGACAGAGATCACGCTGCTGCTGAAGTAGTGCGACAACGTGGTCTTGAGCTTATTAGTACGCAGGGACTCTGCGGAATGGAAACTGCCTGTGCAGTCGGTCTGCCGGGGGTGGAGAAAACTTCATCTAGGTCAGAGGCGAAATCTGACTCTCGTAAGGGAGGCAGAAGAACCAGGAATGCCCAACCGTAAGATTGGGAAGCCCGCGCTGTACCGTAAGGTCAGCGTCGGGAAGATGTCACTAATATGCAATACGTATTGCCTTTAGCTTGTCTTTTCGATTGAAGGGTGATTGATGCGTTTTAAGGGGCAGCAAGCTAATTTGCAATAATTATATTACATCTAATATTTAACTATCTTGCATACATCTATCTAAAGTACTATTTTGAAGAGAGTAGTCAGCTTGTGACCAATTCGGAGTCCCCACAGAGGAGCCAAGGCGTTCCAAATGAGGGATTGTAGGCAGAGTGGAACTGCTTCGCCATAGCTTACACCCATATCGGCACAATACCTTGCGCTCCTACTTCCTAGCTATGAAGAAATATCTAACTCCGTTGACCAGTCACAATATATGCCACACGTTGACCGATGTTGGTCGCATGATCTGCCATGCGCTCCAAACAACGAATCGCCAGTACTAGTAGCAAAATAGGCTCAACCACACCTTGGTCGTACTTTTGATGAGCTAAGGTCTGATAAAGCCGTTCATAAGCACTATCTACAGCATCATCGAGTCGCTTTATACCTCGTCCGTTGACTTCATCTAAATCTGCCAACGCCACTAAGCTCGTTGCCAACATTGCTTGGGCATGGTGAGACATGACTGCAATCTCTGGTACACAGGGATGAGGCGGATACGGAAGGATTTTTATGGCAATTTCAGCCAAATCCTTGGCATAGTCGCCAATACGTTCGAGATCGCGCACGAGCTGCATAAAGGCACTCAAACAACGTAAATCTTGAGCTGTAGGAGCTTGCAGCGTCATGATTGCTGTACAGTCGGATTCTATTTGTCTGTAAAAGCGATCAATTTTTTTATCTAATACAGGAAGTTCCTCAGCTGCTGTCAGGTTGTTGCTAAACAAGGCTTGGTGGCTTAGGCGAAATGATTGTTCGACCAAAGCCCCCATACGCAAGACATCCTGCTCTAAGCGCCTAATTTCGCGAGCCAGCTGGGGTCTGTCAGGATTGGGACTATACAGGGGGAGTTTCACACTTGTAGTCTCAAACATGAAGATATTTTCAAATATAGTCTTGGCTGTCATAATTTGCCACGATGCCAGGTAGTTCTACTTGCAACCAAGCACCGCCTGTCTCCGGATGGTTCATGGCTTTTATAGAACCGCCATGTGCTAGAACAATTTGCTGGACAATTGCCAAACCCAAACCACTACCAACAGTTGCTGTAGCGGGATTACTCTCTGAGGGTGTCACACGCGAGCGTGCTTGATCCCCTCGGAAAAAGCGCTCAAACACATGGGGTAAATCTGCTTGGGAAAAACCCATTCCAGAGTCAACAATGTCAATTTCTAGCGTTGATTCCTGATTATTCTGTCCCGGAACGATTTTTGCTTCAACGAGAATGGTTGTACTTGGAAGACTGTATTTGATACTGTTGTCCAGCAAATTGAGAAACACCTGGTAAATGCGAGATTCATCGGCGTTGATCCAGATATTTTCTGGACCACAATACCTTATTTGAATCTGATGTCGCTGTGCTAGGGGTGTTAAAGTTTCCCACACAGAGAAAATCAGCGATCGCACTTCCACTTTTTGACGATGCAGTTGGATGGTTGGGTTGGTTTCCAGTTGAGTGAGTTCTAACCAACTTTGCACTAAGTGAATCAATCTGTCAACCTCCTGTAAGAGGCGGTTAACCCAACGATCCAAGGGCGGTTGCATCCGGTCTTGTAATGTTTCGACAACCAGACGTATGGAAGTCAGGGGAGTTCTGAGTTCGTGAGCCAGATCAGAAAAAGCGCGATCGCGTGCTAAATTCATATCCAGCAAAGGCTGACGGTTTTCTATAAAAACTCCCACTTGTCCCTTGTCTAAGGGTAAGCTTGTCGCCTGTAACATCAAAGGCTTGACTTCTGATATCGCCGCTGCATTCTCGTAAGAAGGATGGAACACCCACTCCTTTGACTGTGGCTTTTGGCGATCGCGAGTTTTCTCAATTAATCGGTCAAGTTCGTAAGACCTGACTAACTCTAGCAACAAGCGCACTTGTCCGGGTTGCCATCTTTGCAGATCCAACATTTTCCGCGCCTGCTCATTACACCAGAGCAATTGATTTTCTTCGTCAACCTGTAAATACCCCACTGGCGCGAACTGCAGCAGATCTTGATATGTTTTGAGCAACTGCTGCAATTGTTGGCGTTGTTGCTTGACCAATCGAATTTCGTGCCGCAACCCAGGAATCAGCAGCGCCAAGTCAGAAGAATGCCCGCTTAACGGTCGCAATACTTGCCCTAGGTAGCGGTTCAGTTGAAACTGTTGCCACACCCAAAAACTTACGCCTACCGCTAAACCCAGTAAAAATCCTAGTATAAGCATTGCTAGTTGTTAGTTGTTCTCTGACAACTAAAAACTAACAACTATCCAAATCGATAGCCAAAACCTCGTACTGTCACAATATATTCTGGACGACTCGGGTCTTGCTCTAATTTTTCGCGTAACCAGCGAATATGAACATCCACAGTTTTGCTATCGCCAACAAAATCTGGTCCCCAAACTTGATCTAACAATTGCTCGCGTGACCATACCCTCCGGGCATAGCTCATAAACAGTTCCAGCAGTCGGAATTCCTTAGGCGACAAATTCACCTCTTGAGCGCGAACCAGTACGCGACATTCTTGGGGATACAAACTAATTTCTTTATACTGTAGCACTGGTAGCTGAGGCAAAGTGCTTAAGCGTTGGCGGCGGAGCAAAGCACGACAACGAGCCACCAGTTCCCGCATACTAAAGGGTTTGGTGAGGTAGTCATCTGCTCCCACTTCCAGCCCCAAAACGCGGTCTGTTTCACTCCCCTTAGCGCTCAGCATTAATATCGGTACTGGGTTTCCTTGATATCGGAGCAACCGGCAGATATCTAGCCCATTGATTTGAGGCAGCATCAAATCAAGAATCACCAGATCAAAAGAAAGTTCTCCGGAATTTGGTTCATAACTTTTCAGGTATTCTACAGCCAACCGCCCATCAGTGGCAGTTACCACTCCATAACCTTCTTCTTCCAAAGCTAAAACAAGCATTTCCCGGATAAGTTCTTCATCTTCTACTACTAGGATGCGGCTTCTTTGTCCAATTTCTGCTGTATGGGGATACTTGGGTGATTCGCTGGTATACATTGATATCACAGAATTTCCTGGTTGTGATTGTATCAATATTAATTATCTAATTTCAGTGTATTTACGCTTTTTCAAAGCGATTTTACTTTGCAATTTGTAACATAAGCAACAGGATTGCTTTTATTATAAACCAATACAACACAAAGCTAACAATTGTTTTTTTACAGTTCTGCTTTTTTAACGTTAAAAATACAACAAATAACCATAGCTAAGGAAACTTCGCGCCCCGGATTTATGACAAAGCTGATATGAATTTATGTAGCAACTAACTTGATAAGTAGGTCGGCACAAATTAAAGTTAACTCGTTCAATGCTACGGGGTCAGCAGCAATGGTAAGTGCATAAGTTGATGCGTGCTTCACCTATAAATTCACGTCCACTTTAATCATGCTCCGTGGGCAGCGATTGCCCGAAGGGCAGACGCCAAAGGCGTATCGAGCGATCAAAAGCGAGCTGCACTCTTTTGATGACAAGCATGAATAACTTGACAAACGAATTTGTCGCTCTATACCGATTAGGATGAGGAAAAATCTATGCTCGATCAGTTTTATAACCGTCGTCGCTTTCTTCAAAATGCCGCTCTATTCTCTACTGGTTTAGTAACTTCATTAGCTTATCAGAAGAAAGCTACTGCCATTAACCCGTCAGCGCCTGTCGAATACATAGTAGTTGGTTCTGGTGCTGGCGGCGGTCCTCTGGCGGTCAATCTTGCAAAGGCGGGGCATAAGGTAGTTCTAATAGAAGCTGGCGGTGAGGACGGTGATGATCTGATCTCGGTGCCATTATTCAGCCCGCTCGTTGGCGAAGATCCAAGAGTGAGATGGGACTACTTCGTTCGGCAGTACACCGACGAGGCGCGTCAAAGCCGCAATAGTAAATACACCGCTGACCGAGGCGGTGTCTTGTATCCACGAGCGGGTACGCTTGGCGGATGCACTGTGCATAATCTGATGATTACGATTTATCCAAATAACAGTGACTGGGATGCGATCGCAGATCTGACTGGCGACCCCAGCTGGAAAGCCGAGAATATGCGAAAGTACTTTGAGCGGCTTGAGGAGTGCCGCTATGTTGAGCGACCAATAAGCACGGACAACCCAACACGTCATGGATTTGATGGTTGGCTGACAACCGAGATTACCGATCCCGCGCTGTTCTATAAGGACAGCAATATGCAGCGGATATTACTCAGTGCTGCCATTGAGGCTGGTGACAAAAGCCTACTTGACGCATTTTTACGCAAAGAACTCGATCCAAATTCTTGGGCGCGTAGCTTGCGGGATACCGAAGGATTCTACAACGTCCCGCAAGCTACTCGCAATGGTCGGCGGCGTGGTCCGCGTGACCTGATTAGAGAGACTGCTGCCGCCCTCCCAAACAACCTGATTGTTAAAACCAACACCCTAGTAACTCGCGTACTTTTCCGTGGCAGGAATGCAGTTGGTGTTGAGTACCTTGAGGGCGCTCATCTTTATCGCGCCGATCCCCAGGCTCCGACCGATGGACCTGAACCCGGACCTAGAAAGGTAATGTATGCTTCTCGCGAAGTGATCCTGGCGGCAGGTGCTTTTAACAGCCCGCAGATTCTTAAGCTCTCCGGCATTGGTCCGGCAGATGAACTGCGCAAACATGGCATTAAGCCAATCATTAACCTTCCGGGAGTTGGCGAGAACCTGCAAGACCGATACGAAATTGGTGTGATAACGCAGATGAATTCGGATTTCACCCTCACTCAAAACTGCACCCCCGGACAACCGTCAGATCCTTGCATGGCTGAGTTTGAGCAGGGTCAGGGGATTTATACGAACAACGCCACCTTCGCAGGTCATATCCGCAAGTCAGATCCAGCGCGACCCGTTCCCGACCTCTTCATCTTTGGCTTACCTGTACCATACCAAGGCTATTATCCTGGTTGGTCTACACCCCTCGCACAAAATAAAAACCAATTCAGCTGGACTGTTTTGAAAGCGCACACCCGTAATCGCGCCGGAAGCGTGAAACTGCGCTCACCTGACCCACGGGATACTCCTGAAATCAACTTCCATTATTTTACCGAAGGCAACGACATCGAAGGCGAGGATCTGGAATCGGTTATTAAAGGTGTCGAATTTGTGCGTCGTATGAACGCGCATATCGCGGATATCTCAAAAGAGGTGATTCCCGGTCCAACTGTTCAATCACGCGAGGAGATTATCAAATTTGTGGAGGCTGAGGCGTGGGGTCATCATGCCTCATGCACTAACAAGATAGGTCCAAAGAATGACCCAATGGCTGTGGTTGATAGTCAATTCCGCGTTCATGGTACGCAAAATCTGCGTATCGTAGATGCTTCGGTCTTCCCGCGCGTTCCCGGCTACTTTATCGTCACACCAATCTATATAATTAGTGAAAAAGCAAGTGACGTTATATTAGCAAGCGCTAAAAGTCAAAAGATCTTGCCTATATATGAAAGTAGCTGAGTATCCTTCAAGCTGCTTACCGAAAAATTGGGTTTAAAGCCCCGTCCTTCACTTCGACAAGCTCAGTGACCACTAGGACGGCTTTATTGATTTCAAGCACGATGCATGAGATTATGGTGATGGCAACGCGGTAATACGCCCAGATAGCCAAGGTTGGTAGCTCGCCCTTCGGGTTCAGCAGTCG
This sequence comes from Scytonema sp. PRP1, assembly GCF_036697665.2. NCBI lineage: Bacteria > Bacillati > Cyanobacteriota > Cyanophyceae > Nostocales > Scytonemataceae > Scytonema > Scytonema sp. PRP1. The sequence goes on along the minus strand of NZ_JBAHYJ020000084.1, from coordinate 385,942 downwards.
CTCATGGGGGAAACCCCCAAGACCGCGCTGCTTCACCATCCACAATGTTCAGCTTCGTGCGACATACTGTGGGAATGAAAAATAGAAAATTTGAATAAACCCTTTCAAACGCGGTCGGACAGTCCGTGTGCGCTTGTGGACGTATCCAAACGGGGATATTTAAGTGCTTGCATTTGGATATCTAGGGAGGACGGATGAAGCAAGAATCCTCATGCCTTCAGGCTGAGGAGTGTCAAAAAGACAGCGATAGTAAATGCATACTAAGGGTGCATTTGTAGAGTGCATAAGTCCTGCACGCAGCCGTTTCAAGGCGACCTGAATCTATCCCACTAAGGGACTTGCAAAAAATAAAATCACCAGGTATAAAAATCATAATAATTGTGATAGGGAGGAGCAGCCTTTAGCTGCTCCTCCCTCCCCCTTTTTGGCGTAAAAGTAGCGAAGGTACATTTTGCCGCCCAGCTTCTTATAAGAGAGGGAGGAGCAATGTAAAAATTATGGTTTTAATAAGGGAGAACGCGTTGAATATTCTGACTCCTGAGTTCTTTCTTGGTCAAAGTATTTTTTTTATGGAGTCAGTCGATTTTTTCTTGAAATCTGAATTAATGAAACCAGGTTCAGTCTTTTTTGGTTTATCTTTTGGTTGTGGAACTGATTTTTCGGTAGCCATATTATTATCCTCGCGATTAAGTACAAAGTTATCTACAATGTGTTTAGGAATAATTCCGTAAAAAGAATTTTCAAGAAATTGATTTTCATACAAAAGAAAATAGAGACGCATAAATCAAGCGTCTCTACCAGAGAGGAAACCCATTAACTATAAAAATTAAAAATTAAAAATTAAAAAATTTCTTTAATAAGCGCCTGATTTTAACGAAGAATCTTTTAATGTTGATTTTTTTGAACCTCGAAGTACCAGGAATCATCGAAAATCTTTTAATGTCGGAATTTATTAACCTGGTAGCACCAGAGTTGGTTTTGACTGGTCTACCTTTGTTAGGAGGTTTTTTACGAGCCATATTAAGAAATGGATAATTGCTTACAAGTTGGGATACACGGCGGGAAATGACTAATCCGGAAAATTTCCAAAAAGAATTGGGTTAAAGGAACAAGAGACGCGCTAGAGATGAAAGCGTCTCTATACTGCAGGGTAAGTGATATTAGGCAAATGCGGAAAAATCTATATTAGGTGGAATATCCTGAATCCGCCCTTGACCTACCGCACGCAATGCTTCTCTAAGAGAAACATCACCAGTGTACAGTGCGCGACCGACAATGACACCAATCACGCCTTGTGGTTCTAATGCCAATAGACTTAACAAATCGGTGACAGAACTGACACCGCCAGAAGCAATGACAGGAATGGAAATTGTCGCCGCGATCGCTCGCAAAGCTTCTATATTTGGTCCAGAAAGAGTACCATCACGTTGGATATCGGTGTATATTATGGCGGCTGCTCCTAATTCTTGCATTTGTACAGCCAGTTGAGTTGCCAAAACTTCCGAAGTTTCTTGCCAGCCGCGAGTTGCTACCATTCCGTTACGCGCATCGATACCGATAACAATCTGTCCGGGAAATTCTTGGCACAGTTCTTGTACGAGTTGGGGTTGTTCTACGGCTATAGTTCCCAAAATGACGCGCTGTACGCCTAAATTCAGTAACTGTTGCACACGAGAGCGATCGCGCACCCCCCACCAACTTGAACGGGTACCGACACTGCTTGAGTTATTGCCTCAATTGCTGGCAAATTAACTAATTCACCTGTTTTTGCTCCATCCAAATCAACTACGTGTAGTCTAGTGGCTCCCTGTTCCACCCACTGTTGAGCCACTTCAACTGGATTGTCGTTGAAAACTTGCGATTGTTCATAATCTCCCTGATAAAGTCGCACGCAGCGACCTTCTAGTAAGTCTATTGCTGGAATAACTTCCATTTATAACTTCTCCTTTTTTCCCAGTGTAAAATTTCCTAACAAATCAATTTTTATTTGCCGAACCACTTGCCAAAATTTCTAATAACGCTTGGCGATAAATCTTTAAACCTTCGGCATTGAGATGGTCGCCATCACTTGTTAAATTGTCTTTTAGAACATTATTTTCATATAAAGATTGTATGCCTGACGATTGAACTGGCACATTTTCCGTTGTCGCAACTTGATTGATCACAGTATTAATTTCCTCCACTTTCGATTGTGGAGCGGCGACAGTCGGATCTTTGCTAGCAGCAACTGTTGAGTAGAAAGCAGGAATGAGAAAAATTTCTTTAGTTCCCATTCCTCTTACTAACGAGATAGCCTCTTTCAATTTTTCGGTAAATACCTCGTTACTTAGCCCATACAAAGCATCATTTCCACCAATGGCAATAATGGTTTTTTGGCATTTTACATTGCCTGTAGCTAAACTTTTCAGTTGTTCAACTAATGAAATTGTACTCAATCCATTTAAGGCAAAATTAAAAGTTCCTTCACCAAGGGAATTCCCAAGTTGAGCAGAAACAGAATCTCCAAATAAGCAGCCTGAAAATTGCTTTCCTTTACTTGCCAGTCTTTGATATTGGGTTTGAATTTGCCATATAGGTGTAGAAGTTAGGTTATCCTTTTGTGGCGTATTTTGTGACCCATTAGATGAACTCGAATATAATTTTGATTGATTCAGTATTTCTAAAGCTTGCGGCAAATCCACTACTAGTTTTTCGCTAGGATAAGCTTTTAGAAAGCTGATGATTCCCAGACCTTCTCTTGATTTGGCTCCTAGGATAATGGCTGAACGTAGTGCTTGTATCCCAGCTTTGTCGCGACGCGTAACGCTTTTAGAAGCAGCAGATAAAAGCATTTTGCCAAGACTTGTGTCTAATAGCTTATCCACAGCCACAATATCAAGAGACATATTTACGTGAAGTGCCTGTTGCAATCTCTGTTGCTGTTTAGGATTTAGGTAACGCAGGAAAGAGTTGAGTTCGGAAGAAACCTGTTGAGTTTCAGCATACTTACGCAAATCTTCCACAGGAAGTGATTGCTCAAACAATCCATACCTGACAACAAATTTTTCAGCCGCAAAACTAGAAGATGAACTCAGAAGACTATCAACAGCTAAAAATGTTACACAACCTGATAGACCTAACAGAGTGCGGGAAAAATATTTAATAACAGAAGATAGTTGCAATGACATAGGTGATTTTTAATCTTGAGAAGTAGGTGATGACATTTGCGATGACATTTGCTCAGGGGGAGTAGCGACAACAGCTTGATTTTGAATCACAGCTTTTCGGAAACCTAGGACAATGAAAATATTAAAAAATGTCAAGAAAAATTCTGCGCTTCCGTGCAGCCAATCAACATTTGCTAGAGACTTACCATAATGGACTTGGGCATAAATTCCCGCTGGAATGGTAATGGCGACAAACACGAGAGTACCGTAGAAACCATACAGCGCCAAACGAGGCATTTGACTACTGCGGCTGATAAACCACAAGAAACCCAAGTAGGGAAACAATGAAAGGGCAAACAGGGCTTCTTTTGAAATCATCGCTCTAATTTTATAGTTTTTGTAGACACAGGATTGCTATCAGTTCTGATTGACTGATTGGAACGCCAAATTAACACCGCAGCTGCCCAAAGCGTAAAATTACCGACTAAGGTCATACTTGCTTGCAACGTTACCAGCCATTCTAGAGATTCGGAATTATCAAAATAGTGCCAAGTGCAAGCACACATGGCGCTGACTAGAGCAGGTAACATAGCAAAGGACAATGCCCACCAAGCACGGTTACCTGTCACTTCTCCGTATTTCCAGATTAACCAAATAGCGGCAATCCATTCTATAACGCTAGATATATGAATAATCCAAGTAGGAATCGAAAGAGCGTGCATAATATTCAAGATTCAAAATTCAAAATTCAAAATCAAAGTATGCGGGTGTTGTTGTCGGGGTATTACGGTAAGGGAAACGGTGGGGACGAAGCTTTATTAGCAACGCTTCTACAGATGCTACCACCATCAGTCACGCCTGTGGTTCTCTCTGGCAATCCCGAGGAAACTCGCGATCGCTACAACGTTGAAGCGCACGATCGCATGGCACCTTTCACCGTACTACAAGCTTTGCGCTCCTGCGGTGCTTTTATTTGGGGTGGTGGTAGTTTGATTCAAGATACAACCAGTGCCGTTAGCCCATTTTATTATGGGGGAATCATGGCATTAGCTCAAACAATGGGTTTGAAAACCGTTGCTTGGGCGCAGGGAATTGGTCCATTGAAGCGTCCTGTGACTCGTTGGTTAGCACGGCAAACTTTTGGTGGTTGTACAAAAGTGAGTGTCCGTGATCGCGCTTCTGCGGCTTTGCTTACTGATTGGCAAATTCCTTTTATACTGGCTCCAGATCCCGTCTGGGCGTTGGAAAGTAAACCCGTTCCTGGGCTTTGGGATTTACCTGCTCCCAGAGTTGCGGTCACTTTACGAACCCATCCCCAGTTAACCCAAACTCGCCTTGCTCATCTGACTCGCGCACTGGTTGATTTTCAAAAAGCCACACAAACTTTTATATTACTCTTACCTTTTCAAAAAAGTGAAGATTTAGGCATAGCCCAAGCAATTCAACCGCAACTCAAAGATGTCAGCCAAATTATGTGTTTAGAAGAACCGCAACTTTTGAAAGGAGTGTTTCGCGGTGTAGAAATGGCAATTGGGATGCGTTTGCATAGCTTAATTATGGCAGCAAGTGAAGGGTGCCGCTGCTTTGCTCTGAGTTACGATCCCAAAGTGAATCGATTGATGGAAGATGTAGATATGCCTGGCTGGGATTTGGCTAATTTGCCAGATGATCCCAATCTCATTGGTAAAACATGGATAGAACACTACGCCAATGGCGACCCATTGTCAACAGAAAAAATTCAGTTTTTGCTAGATAGAGCACTGATTCACCGCGAGGTGTTGAGCGAAGCATTGACTTTTAGCTAAATATACGGGCAACAGGGCAAGTGAAACCAGGTAAGAGTGGTGAATTCAATTCATCATTGCTTAGTAAAGTTCCCACTAACACCAGTGTAGCTTGCTGTCGTCGATAAACTTGAATTTGCTGCAACTGCCAATCAACAATCCAGTATTCTTGCACACCTTGAGTTGCGTAAAGCTTGAGCTTCACTTGTTTATCGCGTCGTTCATTGTTCTCGCCAGGAGAAAGTACTTCAACCACTAACTCTGGTGCAGCAGTAAGGTGTCCTCCATCATCTATCACTAATGCTAGTCGCTCATTGCTGATCCACACCACATCAGGAATGACGTTATCAGCATCCGTGAAGATAATACCAGCTGCTGTAACAGCTTTTCCCAAACCCGTCTGTCGAGACCATAGTTTTAACTCTGTACAAATGCTGTCTGCAGCTTCTTGATGTTCCCAGTGTGGTGCGTGTGTCACAAATAACTCTCCATCTACAATTTCGTAGCGCTTACCGTTATCTGGGAACAGTTCTAGATCGGCAGTTGTCCAGCGTACCTGCTTACTCGTAGTCTGGTTCATATGGGCATCTTTTGAAGTCTGTTTTTCTAATGTACCAAACAATACTAATGTACTAACAAAGCTGCCTCAGCTTTAACTGTCAACCGATTCTTTGCCAATCGGTCATAATTCATCCGCAACAGTTCTAGCAGCAGAGAAACATCCTCAACACCATGAATGTAAAAAGAAATCCAACCACTGTTGGGATAAATGTGATGCGCTGAAGCTTTATCTGATTCTACGAGTTCTTTGCGTATGCGAGCGGTAAAAGGAATGTCTGCTTGATAATCCCCATGCAAGTGACCAATTTCCCGATTGTTGATCTGAAACTCTATACCTCCAAAGCGATGGGGTGCTACTGTCACACCTTGCCAGGTTTGTACTTCCCCCACAATTGTGTCTTTTATATTACTCATAGTTATCAGTTCTCCTAAGGCATAACTTAAATCTTCTCAATATTTTTAATCTAAATGATTATAAGTTGCAATAAGACCTGAGGCGATCGCATAAAGCGCGATCGTCTCACGCACCCTCTGCTATAGTGAATGCTTACGCAGCAACTGCTTCCTGATAAGGGACAAACGTTTTCTTCGTAGCGCCACAAATTGGACACAGCCAATCTTCAGGAATTGCCTCAAACGCTGTTCCAGGAGCAATTCCAGAATCAGGATCGCCCTCCACAGGATCATAAATCATCGAACACTGGCGACAAATCCATTTCTGAGTTGCAGGATCGCCACTTGCTGCTTTCGCTGTTGGAGCGATACCATCAAGAGCTTGGAGTGCTTCTGCATATTGATTCGCGTGATGATGTTCGATTGGTGTCAGCAATCCAAAGTTGTGTGCTGCTTTGCGGAAAATTTGGGCGTGTTCGCGAGACTCTACTTGTTGTGCTTCAAACTCTACGACAGCCTTATCGTCCCGGTCTGTACGCGCCGCTGCGGTAAACTCTGGATACATGGTAGTGTACTCATAGGTTTCTCCCTCAATCGCTAACTCTAAACAACGAGATGCGATCGCCTTCTTTTGTTCATCAGTTAACGAAGCGACATCCTCCACCACCAACTCTGGATGCATTAACCGGAAGTGAGCAAAAGCGTGTTCTGTCTCCTGGTTTGCAGTTTCCCGGAACAGCTTTGACAATTCACTCAGCCCCAGCTGGCGAGTCACTTCCGCAAAGAACAGATACTTACGATTTGCCATCGATTCTCCAGCAAAGGCTTCAGACAGGTTCTTTGCGGTGTTCGAGTTTGATAAATCCATTATTTCTCCTCTCAATTATTCACTCATAGACTGCCTTTACAATAGCAGTCTGTTGAAAACGTACTCATAACGACTTCGTTTAAATATATTGTACTCATTATCAGTATGAAATGCCAGATTTTTCACAATATCTTTATGCACGCAGGTTTAAAAACCTATAGCGATTGCCACTTAAGTGAGGTACAGGAGGAAACAATTAACTGTAGACGAAGGCAAATAAATTTGTACTTCAGTAGACTAGGAAACGCTATGATTTCATTTTTTACCTAATTTCTACTTCACACCAGGCAAGATAAACATTTTTAGTATTAATTTTAGAAGCGATCGCATCGCTGACGAGATTGAAGCACGGCTGTTCTCGAACTTCAGCCCACAGGAGCAAGAATGTTTAAACGAGTACCTCCTGCGCTGCATCGACACTTTGGACACAAATAAGTTTGAGAGGAACAACAAGTGGAACGTAGGGGAGAGACTTTTGTTAACTACTCAATGGAGAAATTTCTAAAAAATCCTGTCTAACAAGTTGGTAAAGCGATCTGCAAAGTGCAGCAGCGCACTCGTGCAAAGCACACGCTCCGCCTAAGCATTGCAGAATCAGTACTCCACCTCGACTCTGTAAAGAGCGGGGTTTTGCTCGAACGGCAGCTGTTTGACTATTTCTTCTTGAAGCGCCAGCTTAGAGAATGCTGCCTTCCAAGCTTCCTGGCTTTCCCAATGCGCTACGTTGATAAATTGAAACCGTGCACCTGAATCTAGACTGCGGTGAAGTTTTGCGTCGATGAAGCCTGGCTCGTTTTTTATGAATTCCAGAGCCTCAGTCCACATATTGACGAAATCCTCTTCAGTGCCTTTAGGTATAGAAAATGTGTTGATCAGTACCACAGGTAATGTCATGTGTGCTCCTAACGAACTAAAGCTATGCCAGCCCACCAGTAACGTGGAGGACGTGTCCAGTGACATATCCGGCTTTGTCACTGACTAGAAAGGCGACGACATCTGCAACATCACTAGGTTCTGCCAGACGTTGCAGGGGAGATATCCGTTTTAACTCAGCTTGCTCCTGGGACGAAACCATGTTGCTGAAAGACTCGGTGGTTGTTGGACTAGGCATGACAGCATTGACTGTAATGCCGCGTCCACCCAATTCCCTTGCCAGTGCAAAGGTAAATTGCTCCACGGCTGCTTTGCTAGCTGCAGTCACCCCCAAGTTTGGCTGCGGTTGTACAGTGTATGGAGTCGAAAAAGTGACAATACGTCCGCCGTCTGCCATGTGTCTTGCTGCTTCCTGCAATGCGAAGAAGTTGCCTTTGGCATTGAATGCGAACGCATAATCGAATTCTTCCTCTGTGACTTCAGCAACAGGCTTAACGACCCTGGGCGCACTACCGCTGATGACAAGAATGTCTAGTTTGCCGAAGTGACTGATTGTCTGTTTGAACAAGCCTCGGATGTCATCAAGTTTGGTGAAGTCCGCACCAACAGCAAGCGCCTTTCCACCGTCGCTTTCAATTGCTGCGACTACCTCCTGTGCCTTGTCTGCGCTTTTGGCGTAGGTGATGACGATTGATGCACCCTCGCTTGCCAAACGCTCGGCGACACTTTTGCCTATTCCTATTGAAGCGCCAGTGACAATCGCGACTTTTCCACTTAGAGATGTCATAAGTAATACCTTTTACTTGAACAGAATGCTAAAGTTTCTACTTAGTCATGCCACTAAATGCTTACTAACTGCATCAAATAGAGATTACATGAGCTAGGGCTGGCTGTCTTGCCTAATATTGCTAAAAATATTCCAATGCCTGCAAAATCTTGTCGGGTTTTCTACACTAACGACAAGTTGCTAAATGTTCATCAAACATTGTAAATTTTATTTAGCTGGCTAAATATAACTCATGTATGTCTGAAAAACCCATACAAGAAACCATGTGCTGTTTGATGGTGCAAGTGTGTAAGGCACACCGCAATCAAGCTGCTACCGTTTTGGCTGAACTAGGATTGCATACTGGGCAAGAAATTTTGCTCATGCATCTGTGGGAACATGATGGCTTAATTCAATCTGAATTGGCTTCATTGATGCAAGTCGAAGCCCCAACTCTCACAAAGATGATACACAGGATGGAAAAAGCTGGATTTTTGGAGCGACGTAAAGATGGAGAAGATGCGCGAATTTGCCGGATTTACTTGACACAGGCGGGGCGATCGCTCCAAGAACCAGTCACCTGTGCTTGGAATCTTCTAGAAAAACGGATATTAGCTAACTTGACACAGGAAGAGCAATTTGTGTTTCGTCGGTTGCTTTTGCAGGTTCGCAATAACCTAACTTGAAGCTTGTTTTTTAACCATTTATTTAGCCAGCTAACAAATTGCGAAAAACGACAATCTACTCTATTCATCCAAAATCTAAAAATCCAAAATCGGAGAAGGCTGTATGGATTTGTTGACGTTGGATACCTTGCCAGTAGAGTTACGGAATGCAATTGTACACCGTGACTTAGCAGCAGGAGAAAACCTCTTTCAACAAGGAGACTTGGCATTATCTTTTTTTGTTGTAGAAACGGGACGAGTTAGACTTGTCCGCTACACCAGTGGCGACAAAGAGGTGACTTTACAGATTGCTGGTTCTGGGGAGGGTATAGCTGAAATTGCCTTGTTCTCAGAAACCTACCCGTGTACCGCAGTTGCAGAAGTGAATTCGCGGGTGATTATCTATCCCAAAGAACTTCTTTTGTCAGCAATCCGTAACAATTCAGACTTAGCAGAAGATTTCATGGCAATGCTAGTGCGGAAAATCGAGGATTTGAAAATACGCATAGAGTTGCGAGATATTCGCGCAGCGCACGAGCGACTGCTGCGATATTTACGCTATCAAGCACAGTCTGAAGAGCAAACCGTCGTTAACTTTGACCGCCCGCTCAAAGATATTGCTGTTGATTTGGGTCTTACGCCTGAAACCCTCTCCCGGGCATTGACGAGGCTAGAGCGCGATGGGATGATTACGCGAACACGTCTTTCGGTCACGCTTGTGAATTCACCTGCAGCTTGATTTAAATCAATGCAATTTTGCTACCAAATTGATTACCATATCAAATTGGTTTGAATATTGGCTAAAGTCTGGAAATCTAGAAAAATTTAAGTATGACTCACATAGCGCTTGCTCCTGTTGTATCTAGCTTACCCAAAGATGAGCAACTGCCAGCGATTAAACCAGGAAAAGCCTTTGCTCGTTGATTTCAAAGAGCAAGGAGCTTCTCTTGCAATCTTTCCTAACCCACCTCTGTTAACCAGTTTGCATACAGAATGGAGCGGTATTCATTTTGAACATCATCATCAGCCTAGTCACGATACCCCAGAGCATTGCCTGACAATGCATACTATCAGTATTGCCTTAGACGTCGGTTCCACAGAAAGATGGTTTGACGGACATAGAGAAAGCGAATACCAGACGAAAGGAACCACAGCGATTATTCCAGCTGGGACACTCCACCGTTGCTTGTGGCAAGAAGAGGTTCAATTCATGTTTGTGGCAATTGACCCCAAGCTTTTGATACAGTTAGGTGTGGAAGTCGCAGCACCTGAGGACATTGAACTGATTCCTCACTTTGCCACATTACAAGATCCACTGATTTTGGGTATATTATTATCGCTTAAAGACGAACTAGAGTCAAGCAATCAAGGAGATAATTTGTATGTTGAGCAGTTGAAAACGACGCTAGTTCTTCATTTGTTAAAAAAATATTGTGCTAAAAAACCTCAAATATCAACGTATGTTGATGGATTATCTAAGTCTCAATTAAGACAAATCATTGAGTATATTCACAGGCATATTGACTCGGAAATAAAATTGACTACGCTAGCAGAAATGGCGGGAATAAGCCAATACTACTTCTGCCAACTCTTCAAGCAATCATTGGGTATAAGTCCTTATCAATACGTCCTTCAGTTGCGGGTAGAACGAGCAAAGCAGTTGCTCAAGAGCCAAAAGATGACGATTTGTGATATTGCTTTGGCGTGCGGTTTTGCCAATCAAAGCCACTTTACCAAGCACTTTCGCAAGCTGACAGGGACGACACCCAAGGCATATTGGAAAAATTTATCAATGGTAAGCGCACAGTAAGTCTAGCGACTGGCACACACAGAGAGTTCAACCCGCAATAAATGCAAATGAGCATAAGGTAAAACAAGGAGAAAGTATTGACCTTTACTATCAGCATCGAGTTGACCCGAATGTGCCAATTGAAGAAACGATTGGAGCGATGGCAGAACTTGTACAGCAAGGCAAAGTGCGTTACCTCGGTATTTCCGAAGCAGCTCCTGCGACAATTCGTCGGGCAGCTGCAGTTCATCCGATCACGGCGTTGCAGACGGAGTATTCCCTTTGGAGTCGCGAACCAGAGGATGAAATTCTATCGACTTTGCGAGAGTTGGGCATTGGCTTTGTCGCCTACAGTCCTCTGGGACGGGGATTTCTCTCAGGAGCAATCAAGAGTCCAGATGACTTAGCACCAGACGATTATCGCAGAACTTCTCCCCGCTTTCAAGGCGAGAACTTTGACAAGAATCTGCAATTGGTAGAGCAAGTCAAAGCGATTGCCCAAAGGGCAGTGCGCAAGAGCGCAATCGCCGCTGAAAAAGGTGTTACACCAAGTCAACTAGCATTGGCATGGATTTTAGCTCAAGGCGACGACATTGTTCCTATCCCTGGCACAAAACGCCGCGCTTATTTGGAAGAAAATGTAGGAGCAACCGAAATCACGCTCACCCCAGAGGATTTGCGTCTCCTTGATGAGGTGGCACCTAAGGGAATTGCAGCGGGTGAGCGGTATCCAGAGGAACATATGAGTGTAGTCAATCATTGACATCCTCTCACCGCTAACCCCAACGCCACTACCGCCAATCCTTAACGGATGTGGCGGGAGTCTCCTGGGGGTGCTAGATGAAGCTGGTTAATGTTTCATTTATGACTGTTGTGATGTGTGTTGCATCGAGAGCGATCGCTAAGGAGCGTAAGTTACAGTCTGCTGACCCTGCTGATATTTTCTAATTCTTACTCATTACTAAAAAAAGCCCTCTTTAAAGAGGGCTAAAATGTAATATGCTATAGTGCTATATATTCATAATTTAACATTGTTATTACGTATTCTGTAGCCCCTTTAGATAGAGGTATTTCAAATTTTATTTAATTAATAAAAACTAAAATATACATTAAGAAATCCCCCCTATCGGCAATGGAGGAAAATAGCAGGGGGGATTGGCGTGATGTTGGTGTTTATCCTTTTTCTAGTATTAGTAAACGTTAGCGAATCTTTTACCACCATCTGACAGATATAATTGTTAACTTATTATGTACTCTCGGTTACAAAATATTCACAGACACAGAAAAATTTAATAATAATCAATTCCAACAGTAGAAGTTAGAGGAGAACAGAACTAGTTAGTTTGTAAAATGTGGAGTATTTGGGTTGCATTTTACTAATGGGTGAAACCTGCAAAACCATTTTGTTAGTCGAAGACGAGCCTGATGCACGATTTTTAATCGTCACTTCATTTGAATTCGCTGAATTACCAATCTCTTTTCAAGTCGTTGAAAATGGGCAAGAAGCTATAAACTACTTGTCGGGTAAGGAACCTTACGGTAACACAGAGCGTTATCCAGTACCAGTGATGATATTGACAAATATCAGGTTGCCCGCTGTGTCTGGTTTTGAGTTACTTGAATGGGTTAAGCGGCATCCCAAATTGAAACATTTACCAGTTTTGGTAATGAGTGTCTCTGACGATCCAGATGATTTGATTCAAGCCGCTAGTTTAGGGGCTTGCTCCTACTTTGTTAAAACGTCATCTTACGATGATTTGATAGACATTGTGGTAAAACAAATATTGTGACAGCAATGTTCCGTTAGCTTCATATTGCCAATATTTATTAAGTCAAAGTAACGCTAACTATTCTTAAGCACTGCACTTTTTTCTGTTTTTCCCGACGGTAAGAAAAGAAAGTGAGGTGTAGGGTGGATTGTAAGTGATGATTTTGGTGTGATTCCAAGTGCGCCACTTAGTCGCAGACTGGGTTCAGCGATGAACAAACCGTACTTGACACAGGGTTTAGGGGCAATTCTTGAAGCAATATTTTCAAGTAGTGTTTTATTAATAGCTTGTTTTTATCATTATAATAAAGACAAACATTTGCTTTTATCAATAGAAGTTTCTAAAGTAAAAGCAACCAGCTAGTAAGGGCTGTACGCTGATGAAACTTTCAAACAAACTTGAATATGCAATTTTAGCCCTCCTAGAACTGGCTAAGCGTTATCATAGCGACGAATCTTTACACATTCGAGGAATAGCAGCCCTACAAAGTATACCAACACGTTACTTAGAGCAGATCCTAGCAACATTGAGGAATGGGGGTTTGATTAAAAGCGTTCGCGGCTCAAAAGGTGGTTATGTCTTAGCACGAGACCCCAAAAAGATTACGGTTTTGGATGTCTTGAACTGTATTGAAGGTGTAGATGCTGTGTCTACTCCCGATTCCACTCCTCAAACAGTAGACAATGAGGTGATTGAGGAAGTTTGGGAACAAGCAAATCAAGCAGCTTACTCTGTGTTGCAAAAATGTACGCTTCAAGACCTTTGTGAGCGACAAGCAACTAGGCAACAAATGGAAAATATGTACTATATTTAAATTTAATTGAAAAACTTTTACCAACTAAGTATAATTGACGCTAACAATACCTGACGAGCGCACTTTTTTCTGTTTTTCCCGGCGGTAAGAAAAGAAATACTCTGGTATTTGATAAGTACAATAAGGGGCGATCGCTCCCTCAAAAACGATGTTTTCTATGAAATTTATGACTTTTTTTAAGTAGTATTACTTATTGACAAAGGTGCTAATATCTTGTGAAAAGAATGGCACCAGAAGGTTTCGTTCATCCGCTGCATTGCAGTGTTACCTCGTTCACGACAATGCACTTATATAGATTCAATGATCCTAAGAATCTCTTCATCAGTAGCGAAACCATTATTATCAATAATCGCATCCCATTTATGGTTAATGCTTGCTGCTATCTTATTGTATTCTTCTACTTTCTCATCTGATACTGGTATGTGATCTGAATTGTCTCTATTTCTCACTCTTCTCAAACACTCTTCTAAATCAGTAGACACCTTTATCAGTTTTACTTCGTATTTATTTCGTAATGATGAATGCAGCCGATTGAACCCTTCTCCTGCCCCTAAACTTTCAATCATCACCTTACTATGCTGCTGAAACTCCTTATTGATTTCCTGTTCCACTCTTTGCCAACCATCTTCATCAGGCGATAATTTCAGCCATATCGGCTCTACTCTTAAAAACTTTATGTTTGTATTTTTATTTACTTGACTTCCAATATATGTTTTTCCTGCTCCTTTTGGACCAATTAATATGTAGAGTATTTTCCTCATCTTCTTATTACCTCTAACGACTTCTTGCGCTCACTCCATTCACAATGCCTCGATCAACTTGTTGGCTTGTTGGTAGGAAACAAAATTCATAGCGCAAGAATCAAACGAAGGTCATTTTCAACAAGCAAGCCTCAGGTAGCGCCTCAACCTGGAGCCGAAGCCGCCTAACATTCCGAGTCAGCGGCTGCGAGCAACCTTTGCAACTATGCCAGGGACTGAAGGAATTCCCTTAAACTGGGGTTGTTCTACCGCAAAAATACATAGAGTGATGCGTTTTTTTGTAAAAAATACTTATTACTTAGAATGCTCCAGTCTCCAACATACCTCTTATTACGTTGAAAAAGCGTTTTCCAAAAATAGCTGACAGGACTCCACAAATCAAGGATACTGATACAAAAAAATTGATAGTTGCATTATTCCACGTCCAATCGTCTAATGCACCGGAAGAGAACAGATGAAGCAAAACTGGAATTAAACCAAGTACAGCCCCAATCACGAAACGACGTATTATGCCAATTAGAACCTGTTTTTGAGAATTCTTATCTTCAGGTGTCATGCTGGAAAATTCTCCTTGATCGCGCATGGAAAGCTAACGATTGAGTTGAGCCGCCGCAGATAACCTCAATACGGTCAGTTCCAATGACTTGTTAGCTGTTTGCTATCAGTAATTTATCTCCATTGGTTGCATTGCACTTACTCTGTAACATTATTCACTTGTCTCGCAAGCTGGAGTATAAGACGCATAAAGTTTCCTGTGAGGTAAATCATGAACTCCACTTCATCTAAGGAAAACGCTTCATTATGCTTAACAGCATCATTCTGATAGTCCTGATATGTGCTTAATAGTTTTTCATATAAATTGACCACCTGACTATGTAAGCTGAAGTTTGATAAGTACAATAAGGAGCGATGCCAACGCTTAAACCAGCACTCCGGTGCAGCGCACTGTTGGGCTGCTGACGCATTTACGGAAACAAACCTAAACGAATCCATAATTGTCGTGCTGCTAATTGAGAAGGGCTGTTTATCTCCAAATACTCTACAGTCACTTTTCCAATTGAAGTGATACCCGTAACTGTACCAGACTCCACACTGGCTTGGAAATGCTCATCCCATCGGTCTTGTCTTGGATGAAAGAAACGAGCTTCAGTATTTGAATTAGGTTCGATACCACTGATGCGAGTTCCTTTACGGAGATTACATGAGCGACATGCAAGAGCTAAATTGGACTCATCATCTGCACCTTGTCTAGAGAGCGGAATAATGTGTTCGACCTCAAAGGGAAAGTTGAATACGAGTTCAGGTGCATGACAGTACTCACAACGATGATTAGCTCGTTCTGCAACCGCAGCGTAATAAGGGTTCATTGGCTCAATTGCTGCATCAATGCGGCTGTCCGGGCTGTTGCAGCTCTTAGTTCAGTATCAACGAGATTATCTAGCTCTGCTTGTTGCTCTGGCGGCAATGCTTGTCCTTGATCTCGTGCTGTCCGCCATAGACTCATCAACTCCGATAACCGTTTTTGTTGCTCGGCACTGAAGAACAAATCGGGACGAAAGCTTTGAATAACGAGCAGCGCACTGAACTCAGTTTCACCTAACTGAGCCGTCAACGCATCTAGCGCTTGCCCCGCAGTTTTGCCAACCGATTGCTTGTCACCTGCAATAGCGCGATAAGACTTTTCACCGTTTGGATTAGAGATTGGCAAAATAGCTACTGTAGTCATTCTTCCAATTGGGATTCGCTTGCCTCAAATTATAGCCCTAAGCAATATTGCTCTGTGAACTGAGCTACATGGAAAACTAACGATCACGGTCAACTCCCGTGTTAGCCTGCTGTTTGCTGGCGCTTAAAGCAATTCTAATTCCAAAAACTCCTGAACCACCATAATCGGAATATCTCGAAATGGATTTAATATCAACAAATCAGCGTCTCCACTGACAATACAGATTGCATTGCCACTTACAGCCAACTCCAGATACTTGTCATCTTTTGGATCTCGGCAAGCCTCAATCTTTTCTCCAACTTCCACAAATTTTACTGTTTTCACGAAACCTGCTAAGAACAACTTCCGCTCCATTACGGTTACATACTTGTCAAATTTAGGTCTAGCTAAAACTTCTTCCAATTCCGATAAGACAGGCGTTGAGATCAAAACTATACCAGTTGCCTGAGCTTTATCCAAAGCTTGCCGCGCTCTACTTTCCTTGATGAGAACTGCACTGACAATAATATTGGTATCAAGAACAAATAACCGTTCAAGGCTCATTGAGAATAGACTCCAGAATTTCCGGCGTTAAGCCTCTGGCTTTTGCTCTGTCGCTGATTTCATCCATCAGTTCTCGAAGAAAAGCCACATCTTTATCTACTTGTTTTTGGAGCAAGATACTGACTATGGCTTGAATCTTCTTGCGCTCTTGAGGAGATGCAGACTGGTAAGCTTCTGCAACCTCTGGGCTAACTTCAATCGTAATCTCTTGCATGGTTTCCATAAGCGAGAAATGAATTTCTGAATTGAGCCACTGTGAGTAGTTGGATATCAAATAAATCAAATCGGCAATCACAGAACTATAAAGAACTATGACTCAATTGCTGCATCAATGCGGCTGTTCGGGCTGTTGCAGCTCTTAGTTCAGTATCAACGAGAGTATCTAGCTCTGCTTGTTGCTCTGGCGGCAATGCTTGTCCTTGATCTCGTGCTGTCCGCCATAGACTCATCAACTCCGATAACCGTTTTTGTTGATCTCTACTGAAGAACCAATCGGGACGAAAGCTTTGAATAACGAGCAGCGCACTGAACTGAGTTTCACCTAACTGAGCCGTCAATGCATCTAGGGCTTGCCCCGCAGTTTTGCCAACCGATTGCTTGTCACCTGCAATAGCGCGATAAGACTTTTCACCGTTTGGATTAGAGATTGGCAAAATAGCTACTGTAGTCATTCTTCTAATTGGGATTCGCTTGCCTCAAATTATAGTCTTCAAATCTTGTAACGCCTTTTCAGCTAATGTATTAAGCCGACCTGCAGCAACATCGGCTTCAAATTGTTGATCCCACACTGCTGCATCAAACTCGGCAAACCAAGCCCGAAATGCAGCTAGTTCTTCGGGTGAAAGCTGGCTGACAGCACGTTCTATTTCTTGCAAAGTATTCATGCTCAGCAATATTGAACTTAGATACCATTGATCTAACTATACAAGCACCTCCAGAACTGAAACCAGCGCCTTGGACGTATAATCGCCCCACAAATACCCTGTTACATCAAAGATAGACGTCTGGCTGATAACAATTCGTTAGTTCCAGCCACTCAGAGGTTATTGCTAACAATACCTGACCACTGCACTTTTTTCTGTTTTTCCCGACGGTAAGAAAAGAAATACTCTGGAGTTTGATAAGTACAATAAGGAGCGATCGCCACCTGCTCTAAACTAATTCCCATTTGTTCCATCTGTAAAGCATTCACCCGGCGCACATCCAGCCGCACCCGTCCTGGTTCTGGATCTGGAAGTAAGGGTGAATTTGCTAACTCGTACAATGCAGCTACAATTGCTTTTTCGTCATTTTGTGGTATAATACTTTTCCCAACTTCTGCAGCGACTTGCTCGGAGACTTGATAAACCTCACCTGCGATCGCAGGTCCCATCGCTATTCGCAAATCTTGAAGTTTGCTACCTTGTGCTTGCATTCGGTTGATGGCTTGCGGTACTATCTTGAGCGAAGTCCCACGCCAACCCGCATGGATTGCTGCCACCCGTCCCGTTTTCTCATCAACAATAAGCACGGGCGTGCAGTCAGCGCTCGCTACCCATACTGCTTGCAACGACTGGTCAGTGACTAAACCATCTCCCAATGCAACGGCAGAATCACCAACGCCCTCGATCTCGTCTCCACCTTCTGTTAACTTACCTACAATTTCTGTTGGAGTGAGGACAGTATTGCCATGTACCTGTTTTAAGCGATAAACTGATGCCTCAGGATACAGCACCTTTGTGAGTTCCAAAGGAGAACTAGGCGAAAACTGCTGAGTAAAAAAGCCGTGGTGCCAGGATTCCAGTAGACTGCAGGTCAGATAGGGTAGTCCTTCCCAAGTGCGCCAGTGCCAAGAGTGCATCTTCAACCAAACCTAAAAACAAAAATAAATAGCAGTCAATTCATCCTAACTTGAACGAGTAAATTTAGGTAAACTGTTGTGGGATTGGATCGGCAAAAGTTGGAAACTGCCCTGGAAGCAGGGCGCAAAAATACTTATTTACCATTTTCGCTACATCTTTTTGAAACTGTTTCTTCAACGAACCAAATCCTCTGGGACTTACTGGCTCAAGGCGCTGAATCAGGATGTGCCGTCATTGCTACTGAGCAGACAGCCGGACGAGGACAATGGGGTCGTCAGTGGATGTCCGAAAATGGGGGATTATATCTTTCGGTGGCAATAGCTCCCCAGCTAAGCGCGACGAACAGCTACCAACTTACGCTAGCGACGGCTTGGGGAATTGCCAAACAATTGCGAAGCTGCGGCGTTCCTGTTGAAATCAAATGGCCGAATGATTTGGTCTTGCTGGACCGCAAACTATGCGGTATTTTAACAGAAACCAAAGTGCAGCACTTCCAAATCACCCAAGCAGTGATTGGTGTGGGGATGAATTGGGCAAACCCAGTACCGGAAACTGGAATAAATCTGGCAATGTGGCAAGCAAATCAGCACACTAAACTTATCCCATCTTTAGAAATGCTGATCGTTGAAGTGTTAATTGGAATAGAATCTGGTATACAGTGCCTGTTTGAAGAAGGAGCCAATATATTAATATCACGCTATCTAGAGTTGCTAACAAACATGGGTGATAGAGTCTACGTCAATGAGACTGTAGGCACTGTAGTTGGTGTGACAAATACTGGGGAGCTTCGGGTTTGCATGGAAACAACAGAACTTAAATCAGTAAAAACACCAGAAATTTACCTTCAGCCCGGTACAATCAGTTTGGGTTACTTTCATTCATCTGATTAAGGAAGAACTTTACATTGGATAATGGTTTCGTAGTCAGCGCTTCAGCACTTACTACAAGCAAATCTCCCATCCAAAATCTAAAATTAACTGACAAATTACTGAGTTAATTTCTTTAAGCTAAATCTACACACAACACCAGAGAAACAATGACGCAGCGCAATCACTCGACCGAGAACCGTTTGCATCAATTGTGGCACCGATGCCTATCAACAAGACGCTTTGCGTCTACGCTCCCAGCACAAAGCCTGTCTTGGCTTGGCACTATCAGTATGCTCACAAATGGTGGCTTGGTGTTTGCTCAAACCGAATCAGCAATAGACAACATCGTTCCCACTGCTGAAAGCTCGCAACCAGCCTCATCTGCAAATACAGTTAAAAAATATTCTGTAGAACAGAACAATAGCACTTCCGGTTCAGAAGGTACTGGAGGACAACCAGAATTTTCTCAACGCCGCGCTAGACTCAGACAGAGATTATCCAAGTCAAAAGCGTCGAGTCCTGCGGTAGTTATCAGAAATTCCAGATACCAAGCAGAAAGTTCCAGCCCTGCGGTAGTGATCAGAAAATCAAAACGTCAAGCAGAAGATTCACAACCAGAGGTAGTAATTAGAAAATCAAAACCTCAGGTAGAAGTTTCTGTGCCTAGCGAAAGTGTGAGAAAGTTGAGAGCAAGGTTAGGGAAAAAACCTCAAGTAGAGGATTCGCAGCCAAATGCAACTGTAAGAGAAGAAAAACCCCAACAAGAAATTTCCCAAAAGAACTACCCCACTGCTCCTTCTGCTGATTCCACCAGCAAAGATTACAATAATTCCTACATTGACCCCACTGATTATCAAGTAGGCGCGACCAATAAATA
The DNA here is from genome assembly GCF_036697665.2 of Scytonema sp. PRP1. Classification (NCBI taxonomy): domain Bacteria; kingdom Bacillati; phylum Cyanobacteriota; class Cyanophyceae; order Nostocales; family Scytonemataceae; genus Scytonema; species Scytonema sp. PRP1. Next base: position 365,897 of record NZ_JBAHYJ020000084.1, on the reverse strand, counting down.
TGAAGCACCCAGTTCTGTGGTGATCACACAACGGTCTAGTACTTGTAGAAGATTAGTGGGGGAAAATGTTCCCAACAGCGTTTGTGCTAAGCTTCCATATCAAAATCAGCGTGTAGCAGATTCCGATACTGAATCAGCCGACAAGAAAGCGCCTAGTTGGATTAGAAGAAGCAAACCTACCACATTAGCAACTGTTCCACCAGTTAGACGTGTGAAGAGTGAAAGAAACTCTTTGATGCGTCCCACTCGTGGTATTGGTTCTGGTGTTTTGACGAGTAGTCTCAGGCGTCACACTTCTGAAGAGGCTTCTGGTGGTGTAACTAAAAGTACATTCCGCCCGAATCGATTTATCCCCAACTTCAACCAAACCACAACAGTGAGTTCTGTACCGATTGCTCCAGCAGCAGGTGGTTTATCAGCGCCGATGACCGCTGACAATGTTGCTCCTCGTCCCAGTAATCTCACTTACGACATCCCACTGGCAGCAGTACTGCCGCAAATCAACTACGGTGGTGTCTATGGTGGTAGACTCGCTTATGGTGGTACGGGATTGATGTATCCCCTTTCTGCCCCTTCTCCAATTACTTCTTTGTTTGGTTGGCGAGTTCATCCGATTACAGGCGATCGCCGTTTCCACTCAGGTACAGATATCGGTGCCGCAATGGGAACGCCTGTTTTAGCTGCCTACTCTGGTAAAGTAGAGAGTGCTGACTGGTTGGGCGGCTATGGCATGACGGTAATACTTAACCACAACAATGCCCAACAAACTCTTTACGGTCATATGTCAGAAATTTTTGTTCAACCCGGTCAGGTGGTCGAAAAGGGAACCGTCATCGGGCGAGTTGGTAGTACTGGTAACTCCACAGGTCCCCACTTGCACTTTGAGGTGCGCCAACTGACAGCAGAAGGGTGGGTTGCTACTGACCCAGGTACTCAATTAGAGTACGGACTCAGCCAATTAATTCAATCGTTACAGACAGCTCAGGCTCCTCAGCAATCGGGCAGCTAGAATTCGTAATTCGTAATGACCTACTCAATTACGAATTACGAATTGGCAATTACGAATTATCAACCATACCCGTGTTCAACCAAAAACGCGGGTGATATCTCATTTGGGATTGTGTCTGTGGCTTGTGTAAGTTCTTGATTGCCAAAAGAAACGAATTTTTCCACGTATTTGCCGAGAATATCCCCCTCTAAATTCACCCAACCGCCCGGACTTAAGTACTGGAGATTGGTTTCGTCATAAGTGAGGGGAATCACTGCTACCATAAACTGCGAGAGTTCTGGCTGATAGTCCGCGACTGTAAGGCTGATGCCATTGATGGCAATACTGCCTTTGGGAACAATATAACGGGCGATCGCTTTTGGCGCTGTAAACGTCATTTCCCAAGAGGTTGCTGTAGCTTGTGCTGACACCAGTTCACCTACACCATCCACATGCCCCATCACGAAATGACCGCCTACTTTACCCCCTACCCGCAGCGATGCTTCCAAGTTAACGTAGCTTTGTTGTGTTTCCTCTTGTCCTAACGTTGTACGGCGCAGGGTTTCTGGTGAAGCCGTAGCGATAAATCCATCTTTTAAAATTTTTTCTACCGTTAGGCAGATGCCATCGACAGCAATGCTGTCGCCCGTCGCCAAATCTTGCATAATGGCATTAGATGACTCACTCACACAAGTAATTTGCCAAGAATCCCCCCCTAGGGGTCTTACGGTTCCTAATGCTTGGATTATTCCTGTAAACACGGCTTTTTTGCAAAACTAACTCTATTTATTACCTATTTTTGCCTAAAAGCACCTCGTAATTATCTCAAAATTTTAGCGAAATTGAGTATAAATTCAGACAATAAATTATGTCAAAATCTCAAAACATTTCCATCTGTTACTAGGCGACTTGGGAAAATAGATTATTGTCGAATTAGACTTGTTTGACTTACTCTGGTGTTCACATCCATTTAGGAGTTTAATAGAAGCAATTATAGAGAATGAAGAGTTATGTTTATTTTAGCCCTAAGATGGGTTGTTCACAAGTACGATTTGTTACATACTACCCTAGCGATCAAAGGATTTTAGAGGCTTAGCCAATGCTTGAAATGAAAGTCGCTGGCATAGCATTAGATGCCATAACCCGCAGCCCGATTGTCCTTTTAAAGGATGCTTCAGACCGTCGTGCATTACCAATTTATATCGGTCAGGAGCAAGCGAGGGCAATCATGGGCGCACTGGAGAACCAAAAGCCTCCTAGACCCTTAACCCATGACCTGATGGTGAATATTCTAGAGGCATGGAACATGACTGTAGAACGGATCATCATTCATTCGTTACAAAAAGATACATTTTATGCTGCTTTGATTATTAAGCAAGGCGATGTCAAGAAAGAAATTGATGCGCGTCCTAGTGATGCGATCGCTATTGCCCTCCGTACAAATACTCCAATCTGGGTTATGGAAGAAGTGATTGCCGATGCTTCTATCCCCGTAGATCGGGATGCCGATGAAGCTGAACAGCAAGCCTTCCGAGAATTTATATCAAATCTCCGACCAGAGGATTTGATTAAGCGCTTTGGCAGTAGCGAAACATAGATGAGATATAAACGATGAGTTATGAGTGACTTGCTGAAAAACTCCTAACTCCTACTCCCAACTCTAAGTTAAAGATGCAATACCGACGCTTTGGGAAAACGAATCTACGCTTGTCTGTGTTTTCCTTAGGGACAATGCGCTACTTAGCTTCACCCGAAAATGCATGGCAGACTATCCACAAAGCTATAGTGCTAGGGATTAATCATGTAGAAACTGCTAGAGGATACGGTAAAAGTGAGGAGTATTTTGGTGAGGCTATTGCCGTTGGATTACCAGTTAAGCGTTCCCAAGTTCACATCACCACCAAAATCCCACCCACACCAGATGCTGACACGATGCGTCGGTACATCGATGAATCTCTAGAACGACTGAAGTTGGATTATGTAGATTGCCTGGGGATTCACGGCTTAAACACATGGGAACATTTTAACTGGGTAAAAGCCAAGGGTGGCTGTATGCAAGCGGTGCACGAAGCTATTGCCGATGGTAGGGTAAGACACGTTGGTTTTTCTACCCACGCACCTCTAGAGATCATTTTAGCGGCAATAAATACAGATTTATTTGAATTTGTCAATCTGCATTATTACTATTTCTTCCAACGCAATGCAGAGGCAATTCAGCGAGCTTTTGAGAAAGATATGGGAGTGTTCATTATTTCTCCTGCTGACAAGGGAGGACGCCTGTATACACCACCCCAAACCTTAAAGGATTTATGTCATCCTTTTTCACCCTTGGAGCTAAATTATCGATTTTTATTAAGTGACCCTCGAATAACTACTCTTAGCACCGGACCAGCACACCCAGATGAATTAACAGAACCTTTGCGAGTTGCAGACTCTGAACCAGAGTTAACGCCAGAGGAAAGAACTGTCTTTCAACGTCTAGAAAATCACCAAAAGGCTGTGGAAACAGATAAATGTAGCCAGTGCTACGCGTGCTTACCTTGCCCAGAAAATATTAATATTCCAGAAGTATTGCGGCTACGCAATCTTGCCGTAGCATATGATATGACCGACTTTGGACAGTACCGCTACAGAATGTTTGAAAATGCCGGTCATTGGTTCCCTGGAATGAAAGCTAACCGTTGTACAGAATGCGGTGAATGTCTTCCCCGGTGTCCAGAAAATTTAGATATTCCCGCTTTGTTACAAGATGCTCATAATAGGCTTAATGGATCATCAGGACGAAGGTTATGGAGTTAAAGCCAACGAAATCAACTTCAAAAAGATAATTTGACAGTACTAGTGACACGTAGAACAGATTCTTGTTGAAATCTTTGCTTATAACTTGCAATCACCTGTTCAATCATATGATTTTTACTTAAGTTATTTTCGTAAATGAGAATAACTAACTTAGTCTTTTCCTTTATCAGTTTGCCATCCTGATTGAGGTACTGTCCGTAAGCATCCATGACAGTTAATCCTTGCTGAAAGCGGGGCGTAATCACACTGTTTAAAAAAATCTGCCACTCAACATCAGATACCGTTAAACCTCCTGGTTTAGATAAGCCAAAGTACAACTCATCTTTAATAAGAATCTTTTCAGTTGATTTTGAAGCAGATGTTTGAGGTAACTGGGCGCTTGCAAAATTATTTGTATGAGCAGGTTCAAGAAAAAGTAAACCTGCCAGAATAACGCTATTTAAACTTATTTGTAAAATTTTCATTGAAGTCGTATGGTTGATATTGCCAAGCTATGACTTCACCTTTTGATTTTAGCATTCCGAAAAACTGAAGCAATGCGATGGTTTACAATATTTACCATCAACAGTGGAAACAAAAGTGTCCACAGGTAAATCACAATTGCATGAATTTTGGCAAGTAGCAACCGATACTATTAAGTCATAGATTAAATACAATTAATTTAAGAAAGTGACCGAATAAAAAACCCAGAACTCAAAATTCCGAACTCAGTAGTCAGCTTGGAGGAAAAGGATGCAAGCCCCTCAAACAAGTTAAAAGTTAAAATTTAAAAATAAAAATAAATATTAATTTTTTCTTTCTTTTTACTTTTGACTTGGTTCTTTTTACTTGTTGTGGCGTTCTTATTAAATCCCCTAAATTTATTTATGGGGATGTTCAGTTCTGTGTTCTGCGTTCTGACAACTGAATTCTTCTTAATAAAACTTTTGCTGATTTCATGCTGATTTCTACAATAATCTCGCCAAAGGCAACGTAAACCCTACTACAACATCTTCACCGCTTAAAATTGCTGTAGCTGGATACTGGGTGATGGAACCATCCGCACGATAAACTAAAGCTTGCTGATTTTGACGGTCAATTAACCATCCCAACTTGACACCGTTAGCTATATATTCTTCCATTTTTGCCTTGAGTTTTTCCAAGCTATCGTTTTTAGAACGAATTTCAATAACAAAGTCGGGTGCTAAGTTGATAAACTTGTCTTCTTGCTCATCCCAACCTTCAGGTAAACGTCCTTTAGCCACAAAAGCAGCATCAGGCGATTGCGCGGAGCGCAGTGCCTTCGGCAATCGCACGGCAGTATTTGGTAATCTAAAACCCGTGCTTGAACTGAAAACTTCACCTAAGTCGTGACTTTCTACCCAATTGAACAAATAAGCGCCTGCTTTTATTTCTCGATTACCAGAAATTCCCCCTGTTGGTGGCATAGTTTCTAACGTTCCATCAGCATTACGTTCAAACCGAAGTTCTGGGTTGTGCGAACTCGTCAGCATAAGTTCTTCATCGGTGACAGTATACAAAGACTGCACCTGGGCTTTTTTGCTGTTCATAGCAATGTCATAGAAAGCTTAATAGACACTTCAATTTTAGGCTGGAATAACATGACCTCTTTGTCCCTGTACACGCCACCCTAAACCTAAAACGTATCAACATTCTTCATATAACCAAATTGATATCCTGGCATACGCTTTTTACCCCATTCACACATCAAATCTGTAATTGGTCGAACTGATTCGCCTAATGGGGTTAATGAGTATTCAACCCGAGGAGGTTTCTCTTGATAAACTTCGCGGCGTATCAAACCGTGGATTTCTAGTTCACGCAGTTGTTGCGTCAATATCTTCTGTGATATTCCCGGAATTAATTGCTTCAATTCACTAAAACGTTTCGACTCTTGTCTAAGCCACCATAAGATGACACATTTCCATTTACCACTAATAACCTCTAGGGTGACTTCCACTGGACAATGGTATTTCGCTTCACGCATCCTCACTCGTCCTATTAGTATCCATTTGGTAACTATCAACAGTCTGTGATACCTAATATTAAGTCGTCAGACGGAGACACAAGCAGCATTTCCATCTAAATCTACCATTTCGCAAATCTCAAACGAATGCAGCAAATCATGAGTATTTCATGACTTACTGAGCGAGTAAAAGTTAATTATTTTACTGAAGTAACAAACTTATGGAACTACAGAATAAAGTCGCCATTATTACCGGAGCTAGTGGAGGAATTGGCGAAGCAGTCGCTAGGGATTTGGATGCAGCAGGCATGAAATTAGTACTTACTGCCCGCTCTCAAGATAAGCTAGAACGACTTGTGTCTAGTTTCAAGAATGCCAAAGCTGTACCAGGTGAAATTACAGATCCGGGTTTACCACAAAAATTGGTAGATACAGCTATCCAAGCATTTGGTCAGCTGGATGTGGTTTTTAGTAATGCGGGTGTGATGACTGTCGGTTCCATTGAAGAAGTGGACATCGAAAAAATCTGTGATATGGTACGCATCAACGTTGAGTCCGTTTACCGAATGGCTTACACGGCGCTGCGATACTTCAAACAAACTGGTAGTGGTTTTTTAATCCACACTTCCAGTATTTCTGGTTTGAAAACAGTTCCCAACATAGGCGCTTACTGTGGGACAAAGTTTGCGATTGAAGCATTCACAGATTCGCTGCGGATGGAGCTAGCTGGGACTGGCATTGGTGTCGCTTGTATTGAACCAGGAACAGTGGACACGGGACTATACCAAAACTGGGATGAAAAGAACAAAGATTTTGTCTTCTCTGGAGGAGCATTACAGCCTGAGGATATTGCACGTTGTGTCCGGTTTATCCTGGAACAACCTGCTCATATGCTAATTCCCCGGCTGCTAGCTGTACCCGCGAGTGAACCAGTATAAATAAAAAATGAAGGATGAAGTTTTTCAGACTTCATCCTTCATCCTTCATCCTTTACGCTTGATGCACAAATGTAGTTGGAATGACTGTTTTGCCTTCGCTAGCGGAACATACTACTTACAGAACTGTCTTCGTGAATCCGCCAGATGGTTTCCCCAAGCAGATTAGCCACTGACAGCACCACCAACTGTGGAAAGCGTTCGCTTTCTGCGATTGGAATCGTATTTGTGACAATCACTTCCTCAAACACGCCACTTGACAAGCGCTCAATCGCAGGCGGGGAGAACACTGCATGAGTGGCACAGGCATACACCTGACGCGCTCCTTCCTCACGCAGCAGTTTTGCTCCCGCAGCAATGGTACCGCCAGTATCTATAATGTCATCCACCAGCACTGCTGTTTTGTCCTTGACATCGCCGATGACATTTAACACTTCGGCAACGTTGTGAGCCTGACGACGTTTATCGATAATCGCCAGTGGCGCATCGTTGAGCTTTTTCGCAAATGCCCTAGCTCGTGCGACACCACCGACATCTGGGGAAACCACGACAAGGTCAGGCAGTTGTTTGCTTGCTAGATAATCAAGCAACACTGGAGAACCGTAGACGTGATCTAGTGGTATGTCGAAATAGCCTTGAATCTGAGCTGAGTGCAAATCCATTGCGAGAATACGGTTGGCACCTGCTTCTGTCATGAGATTTGCAACCAGCTTGGCAGTGATTGACTCTCTTCCTGCCGTTTTCCGGTCAGCGCGGGCATAACCATAATACGGAAGGACTGCGGTTACCTGCCGTGCGGAAGCACGCCGACAGGCATCAATCATAATCAGCAGTTCCATCAAATGGTCATTCACAGGACGACAACAGGGCTGGATGAGATAAACATCACAGCCCCGTATCGATTCCTGGATTTGAATGTATAGTTCTCCATCCGCAAATCGTTTGCGAATCATTGGTCCCAAGTCCATGCCCAGGTAACGAGCGACTTCTTGAGACAGTGGTACATTGGCAGAGCCAGAGAGCAGCCGCAGGCGATTATTTTCAGCTAGTCCTGTTGCAGTTGGCTGCACTTTTAAAGTTGCAGAACTCAGCACAGCAGATCCTCGATGTGCATTCATGGCAATCTTATCACCAGACATTTGACAGGTTTAACCCAAAATACTAAAAAAAATATCTGTGAGCTTTTTTGAAGCTTTCATAAAATTTTTATACATACCTCTACAAAACTACATTTTGCTAATTCTCCAGCCCTTGCACATACAAACAATTGATAGCTTAACTGACATTAAGTCTGTAAACCATACCCATGATTTAGATTTTTTAGCTTTAATTGCAAAAATCTAACTGAATTTGCATGTATCCTCAGCAGAATGCTCCCCTTTAACCGCCTTATTTATTGCTGTGAACAAGCATCCACAGCTTAACTTACCGTTATCTTGAAAGAATAGTAAGTATAAATACTGAAAAGCTATCCTAAGTAAGGACAGCTGGATATTCAATAATACTAGTTTTGAGTGGAAATAGAAAAACTGTTAAACTTAATTTCCAGTTTTGAATCAAACACGGTGAGTGAAGGGTCGCAGAAGTGAAGTCGAGTACGGCGGTAAATCATAGCGAAAGTCACAGAGCGTGGAGAGTGTCAATATTGATCCTTGAGATTTGTTGGAGGGCGATCGCTACTCCAAGCCCACCATACACAAGCACAATGACACTGGTAAAATTCCTGCCATTTGCGACGATACTCTTCCGTCATCACAGGCGAACGACGATTTATCCAGACTTGTACAGCTTCCAAACTAGTTGAGTGACACTTAGGACAGCAAAATTCATAAGCATGAATTGCCGTGTTTGTCCATTTAGGTGGGGTTGGAGCAAAAGCATCCATAGTCATGAGTTATGAGCCATATGCCATTACTTGTATCAATTATGCATGACTATACAAAGTCGTTAGACTTGTGGTTGCCATTGAAGCCAATAAACCAGGTATTCTAAGCATAAGCATATATTAAAAGGTTTTTGACTCTCCCCGCTATAAACACGTAGGGATTCTAAGCTGATTAAAGATGGAACCAAACGCTGAGATTCGCCGTTTGCTAGATTTGATGCCTGCTTCGGGTCGAATGCTGACAAAAATCGTCAGCAAACCTGAACAGGCAAAAGTGATTGACGCAACATTTCCATTGCCTTGGAACAGTGAACGACCAATCTATATTAATTTCGATTTATGGCGTCGCCTGACGAAACCGCAACGCGATTTATTACTATTACGGACTGTGAACTGGTTGACGGGAGTCAAGTGGTTTAAACCTGACATTTATCAAGGTGTGGCTCTAGCCGGTCTTTTGGGTGGATTTGTAGAATCAGCCCAAGCAGATGCAGTGGGTGTAGTTGTCGCTGGTGGATTAACTACGTTGGCTATGCTTCGCATCTGGCGCACTAACCGTTCCCAGCAAACAGAGTTAAACGCCGATGAAGCCGCCATCCGTGTCGCGCAACGACGGGGTTACTCGGAAGCTGAAGCAGCAGAACATCTGTTATCTGCAATTGAAGCCGTGGCAAAGATTGAAAAGCGTTCTGGATTAGACTTTACTGAGTTGATTCGTAGCCAAAACTTACGAACAATAGCTGGTTTGTCATCAGTACGTGTTCCGGAAAACTTTGATAATTAATCACCAATCACTAATGACTAATGACCAATGACTAATGACTAATGACCAAAAGTTGGAGGGCGCAAGCCCCTAAATTCTATTTATGGGGATAAGCCCGTTGGGGAATTTATTCCCCGTCCAAACTCTTCTATCAACTCACTAGCACTTATCCCACGAGTTTTTGCTGCAATCTTAATATTTCCCCAAGCTGTAGGTGTTAACACTACAGTTCTTTTTGTTTTCACTTCATCATGCAGAATTGGTACATCTCTCAATCGTTTCTTAGTTGCCATATTTAGATATGCCGTATATACTAGATATACGCTAACAAATAAAAGGAGGTGATTCAAGAGTGTTGATACTGGAATACAAAGCGGTCGTCAAGAAGTCCCAAGCAGTAGCAATAAATGAAGCTATTCTTACAAGTCAGTTTGTACGTAACAAGGTGCTTCGATTTTGGATGGATAACCGTGGCGTTGGCAAAAAAGAACTGTACCAGTACAACACTCAGTTACGTGCGGAGTTTGAGTTTGTTAAGAATTTGAATAGCCATGCTTGCCAAGCATCAGTAGAAAATGTAGAGCGTGCTATCTCACGGTTTTTCGATAACTGCAAAAAGAATAGACCAGGCAAAAAAGGTTATCCGCGTTTTAAAAAAGACAGTCGTTCTGTTGAGTACAAAACATCAGGATGGGCTTTGCATCCCACAAGAAGACGTATCACCTTTACTGATAAGAAAGGTATTGGTGAACTCAAGTTGTTGGGAAAGTGGAATATAAACACCTATCCAGTTGAGTTAATTAAGCGAGTTCGGATTGTGCGTAGAGCAGATGGCTACTACGTTCAGTTCTGCATCAAAATTGATGCAACTTGCGAGTCAAGAACAAGTGATGGTGAAGTCGGTTTAGATGTCGGATTAGAACATTTTTATTCTGATTCCAACGGGCATCACGAGGAAAATCCTAGGTTCCTCCGTAAAGCAGAAAAAGCCATCAAGCACGCTCAACGTCGAATTTACGCTAAAGAAAAAGGCAAGAACAACAGACGAAAAGCGTCATGGCGGTATGCCCGGAAGCACTTAAGAGTAAGTAGGCAACGTGAAGAACATGCCAAGAGACTGGCACGTTGCGTGTGCAAGGCTAACGCCTTTGTCGCCTATGAAGACTTAAATGTGAAAGGACTGGTGAGAAATCGTCACCTAGCCAAGTCAATCAGTGATGTTGCTTGGACTTCTTTTCGTTGTTGGTTAGAATACAATGCTAGGAAGTTTGATACCAAGGTTGTAGCTGTTGCACCTCATTACACAAGCCAGAAGTGCAGTAATTGTGGGAATACCGTCAAAAAAGGTTTGTCTACAAGAACTCACAATTGTCCTCATTGTGGAACGGTCTTGCAGCGAGATGTGAATGCAGCTATCAACATATTGCTTAAAGCTAAAAATACCGGAGGGCATCCGGGAATCAACGCTTGGGGAGATGTTTCCTCTACGAATGTTGGTGGCAACACCTGCAAAAGCAAGAAACGTCGATGAGCCAAGAATCCCCCGGCTTTTTGTATGAATGGAGCGGAGCGAAATTCATACAGCCGTGGGGAGTGTCAATAAGAACTACAATGATACACTTTGTATTCGTAGCCATTGACTGCTGGTAAGGATTTTGTGTCTGCAACACAGTTTTTCACTTCCTCTGGTTCTTTAGCATAAAAGTTTACTAACCACAAGTCAAAAGGACGTGGCAGCGTCTTTAATGTCTTTTGCAGTGCAGAGGTGGAAGTACTAGGGTCTTCATCTTGATGTGCTAGGAGAAATAGAGGTGATGTATATTTTGTATTTTCAATTGAATTTTGAGACAAATCTGATCCAAAGTTTCCTCGCTTCAGAACTTCGGTAATTTTGAATTCCCTGGCGATCCCCATCATTTCCCCAATGTGTACATGAGTTTTTTGGGTTGTGGAAATGAGTACAGGGACATGGGATGTTTGCTCAATGAGTTGTACAAATAAGTCTGGACGGTAATATTTTTGATAGCCTAGATTGCAGACAACAGTGATAGCGCTTACCAATCCCATTAACCAAATTATCACCACAGCTTTTTTGCCATTTATTCCCCATCTGCCTTTCGCCAATATGGGATGATGCCAACAAACTGCTAGACTTGCCCCAAGTAGAACTATGACAGCGGGAAAGTAGACAAAGTTATAACGAGCCCCCCGTGTGAGGTCAATACCAAAAAAATAGGTAAAAATAAAAAATAAAGCGATCGCCCCGACAACCAAACCAACAAACACCTGAACCATCAAACTGGTTTGTGGTTGTTTAAGCTGAACTTTAATCCCACGCACTAAAATTGGTACTGCCCAAACGAAGAAAATCAGCATTACCATTCCAGAAGCAATCACAACTGCTAAGTGTGAGGCTTCTACTGGTAGCAACGAAATCATTGTAATCCATGCGGCTATTGCTTGAAAAATTGGGTTGATCCAAGCCATTCCAGTTCGTGGGCCTTGAATCCATTCAGTCAACTTACCTCCATAACTGTTCTGTAAAAACACGGGTAACCAAACTAAAGCCGCTACAAATGTACCCACAGCAACAGCGTAGATTCGCAACCAAGGGCTGTGGGAGATGGAAAGATCAGCAAGCAATTTCTCCCCCTGCTCTTTCTTCTCCCCTTGTCGCCAAGCAAGAAATAGCAAAACCAACGCTTCGCTACAGAGGGTGAGGGTGAAAAAGTAGTGAGTAGCAATGCCCATAGCATTAATGCCCACCCACGAGAGGGCTACCCAGATGGGTATTTGAGTACGGTTTTGGATGTGGCGACTGGCAATGACTAAGCAAGCGAGGGAAGCAATGACCCACAAGATTGCTAAAGTGTAATGACGGGCTTCTTGTGCTAAAAAAATGCCATAGGGTGATGTTGCCATCATCGCAGCCGCCAAATGGCTCACTAAACGGGAACGAAATGCGAGCTTGCTTAAAGCATAAACAGCTGGAATAGATGCAGCACCGAAAACAGCAGCGAGCGATCGCGCTCCCCACAAGGACACCAAACCCTGATGTGTGGGAAACACGCGCATCCACCAGTGAGTCAGAAAAAAGTAAAGCGGCGGATGATTGCTCTCACTGGATAGATGTTTCCATACATCTTTTATGGTAGCTGTCGGCTGTGGTTGTAGTGGTTGTAATAGGACATCGACAGAGATCGGCTGATCTAACGGTACTGGCAAAAAGCTATTACCGAGGCTAAACACCAGAGTAGAAAACTCGTCAGTCCAAGGGGGTTTAGCACTCAAGTGAGTTAAGCGTAAGCCGATAGCGATCAAGACCCATACCGTCAGCAGTAATAGAGTTTTGAGTTTTGAGTTTTGAGTTTTAAGGACTAAATTCATAAATTAGGAGTTATCACTTATAACTAATAACTCATAACTCCTCACTCTTTGTTCCCTTCTATTATTTCACCTGTGTGACGCGCCAACTCAGCTTCAAGTTCACCCAAAAGTTCCAAACAGTAGCCACCGCAATGGCAATCAGGTTAGCAATGTAGCGGTTGGGAATGACGAAATTGAACACCAAGTTCAACACCAACACATTCAACACCAATCCGGCAAGACAGATCATATTAAATTTCAAAAACCGCTTCAAGCGCTGACGCCATTGCCGCTGCTGGCTACTGACATCGGCAAAAGTCCACATATCATTCCACAAGAAATTATTGACAATTGCCACTTCACCTGCAATAATTTTGCTCCGTGTCAGAGGCAAAGCTAAGGTCGTTGGGTCACTGAGCAAGTAAAGCACTACCATATCTACAAATACCCCGGATAGTCCCACCAAGCCAAAACGGAGAAAGCGATCGATGGGGAAACCGACGCGTTGACTGGCTTGACTGAATCGTCTTAGCCGACCTGTAGATACCCGTAAGAGGATGAGGTGATGGATGTAATCAACATATTGCTTCCAAGTGACCTTACTTTCACCCTCTTTGCGCTCACTGAACACATAGCCAACTTCCGCAATTTTGCCGACGTTTCCGCGCCCGATAGTTTCCAGCAGAATTTTGTATCCTACGGGATTGAGCGTTTGTCCAACTATACAGTCGCGACGGAGCATAAAATAACCACTCATCGGGTCTGACACTCTTGAGAGAACCCCTGGTAAGATGATCAATCCTAATAACTGAGCACCCCGTGACAACAAACGCCTGGCAAAACTCCAGCTGCTGACTCCACCGCCTTCTACATGACGGCTGGCGACAGCTAAATCTGCTCCTTGTTCTATGGCTTGCAATAGTTGCAACAGCACATGGGGTGGATGTTGTAAATCAGCATCTATCACTCCTAAAACACGTCCTGTGGCTGCTTGCCATCCACGAATCACTGCACTGGATAGTCCCCTTTCATGCTGTCGTCGCATCACCCGCAGTTGCGGATATTCTTCCATTAAAGACTGTGCAATCTTCCAAGTGCCATCTGGACTATCATCGTCTACGACAATCAGCTCGTAGTTTCCTGGTATAAACTCATCTAACAAGTTGTTCAATATAGAGACGATTTTTTGGATATTTCCAGCCTCTTTGTAAGTTGGAATCACCAGAGACAACAGAGGTTGACCATCTGCGTTTATCGTTGCTTTCGGCAATTCTGGAATTTGTAATGCGCCAGTAGGTACTGGCAAGAGGGAATTAGGTTCGATGATACTCATTTAGATAATGATTATTTGAGAAAGAGATTTTCACTAATTTTGTAAATAATATCAAGGCTGGTAATACAACCTTGAATAATTTCGTACTGAGGGCTTTAGTCCTTTTTGGTTGATATCGCAAGGGATCTTAATCGTTACTACCAAAAAATATGTGGGCAATTAACCATACATAATATAACGACCATGTCAAGTTTTAGTTCAGGTTATTTTCTAATCCTTAATTTGAGCAATTCTATTTTAAAAAAGCATTTCTCAAATCTTAGTATTTTTGATACTATTCGCCTTTCAAAGAAGTTGTACGTAGTTATGCTACCCTATCTTTAAACAGCACGTTTTCCTGCTTGATGTTTGGTTTCCAAATTAAATAAATCAGGAAACCAGTTGCTACATATATGAAGAAGGGTGTCATTAAAGAGAGACGAACATTGTAATACTGAGGCAATACTACTTTGTATAAGTAATCTAGCCAGTGGAGAAAAGGTCCTCGATAAAGAAATATACCTAGATTTATAAGTAAATTACTAGACGGAATCGTAGAGACTCCAGCTAAATTGATAAAAATGGATAGTATCCCCAATAACTTGATATATTTCAGATGACAGTAGACAATTGCAAGAATCATAAACGGGGTAGCGACCACTAAATGACGTGGACCAAAGCAAACATCACCCGACCATGCATAGTAAGAAGCATTTAACACAAAGATAAAAGCAAAGAAGATAAAACAAAATAGTATCGCATTGTTTTTCTTAAAAGTCTTTTTCACAAAAGAAGCAAAAAACAAAAACGTCAGGGAAAAATATATAAAAATTCCTCGGTATGGGCTAAATGTCAAACCCCATATTCTTTCTAAAGAAGGCAAAGAAAACATAGTTTTCTGTATCGATTCTCTCTTGATTCAACTGTAAAAGAAACAGTGAGTTAGGAGTTTTAAATACTGAACCTGTGATGCTTTGGTGATAATACATAATTATTGCTATAAAGATTGAGTAACCTAAAAACAATAAAGGTATGTCTGTAAGCAATTTTTTCTTTTGCTTATCTTTAATCTTTAAATATATCCAAAATCCAATTAGCAAAGATATTGGAACAATAGCAATATAATCAACAAATTGAGCCAAACCTAAGAAAACTCCGATTAAAAAACTATTTGCTTGATTAAGAATCAAATAAAAAGCTATAAAAATAAATGACATTGTGTACACATGAGCCCAAATTCCATTAGTAGAAAGAAAAATACCAAGGAACCGAAAATAAAGATAAAAACGAGCCATATTTTTTTTGTTAAGTCATTTGTGAAATGATTTAAAGTTTTAAACATTATGACTGCCACAATTCCAAGAAGAGGAGCGATGAAGCAAACATTCGACAATATATTAAATATTGACCAGTAAACCTCCCTACTGGAATGCCAACAACCCTCATTAACATTTGGTGAATAAAGTAAATAGGAGCCAGGAGAATTGGAATACCAGGCGGGATGACAGAATAAGCATTATTATTAAGTAGCAAAATATCTATATGAGAACGGTATCCTTTTTGGAGAGCAAATGTACCGAAATTAACAAATGAGTGAATGGCATCAGTATAGCGATTGGTTTGAGGTCCATCAGGGGTTGCATGAAGACCAATCAAAATAAATACTGTGATGAATATTCTATGAGAAATGTGCTTGATCATCTTTAAATAGTTATCAATACAAAGTTTCTCCTACCTTCGGGTAGGAATTACCAAAAAGTGCGCTAAATTTTCATAAAAAATTAAGAGTAAAACCTATTACTCTAATTAGAGTAATAGCAATTTCTACCCCAAAATTTATTTTTTCACTAGATAATGCACCTATTGGCAAATTAATTTCTATACAAGATAATGCACCAACTGGCAAATGAATATCTATAGGCTCCCTGCTTTTTGAAGTGTAGTTACTCCAAACAACTTTCTTACTGCAACCACCAATATGAGCAAAGTATAGCACTCGTATTTGGAAAAAAAATTACTTAATTTACTCTTTACACAATTCCCAAAATATGAAAAAAAGATGAAATGTTACTATATTTTATTCAAATAAAAAAAACAGGGTGGGGAGTGTCAAGTTTTCTTGCTTGCAACAAGTATTTGATTCACGTTTGTCTGGAAAAGAGTATTTCAAATCACTACATACAGCAATTTGCATCTTTATTGAGCTACACCTTTTTAACTTAAGAGCCAGATAGATAAGCCAGCAAATTTTACTTCTAACTCGTTGACACGTCTCCGGTTCTGACTTCTGACGCCAATATTGCTGCTGTATCTTGGATACCAGGTTTGTAAAGTTTTAAGAAATATTACAAAAAAATGTTATAATTAGCCAAACTATGTCTATGTATACTATAAGTATTTACTATGTATTACAGCCGTACTTTTGACACACCTGCTATAAACAGCCGAAAATAAACGGAGCTAGATACTTTGTTTTTTACCAATGCAAACAACCAGTAGAGAACGGCTCTTCCCAAAACACCTAAGAACTTGGCTTAGGGTTCTCATTATTGTTTTGCTAGGTTTGGGGATATTTTTTCGCTTTGTTAATCTTGAGCAAAAAGTCTACTGGCACGATGAGGCTTACACTGGACTACGGATGTCTGGTTATACTAAGAACGAGTTTGTCCAGCAAGTGTTTAACGGACAAGTCATTGGTGTTGAATCTGTCAGAAAGTATCAGTACCCTAATCCAGAAAAAGGTGTCATTGACACAATCAACTCTTTGGCAGTGGAAGATGCTCAGCACCCTCCACTTTATTACGTACTTGTAAGATTATGGGTGCAAATTTTTGGAAATTCAATCGCAGTCACCCGAAGCCTATCAGCAATCATTAGCTTGCTTGGGTTTCCTTGCATTTATTGGCTGTGCCTAGAATTATTTGAATCACCCATAACAGGATGGATGGCTGTCGCACTTTTAGCCGTTTCTCCCTTTCATGTATTGTATGCCCAAGAAGCACGGCAGTTCAGTTTATGGACGGTGACTATCTTACTTGCAAGTGCTACACTGTTACGAGCAATCCGGCTAGGTAGCAAGCGGCTTTGGGTGATGTATGCCATCACAGTAGCACTAGGGCTGTACACATTCTTGTTTTCTGCGTTGGTGACGCTTGCTCACGGTATCTACGTATTTGTTATTCAAGGCTTTCGATTTACTAAACTCGTTAAAGCGTACTTGCTGGCAGCAACTGCTGGTTTTCTCGCTTTCGTACCTTGGATTTTAGTTCTTATTAATAACTTGTCGCAAGTCGAACAGACAACAAGCAGCGCTCAAAAAAGACAATCAATATCAGCTTTAGTCGCAGGGTGGACAAGTAATAACAGTTATTTGTTTGGTGATTTTTGGCGCTATGAACCATTTTTTCCAGATTTAAATCTTCCTGGTTTGCGCTGGGGTCGATATCTAGTTCCCTTACTACTCATATTAGTGGTATTTTCTTTTTATTTTATATATCGCCGAACTGCAAAACAAGTTTGGCTATTTATTTTTACCTTATCTGCAGTGCCTGCTTTAGCTCTCATATTAAATGATGTTATTCTTGGGGGGAAACTGAGTCTTCGCTCTCGATACATCATTCCCTCTTATGTAGGGATTCAACTAGCTGTTGCTTACTTATTAGCAAGCCAAGTTATCTCTAATAAAGTGCTAAAAGGCAGATTTTGGAAATTAGTTTTGGTAGGAGTTATTTGTACTGGAGTTTTATCCTGTGCAGTCAGTTCCCAAGCAGAGACATGGTGGAATAAAGGAAGTCACGCAAATCCCCAAATAGCTCGAATAATCAATAGCTCCATGAAACCACTTTTTATGAGTAGTAATTATTCCCTTAATATTGGAGATATCATGTCTCTGAGTCATCTACTAAAATCAAACGTGCAAATGCAGTTAGTCACAGAACCCAATATACCCCAAATTCCTGATGGCTTCAGTGATGTCTTTTTATATAATGCCTCTAAAAAATTTAAATCAGACTTGGAAAAGACATTCATTCTTGATAATGTTTACAAAAACGGGAGACTGTGGCGGCTAAAGAAGAAAAATTAACCGACGTAAATATTTAAAGTAATAGAGTCTCAAAATATGCTACTCGAAGAAAGAAAAATTCAGAGACAGATATTCTCGATAGTAGCAATCCAAGTGTTAGGGCTACTTATTGTAGGTCTCTTGACTATTTTTAAGATGGTGGGAACTCATGATTTAAATATATACTACAGATCTTCGCTTTACTTACTAGAAGGTAAATTACCTTATCGAGATTTTAATTTAGAATATCCGCCATTTGCACTCTTACCTTTTGTTCTACCCAGAATCGTAGCATTAGGGCTTGCAAAGAATTATTATATATATGCCTTTTTATTTTTGTTAGAAAACATATTATTCAGCACAATAAATATGCTGCTCCTACTACGAGTGGTATCAGTGTATGCTTCTCAACGTCAAACAATAAGAGTATTAGTTTTCTACACATTATTTACATTAATCATTTCACCAGTTCTACTCTGGAGATATGATTTATTTCCTACAGTATTAACAGTTGTAGCTTTAGTTGCTGTCTTATCTAATCGTCCTACCTTAGCAGGTATTTCTCTTGGCTTGGGTGTAGCTGCGAAACTTTATCCTTTGGTGTTGCTTCCCGTCTTTACAGTTTATTTTTTTACGAATAAATCCTACCGTGCCATTCTAAATATATGGTTGGGAACTATTGGTGCAGTTTTTCTAAGTTTTTTACCATTTCTCATCACTACCAAAGACAAGCTGTTTTCCTTTTTGGATTACCATAAAGAACGGGGTTTACAAATTGAATCATTACCTGCTGGAATAATTAGCTTGGTACACAAGTGGGGATTAATAGAACTTAAAACGATCGCTGGCTATGGTTCACGGAATATAGTTTCTCCTTTAGATAATATAGTACTGGCTGTATTGCCCCTCTTATTAATTATTCTCTACATTTCCATGTTAGTGAGTTGCTGGTACCGTTTTCGAGAAGAACGCTATAAAAGTGAATTGATGAAAGTGGATAACTTAGTAGCTTACACACTGGTTGCTTTGTTAATATTTATTATTACAAATAAAGTGTTTTCACCCCAATATATAGTATGGATCATTCCTTTTGCAGCGCTATTAAAACTACGCCACGCTATTTTGATGCTAGCTATTTGTATCACTACCTATATAATGGCGTCATTTGGTAGTTTTCGCGAGCTTGATTATGTTAAAATCTTATGGCTAAATTTAAGAAATTTTTTAATTTTAGGATTTAGTATCTGGATATTTTTAGATTATCTGCCAAGCTCAATAAATTCTGTGCTGAGGCGAAATAATGCCAATTAGCAAGAAGATTGTCAGAATAAGAAATGTGGTTCGCTTTTGATAAACTGTGTCTACTACTGTAACTGTTGATGCTATTCTTGACCGTGCCTTAAGTGGGTACGATTTGTCTCCCGAAGAGGGAGTGATATTGTTGAAACAAACTGACCAAAATGCACTCGCCGCCATTCGCGCTACAGCTGACAAACTACGTCAACAGCAAGCGGGTGACACTGTTACTTACGTTATTAACCGTAATATCAACTTCAGCAACATCTGTGAACAGCACTGTAGTTTCTGCGCCTTCCGGCGAGACGAAGGAGAGGCGGGTGCTTACTGGTTAGATTGGGCGCAAATTTTGGAAAAAGCGACAGATGGGGTGCAACGCGGTGCGACGGAAATCTGTATGCAGGGAGGATTAAACCCACAAGCGCTCTTGAACGGAAAATCGTTGCCTTATTATCTTAAGCTTGTGGAAACTATTAAGCAGGAATTTCCCCAACTGCATCTACACGCTTTTTCTCCCCAAGAAGTGCAATTCATCGCAAGACAAGATGGACTTGAGTATGCTGATGTCATTATAGCTTTGCGAGATGCTGGTGTTGACTCTATGCCAGGAACAGCAGCTGAAGTGTTAGATGATGAAGTGCGGCGTATTCTTTGTCCTGAAAAAATCGACACAGCAACTTGGCTTTCAATTGTGAGTACAGCTCATAGACTAGGTTTGCACACTACTAGCACAATGCTATCAGGGCATATTGAAACGCCAGAACAACAAATAAACCATTTGGAAAAATTACGAAGTCTCCAACAAACTGCCACCCATCGGGAGTATCCTGCCCGTATAACTGAGTTTATTTTATTACCCTTTGTTGGCAAAGAAGCACCCAAACCTTTACGTCGTCGTGTGGGACACGACCAACCTATTTTGACAGACGCACTGCTACTAACCGCAGTAGCACGGATTTTCTTAGGAAATTGCATTCCTAACCATCAACCGAGTTGGGTAAAACTGGGCCTTTTGGGTGCAACAGAAGCTTTATTGTCGGGTTGTAACGATATCGGTGGCACATTAATGGAAGAACATATCACGACAATGGCAGGCGCTCAAGGTGGTACCAATATGTCAGTCGAAACTTTGCAGGCTGCTATCACCAACCTAGGACGTCCCTACCAACAACGTGATACTTTATATCGAAAAGTGGAACGTTAGGTTATAGGTTATGGGTTATGGGTTATGGGAGGGGCAATATTTCCCCGAACATAATTTTGAGGCTCCCTTACCATTACCCCAATCCCTAATCCCCAATCCCCAGTCCCCTTTACTTCTGCTGTATCTTATACCCTGTCCCCCTATAAGATGATCCCCATGATACCAATCCAAGATACGATGGACATTGATTTAGGTATTGTTTCACTTGATGCTTGTCAACAACCCAGGTCTGAAGACACGCTTGCTTAAGCGCCTAGGTTTACAGACCATAGTTGACCAGACGCGCGTACCTTGAGTGCTACGTTATTGGCAAGAGTTAAAGTCCTACCAAGCAAGGAGAGTGCTAGTTCCTTGCTCTAGAACCAAAGGATTAAACAGATTTATTGGGTTAAGTCAGTGTCTTTTGGAAAGTACCGACCAATAACATTGTCGTTGCAAGAGCGTCTCCCCTTGGGAGAAGCTAACTTTACTCCCGAAAGGGAAGGCTCGAATAAGCAAAACCGTTATGCGTACAGGGGAGCCAGTACTGCAGGAGGGTTTCCCGACTTAGGTATCTGGCGTTAAACGATTTGAAATGGTAACTGTCCCATTGAAAGTACATTACAAAAGTACACCGAATCGAGTAACCCCAAGGCGGTAATGGAACAAGGCGACTAAAGTCGCTTGAGTTGTATTTCCTCTCAGGTCTAAAGACACTGAGTTTCCATACTTCCCACGAGGTTTTATGAAGCGCTATTGGTCACGTCTGCTTCCCCTGGTTTTGGTTGTCGTTATTGGTTTGATGGGCTGTAACAGCAGTCCAGGTGCTTTAACAGGGGATTATCGTCAAGATACCTTAGCTATAGTTACGACTTTGAGGACTGCTTTAGAGTTACCAGAAGATTCATCAAATAAAGCAGCATTGCAAGCAGAAGCGCGTAAGAAAATCAATGACTTTGCAGCTCGCTACCAGCGGGATAGCTCTCTTTTTGGTCTAGCTTCCTTCACAACCATGCGAACTGCTCTTAACTCCCTAGCGGGACATTATAGTTCTTATCCAAATCGTCCTGTGCCAAAAAAACTTAAAGACCGTTTAGAGCAGGAGTTTGCGCAGGTAGAAGCAGCGTTAAAGCGTGGTGCTTAAATATCACTGCTACGCACAGTCTAGAGTCAAAGTCTTGAGTCCAAAGTTTTGACTGTTGAGCTTTAACTCTAGACTCAGCAATGTTTTTGTGACATCATCAAGTCAAAAAAGTCAGACGCACTCCACCTGCGGGATGCGGTTTTCTTACCCTATTAAATAAAAGCTAATAAAAGCTTATGGATACCACAAAAATATTTCTGGCATTATAGCAAACAATGGGCGCATCGCAACATTGCATAAGAATTTCCTGTCACTGCTCTTTTGCCAGTTAAATATTACCTATAAATGAACCGCAACAGGACGCTCTAGAAAGCTAAGGAGTGTCGTAAATGTGGACACAAACACAATCGACTGAAATTAAAAGACCGTGTGTTTAATTGCCCCCAATGTGGACACATAGAGGATAGAGACTTGCACGCGGCAATCAATAAGAGCGAATGCACCGGATAATAAATGCAGTAGGGTCGGTTCGCCCCGAACTTAACGCTTGTGGACTGGAAGGAGCCGACTCCCCAGGTTGAAGCAAGAAATGTTGACCGATGTCCAAAGATGTCCAGTAAATATAGAACAGGATACCAGTAAGCTGAATAACAAACAAAATTCGGCAACAGAAATAGGGGTTTAGGAGTCGATACAATGTAGGCTTCAAAGCCCCTATTTCTAAATCATAGAATTCGATACACGTCACCGTAAGTAATTAAATTTAGGGTTGATGGTTGTTTTGTCTTTGTACTTGTACGTATGTCCAACTGTCCTTTGAATGTTGCAAAATCAATGTTCTTTTGGCAACGCCTGCTTGCTGCTGCCATTTTTAGCAGTAGTTTGTTGATTCCCTTTTTGAGGAATCAGCCAGCAGCGGCGCAACTCACAGAGTATTGCCATTTATCACCTCCTCAAGCGCAAGAAAAAGAAAACTTACGTTTGTCAGCACTCAAAGGCAATCAAGAGCAAAAAGTTCGTTACCAGCAACTTTTGCAACAACACGCACAAGCTTTGCAGGAATGCCGCAATCGTAATTGGCCTAAGCTGCAAGCGATCTGGTTACGTTTGTATCCGTGTGATGTTCAGCCAGGACTGGTTGACCAAATTATGGATCGGATTGTCAACCGAGGTTATAACGAAGTTTACTTGGAAGTTTTTTATGATGGGCAAGTTCTACTACCGACAGGGGCTAACCCCACAGTTTGGCCTTCTGTAATTCGCACGCCAGGAACAGAAAAGACTGATTTGCTGGCTACAGCAATTCAAAAAGGGCGGGAACGGGGTTTGAAGGTATATGCTTGGATGTTCACAGCAAATTTTGGCTATACTTACGCCCAGCGTTCAGATCGAGAAGGGGCGATCGCCCGTAATGGTAAGGGTCAAACCAGCCTCTACGTCGTAGATAACGGTTCTCAGGTATTTATCGACCCGTACAACTTGCAAGCCAAACGAGATTACTACCAAATGTTACAGGAAGTGCTGCGTCGTCGCCCAGATGGGGTACTCTTCGACTACGTGCGCTATCCACGACAGGCTGGCAGTGATTCCATTGCCACGAAAATCACAGATTTATGGCTGTACAGTGACGCGACCCAACAGGCTTTATTTCGACGGGCGCTCAACTATAAAGGATTGGAATTCATTAGACGCTTTTTAAGTAAGGGATATATCACAGCAGGAGATGTAGGAGAGGTCGATAAACTCTATCCTCAAGAAGCAGAACCTTTGTGGCAAGGTCGCACTCTACCCGCAGAGCAAAAGTCAATCCTTCCCCCAACCCAAAGGCAACCGAAACTACAATTTGAGTTATGGCAGTTAGCAGTCGCCCACGCAATGCAAGGCATCCTCGATTTTGTTGCCCTAGCTGCTTATCCAGCACAGCAACAAGGCATTCCAGTAGGGGCAGTATTTTTTCCTGATGGCAACCAAATGGTCGGTCAAGGGTATGATTCCCGCTTGCAACCTTGGGATAAGTTCCCGAATACCCTAGAGTGGCATCCTATGGCTTATGCGAATTGTGCCGGTGCCGACTGTATAGTGGCGCAGGTACAGCGCGTTGTGAACATGGCAAAACCAGGTACCCAGGTGATTCCAGCTTTAGCTGGTAAATGGGGAGAATCAATAAGCAATCGTCCTCCGCTAGAAGTGCAAATGCAGGCGCTGCGCCAACTTGCACCTCAACTTGCAGGAGTCAGTCATTTTGCTTATTCTTGGCAAGACCCACAGCATGATAACCAGCGTAAGTTCTGTCGCGTGCAGTAATTGCAGGAGTTAGGAGTTAAGGATCAAAATTTATAACTCTTAACTCTTTTAAGCAAAGCCATTACATCAAAATGTCCATTCGTAGTCTGGGTTATCTAGTGCGGCGCGGACAGAACCTAAGTTAGCTAGTTCTTTGAATGGGCTGGCTTTAGCTATTTCTGTAATGGAATTCAAAGTAAGGGCTAGTTGTTGGTTATTATCAGATGCGATCGCACTATCAACTAGAGCAAATAAAGCGCGAAAATTTTCTGCACGTTCATCAAACGAGCGATCAAGATACGCCATCAACAGTTCTCGTTGGACGTTTATCTTGGCGATTGTTGCTTTCTCCCAAGCATCAATTTCGCGTCGCTTCGTTTTTTCCTGCTCTGCTATCTTCAGATAGTCGGTATATGCTGAAACCATTTGCTGCAGGCATTCAATAGGATTGATAAATTCGTTGAAAGCAACTTTCTTGAAAGACATCCCTAATTGCCTCCCAAAGTACGGTACTTAGCTTGGATCGTCGCAGTAGCTGGGTTTAGCTGCCCTTCACTATCTAAAACAGGGGTTTTCATGATTTCTGCAAGTGCTTTCACTAGAAGTGCTACCTGTTGAAACTTGTTGGCATCACGGTTACGCTCAAATGGTCGAGATTCCAAATCGTTGAGAGCTAAAACTGCACGAGTATTCAAATCTTCCACCAAACTGCTTAACTCAGTAATTCGCCGTCGAACCTGTCCCAGAAAATCTCTAGCTGCTTCAAGTTTGGCAACTTCGGTGTTGACCTTAGCTTCATATTCTCGTGCTTTTGTCAAAGCCTCTTCACCTTTACCAGCAAGCATAAAGCCACCAACTGCTAAGGCGGGTCCAACCGTAATACCTCCCAGAACAAGAGTACCAAGTGCCATTCCACCCCCACCAGCAGCTAGTGAGCCACCACCAAGCCATGCTAAAGTGGCATTCGTAGCTGCAGCTCCACTAAGTCCTGAGATAGCTGCTCCCGTACTTGCCACTCCCACAGATGTAGCAACACCTGTTGCAGTCTGACCAGCCGCCACTCCTGCAAAAACTGCCTTAACTCCACCTTTAAAAAATTGCTCAGCTTCTGTAGCCGCAGCTTTATACTCTTGTAGCTTTTGAACTGATATTTCCAATCCTTCTAAAAACTGCATATCACTTTGAGAGGCACGTTGACCAATGCGCTCAATGAACGCTACGAACCGACCAATGGTAAGCATTTTGACGTTCATCTGGAGTTGACCATAATCTTCTGCTAGCTTGTTGCTCGCTTCCCAGTCTGCTTGAAGCTTGCTGATAGCATTCTCGTGACGCTTTTGAGCACGCTTGCCAATTTCGTTTGCCTCATTCATATTGTTAACGCCTTCAGCACCTTTTAGCGCTCCATAGGCAGCACTCCCTAAAGCAACAGCACCCAAGATAAGTGGAATCATGAAATACTCCTGATTGTAATTAGCGGTGAAAGATAAGCTTCTACAGATTTTCCAAGCTACCGTTGAGTAGCCTTATACAAATAGTTCCCTAATGTACGAATTAATCACCATTTGTTAGGTACCAAAAATTAAAACTTATATGAATTTAGTTGCAGCTTTACTTAAGTATTTCAATTTTTGACTGTAATAATTATTGCTATTAATTTTGTTTGCATAGCCTGTGAAGGTGGGCTTTGTTTGTGTGCCCACCTTCGCGCCTTCCAGTCGTCGGGCTAAACGCCACAGCCCACCGGAACCTCTTGACCACACCATTTAGTACAATCAAACTAGGCATGAGTTAATCCGGAAATTCTAGTTCAATTTTTTTGAATGAGAACCACAGATGGACACAGATGGACACAGATAATTTATCTGTATTTATCTGAGTTCGTCTGCTACAGGCTGCGGTTCCAAATAGCCCGTGATATCAAGTCCGGTTAATCATTACCCGAATAACCCCACCCCGGTAAAGCTGCGCTTCACCTCCCCTCCCCTTAACAAGGGGAGGGGATTGAGGGGTGGGGTGCAGTTAACGCGGAAATCATAACTAATTAGCCGGGCATGATATGACCGGATTTTTGCAAGAAATTTCATCAAGAAACGCCGCCATAAAAAAGGGCAGGTATAAAACCCACCCTCAAAGTAATATCAATTAGAAATCAACTACCTAATTGCCAATCTCCGGCGCACTAAACGAAACCGCAGGCGCTTTTTGATCCGCCAAAGCGGGTACAGAATCTCGTAACCTCTCTGTTAGCTGTACAGTTGTCGCATCGTACACCTGAGTCAGCATCTTGGGATACAAACCAATACCAATGATTGGTATCAACAAGCAGGCGATGATAAAGATTTCGCGGGGTTCGGCATCTATTAAATTCTGGTGAGAAACTAATTCTTTGTTCTCTTCACCGTAGAAAATCTCCCGCAGCATTGATAGCAAATAAATCGGAGTTAGAATTATCCCAATTGCCATCAAGAACACCACAATAATTTTGAAGGTGGGGTTATAGGCATCGCTGCTAGAAAAGCCAACGAACACCATCAACTCGGCAACGAAACCGCTCATTCCTGGCAAGGCTAAGGATGCCATAGAACATGTTGTCCACATGGCAAACATCTTGCTCATTTTCTTACCAACACCCCCCATTTCATCCAGCATGAGGGTGTGAGTACGGTCATAAGTTGCCCCTACTAGGAAGAACAAACTTGCCCGAATCAAACCGTGGGAAACCATTTGCAGCATTGCCCCATTCAAGCCTAAGTCGGTGAAGGAAGCAATACCTATTGCCACAAAGCCCATGTGAGAAATTGAGGAGTAGGCAATTTTCCGCTTCAGGTTTCTCTGGGCAAAAGATGTGAGGGCAGCGTAGATGATATTCACGACCCCCAAAACCACCAGCACTGGGGCAAAATAAGCGTGGGCATCGGGAAGCATTTGGGCATTCATGCGAATAAGCGCGTAACCGCCCATTTTCAGGAGAACACCTGCCAGCAACATATGCACCGGGGCTGTGGCTTCACCGTGAGCATCTGGTAGCCAAGTATGCAATGGGAAGATGGGAAGTTTGACGGCGTAGGCAATCAAGAAGGCAGCGTACAGCCAAAGTTGGAGATTCAGGCTGAAGCCTTTGGCTGCAAGCGTTTGCATATCAAAAGTGACGGTATCACCATGAAACGCCATCGTTAAGCCAGCTAGCAAAATAAACAGCGAACCGCCAGCAGTATACAAAATAAACTTGGTTGCTGCGTATTGCCGCTTTTTGCCTCCCCAAATCGAAAGCAGAATGTATATCGGCACCAGTTCCAGTTCCCACACCAGGAAAAACAACAGCATATCCTGGACGGCGAAAACGGCAATCTGACCGCCATACATTGCCAGCATCAAAAAGTAAAACAGCCTGGGCTTGAGGGTTACGGGCCAAGCTGCTAACATCGCCAGCGTGGTAATGAATCCAGTCAAAATAATGAGGGGCATGGACAAGCCATCTGCCCCTACCGACCAATTCAAACCAATTTCTGGAAGCCAGCTATAACTCTCAAACAGTTGCAAATCCGGGTTAGAGAAATCGTACCCAGTATAAAAAGCAGTGACAATCAGTGCAAAATCTAACAGCCCTACGATCAGGGCATACCAGCGCACTGTTTTGCCATCTTTATCTGGAATGAAGGGAGTAAGCAGTGACGCCGCTATCGGAAACAGAATAATCGTCGTCAGCCACGGGAAATTTGCTGTATTCATCGGAATGTGTTAGTCAGCAATATATAGTGTTCGGCTATCAACTACTAGCTATTTACTAGCAGTTTTTGCAGGGCTTGGTCTTCATTCTTAGGTTTATTTAATAAAAGTAAAGAAAGATGAAGGCAGGTAAATTCATTCTCCTGCCTTCATGTTCTGGCATAATTAGCCAGAAAACTAAAAAACCATAGATGAACACTGATGTCTTTTTTTATCTGTGTGCATCTGTGGTTCCATTTTTATCAAGTCACACCGAAAACAATCACTAAGCCCAACACAGCCCCAAAGATAATCAAGGCATAAAATTGAGCGCGACCGTTTTCCAGGTATTTCAGACCTTCGCCACTAACAAGAGTGAAAAAGCCTGTGAGGTTTACAGCACCATCGACAACGCGGAAGTCAACTTCCATGACTTGTCTTGCTAGACGACGCAAGCCGAGGACAAAAACACGATGGTAAATGTCATCAAAGTACCATTTGTTCAGGGAAAGCTCATAAAGCGGCTGGATTTTTTGAGCGATCGCCACCGGGTTGATTTTACCCCAGACATACATTAAGGAAGCTATGGTAATCCCAATCAAGGAAATTCCAACTGAAGCGCCCGCCATGATGTAGAATTCTGTCGGGTCGAATTCTGCTGCTTTTTCCACGACTTCCGCTAAGGTTTCGTTGGGTGAGAAAATAAACTCCTCAAAGTAGTTGGCAAAAGGTGTCCCTACCAAACCAATCAGCATCGAAGGAATTGCCAAAAGCGCTAATGGTAGGGTCATTGTCCAAGGCGACTCGTGAGGATATTCGCTGTGACCGTGACCGTGACTGTGGTCATCATGGTGTTCCTCTGTTGCCTCCAGTTCTCCTTTGGTCATGGCACCAGGACCAAAAGCAGGGGCAGTATCAAAACCTGAGACAATTGCCATCCCTGCTGGAGACTTGAGTTTTTGCCACAATTGGCTTTGATTGCCCCGGAATTTTCCTTCAAAGGTGACGAAATACATCCGGAACATGTAGAAAGCGGTAATTCCAGCAGTTAACCAGCCGATACCCCAGAGAAATGGGTTCGCATTAAATGCCTTCCCTAGAATTTCATCTTTTGACCAGAAACCAGCAAAGGGCGGGATACCAGAAATTGCCACACAACCAATGAAGAAGGTAATTGCCGTCACTGGCATATACTTCCGCAGTCCACCCATCAACCGCATATCCTGCGCCAAATTAGGATCGTGACCGACAACTCCTTCCATGCCGTGAATCACAGAACCAGAACCAAGGAACAGCATCGCCTTAAAGTAGGCGTGGGTCATGAGGTGGAAAAGTCCTGCGCTGTATGCGCCGACTCCCATAGCCATCACCATGTAACCGAGTTGGGAAATGGTGGAGTAAGCTAAGCCCTTTTTGATGTCGTTTTGCGTAATCGCAATTGTCGCGCCCAAAAAGGCGGTGAATGCCCCAGTAAAGGCAATCGTGTTCATTGCTGCTGGGATGTGTTCAAAAACTGGGTACATCCGGGCAATCAGGAAAACTCCCGCTGCCACCATCGTTGCCGCGTGGATCAGGGCAGAGATGGGGGTGGGACCTTCCATTGCATCTGGTAGCCAGACGTGCAGGGGGAATTGGGCAGATTTGGCAACTGGACCGAGGAACACTAAAATCGCAAACAGAACGGCAAGGACATTGCTTATAGAACCTGTTTGCACGAGTTGTGTCAGGCGATCGCCCATGACATCAAAATCAAAGCTTCCCGTTGCCCAGAATAGCCCGAGAATGCCCAAAAGCAATCCAAAGTCGCCCACTCGGTTGGTGACAAATGCTTTTTGACAAGCATCTGCTGCTGCCTTGCGATCGTACCAGAAGCCGACCAGCAAGTACGAACACATCCCGACCAGCTCCCAAAAGATATAAACCTGTATTAAGTTGGGGCTAACCACCAGACCCAACATTGAGGAGCCGAACAAGCTGAGATAGGCGTAAAACCGGACATAGCCTGGATCGTGAGCCATGTAGCCATCCGTATAAACCATGACCAAGAAAGCTACTGTTGTCACAATCACCAGCATCAGGGCTGTCAGGTGGTCAATAGTGTAGCCCATGCTCAGGTGAAAATTTCCTGCCGCTGCCCATTCCAAGGTGCGGGTGTAAGTGGCGTGTCCTTGAATTTGACTCCACAGCAGTGCCCCCGACAACGCCATCGCGGCTCCCATTAAGGAGATAATCAATGCCGCGTTTAGCTGTCGCAGGCGGTTTGTCACCTGATTCAACGAGATTAACCCTAGACCGACCAGCATTGCCCCAAGAAGAGGTAATACCGGAATCAGCCAGGCATACTGATAGATTACTTCCATCACTGACGCCTACTTTTAGAATTATTGACTAATTTGTCGGAACTGTTAATAATTGTGACACAGACCCTTTAGGATAAAATACCCCACCCGACGGTAGTTGGGTGGGGTTGTTAAGTTTGGTTTTAGATTTAATCATTCAGTCATGAGTCGTTAGCGATTAGCCAAGATTATAGAGTTAGCTGTTGGGAGCAGAGCCATCCAGACTTAAAATCTTTAGTTTTGGGTGAAGTACCCACCACGCTCAACGGAGTAAGGTTTATAGTGGGGGCTAAACGCTAAGGCGCACGTGTTCGCGTCTCATTCGCCCTTAGGGTATGCCTGCGGCACGCCTGACGGCGTTAGCGAACGCGAGTGCGTGTGCATGATTGCACTCAGCTCCTCCGTTTGCCGTAGGCGTGGCGAAGCCATAGGAGGCACAGCAGTCGCCTGCACTGGCTTCTCCGTCTTCAGCGCTGCTTCACCGTTGCTGTGTTAGGAACATTGTTTGCTGAATGTTCGTCACCGAAGACGATCCAAGTCTTACACAGCGTCTGCGGGTCTTGCGATGAGTACTTTCTCGGTGATAATTTTTGAACGAAACTATCGTGAGTTAATGAGTTAATGACTGATAACTAATGACTCATGAATGAGCCTTCATGCAGAACGACAGCCTAAATCCGCTGTTTTTTGGCTATGGTAAGTTATGGGGCGGTCGGTGTAGCAGACTTTAATTTCTTCCAAAGCTAAGAGTAAATCTTCTCTTCCACGAAAACTTTCCAAACGCACCCGTACTATGCCATTTTCAATCAACAGTAAAGTTGGCAGTGACTTAAGCTTGTATTTTGTCGCTAGTTTAAAATTGTCATCGGCGTTCACTCCCACTAATTTAATTTGATCGCCGCATTGAGCTTTAAATTGCAACAACAAGGGGTGAATAATTCGACACAACCCACACCAAGGTGCTCCAAAATTTACTAAAACAGGAGTTGGAGATTCTAAAACTTCTTGAGAAAAAGTCCGCTCACTAACCGACAACACCATGACGCCTCTGAAATTATATGGTTTTGATATCAAAACTAACTGTCAGCAGAAGAAAGTGCGTTGTCAGAATGAATGCAAACATTTCAGTATTGGTTGCTACGCTGACAAACAAGCCAGTACGACATTCAAGACGGTAACTCTCTCAAACTTTTAGCTTTTCATAGCCGTTACTAAAGAGATATTTTTCACCAACCAATTTGGTAGCGACCTTTGCACAGAGCTTACCCACAGATGCCCATTCACATTTACAGGTATCCTTCTCCTGCTTCTGTCAAGGGATAAGGCTGTCTTTTATGAGGCAGTGCGCCCTTGGAGGTTACTCCGAGTGTGCGCTCCTGCCATCCCACAGGCACGCCTTGTGGGAGCTAGACGCTCTTACACTATTGAGTACTTTCTCAAGTATTGGTCGCAGTTGCTTAGCTTGCTTTTCGCCAATTTTAATCAACTACAGTTGATTATAGAAAAGGGAATGGCGAATGATCAAGTCTCTCCCTAGTCTGGCGGTTGACTAGCAACTACCAAATGTCAAATCTCAAAACGACTAAGCGCACCCCCACTGACAGCTACTTCCATTCATCCTACATTGATTTGGTAGCAGTTGATAAGATGAAACGAATATTTCATCCTATCAATCCCTGTTAATCATTGTGATTATGTTAAAATCATTATTATATCTTACTTGTGAATTCTAGCAATAGGGGGTGTGACCACCAAAGTAGTAGCACAAAAACGGCAACCCCCAAATAAGCAGGACGGAAAAATTCCTGCCATACGATACATTGACGACCGTCAAGAACAGCTGCAAAAGGCATGATAGAAGTGCGCTGTTTGACTTGAACAAAAGCTTCCCCATAGCGATCGCTCAAACGGCGATCGCCATGCCAAACGCCAAATAAATGGTGTAACACTAACCCGATTGAAGTGACAAGGGTAAAACTCGTACCCAGCCAAAGGGTATGAGCAATACACCAAATAATCTGTCCTACCATTTGTGGATGGCGGGTGATGCGAATAATTCCTGTTTCGTAGAGATGGACTTCGGGCTTTTGGATAGCAGCAATTTCTAGTAGATTGAAAGTAGCAGGATACAAAAACAAAAACGAAATAGCCGACAGCACCCAAACGAATTGCTGCACTCCCGGTACATTTTGGACATACCAAAGTTGCAAACCATCGTAGCGGTGGTTAAAAAAGTAAATAATTAAGTAAACAGCCACGGGCAGGCTGGTTAGTGCAAAGAAAATGCGGTAAAGCCTAGAACCAATATGTTTTTCTGCCCAAGGGCGCAGAAAAGCACCTCCACTATGGACAATTGCAAAACCAAATAGTAGTCCCAGCATGACAAAATGACTAAGGGTTAACCAAGCCGGCTGCATCATATACGCAAATGAAGTAATTTAAAGGAAACTTAATTTAGTACAACGAATACCACAAACTATGTAAAAAAATCTCTGGCAGGATATCCTGTTCCCAAGCAGTCTGTGCGTTAGATGAACACCAGTTGCTCATCTTTATCAGCATTATCAGCACCATAAAATAATATCACCTGATGAAAAAGCTACCGTCTGATGTGAAGCAAGTTCTCAGTGCTAAAGAGAAGTTGATTGCGACTTCAAAAAAGCAAAATTGGTTACAGGAAGTCCAGCGTGCTAACCAAATTTGTCTCAATGAGACTTCGTGGCTGGCATGTCAGAACAGTAAACTGTCCTGGGATATTAGGTTACAAAAATCCCTAGAACTTATCAAATAACAATTGGAGGTAAGTCAGTGGGTGAAATTAAACATAAAATGCGCTCTTGGTTTGTAGGTAGCGCTAAAGCGCTCAAGGCAATCATTTTAAGGGCTAAAGCCCTTACTACAAACTTTCGTTTATTTACACCTACCTACTTATCATACAAAACAAGCCGTGCTGCTAAAAAAACGCTGCAGCAAAAAGGGACTCCCTATGTTCAACTCAGATTAATGGCGCTTTCCCCAAGAGGTAAACAATTTACTGCTGATATCAATGACCATATCACGAAACAAATTGTAACTTTCAACAACCTGAACCAACTGGAATTGACTTTATATTTGCGTATTTTCCCTTATTATATCAGTCAAAAAATATATAATAACAGGGTGCAGAGGATAGGGAACAGGGGACAGCACTGTCATCTGTTCCCTGTTCTCTATCACCTGAAGCGGCGAAAAGCAAATGTCTCTCAGTCCAAATGGTCGTATGCTGAATTAGATGGCTTCATCCACTCTGTTGTCATGAATAATTCTTCAGTCATAAGAGTAGATGCTGACGCATTAGGCGAAGAAAAAAACAGCAAAGCTGAGGTGTTGATCGTCAAGCCCCCTCGTTTACACGTGGTAAAACGCTCGTGCTGTTTTTCTAAGCCGGAACCTCGTGACTATTGCAATCAGTTGCATCCCTGTTGCGGACATACAAATAAACACAACTGTCCAAACCAAGGATTGACGATTGGCTGTAGTAGAAGTCGTGGATTTGAGTTATATGCAGATTTGGTTGGAGGGCGAAATGTCGCAATGAGAACGTTGTTACTCCGGCAAGACGGTCGTAATACGGGGCTTCTTGTAACAGCCTACCCCCCTAAATCCCTAATTCAGGGGAACAACACCATTGTCTCTCCTTTTAGGGCAGACAAGAGCGGGGTGCGTCGGATGCGTGAAACCAGAACCCAAAAGCTTTCAAGCTTTTTAAAACCAAGGTGGAATTTAAACACAATTCCCCTCAAAATTCACTCACGATGGCTGGAAAGTAGAAAAGAAGACTTTAGTCAAGATGATATGCTAGTGTCTTTTTCGAGTAAAGCCTCCAAATTTAACAAGCAATAAATCACGATCTGCCAGAAGGCTCATTACGCTGGTTTGTTCAAGACTGCCGCTCCTCTCAAAGTTTGTGGGTTTAGCCTTATGTCTGACCTTCCTTTCACTTTAGATCAGTTACGTATTCTCAAAGCGATCGCCCAAGAAGGGAGCTTCAAGCGCGCCGCTGATAGCCTGTACGTTTCGCAACCTGCCGTTAGCTTGCAAGTGCAAAACCTAGAACGGCAACTAGATGTCCCGTTATTTGACCGAGGAGGACGTCGTGCCCAATTAACCGAAGCCGGACATCTACTTCTGAGCTACGGTGAAAAAATCCTCAGTCTGTGTCAGGAAACCTGTCGCGCGATTGAGGATCTACAAAATCTCCAAGGCGGGACTTTGATTGTTGGCGCTTCTCAAACCACCGGCACTTATCTTTTACCCCGGATGATTGGGATGTTCCGACAAAAATATCCAGATGTGGCGGTGCAATTGCACGTCCACTCTACCCGCAGAACCGCTTGGAGTGTCGCTAACGGACAGGTGGATTTGGCAATAATTGGCGGCGAAATTCCCGGTGATCTGGTGGAATCTTTGGAAATTGTTCCATACGCCGAGGATGAACTGGCACTGATTGTACCTGTAGCTCATCCCTTTGCCAAACTTGAAACGATTCACAGAGAAGACCTATATAAATTACAATTCATAGCTCTCGATTCTCAATCTACTATCCGCAAGGTCATTGACCAAGTGCTATCACGCTGTGACATTGATACGCGACGTTTTAAAATCGAAATGGAACTAAATTCCATAGAAGCCATTAAAAATGCCGTACAATCCGGTTTGGGGGCAGCCTTTGTCTCGACCTCGGCAATTGCTAAAGAGTTACAAATGGGGGTGCTGCACTGTTCTCCGATTGAAGGTGTCATAGTCAAGCGGATGCTGAGGCTGATTTTTAATCCTAATCGCTACAGATCCAAGGCAGCAGAAGCATTTAGTCGGGAAATTCTACCCCAGTTTGCTACACCTGGATGGAGTATAGAAGTGTTAAAAACGTCACACAAACCCATAGCGGTCAGTGCATTCGATCTAGGAGCGCATAATTCTCACGATGATTAAGATGTAGTCATTAGTCATTAGTGAGTCCAGTGAGTCATCGGAGGGTTTCCCTCCGCAGGCAACTGGCGTTCACCGTTCGGCAAAGCCGTGGCGTTAGCCATAGGTGTGCCTAAGGCATACCCGTAAGGGTCATTAGTCATTGGTCAAGGGCTATTGACTATTGACCATTGACTATAGACTATGGACTAGGAACTCTTGACGAATCATGGAAGTTTATTGCACTCGTCCACATTGCCCTCGCCCGCAAAACAATTTTCCAGATTTAGATGATCATGCGACCTTGAGAACGGTGCAGCAAAAATACTGCACAACTTGTGGAATGCCGCTGATTTTGGTGGGACGCTATCTACCAACAAGGCTACTGGGACGAGGCGGATTTGGAGCAGCGTTTTTGGCACGCGATCGCTATACCCCAGGAATGCGCCAATGCGTGGTTAAGCAATTTCAACCAGCAGGCAATTTAAGTCCTACTCAACTGCAACTGGCACAAGATTTATTTGAGCGAGAAGCAGTCGTTCTAGAGGAGATAGGGCACCTACACGAGCAAATCCCCGACTTGTTTGCTTACTTTCCCGTGATCGTTCCTAGCTTCCAAGCGGTACAGCAAGACCAGTTTTTTTATTTAGTACAGGAATATATTGACGGACAAGATCTAGAGCAAGAGTTAGCCCAAAAGGGCAAGTATTCAGAACAAGAAGTTTTGGAAATCTTGCGAGAAATTCTCAAGCTCCTCAAGTTTGTTCACGAAAAAGGCATTATCCACAGAGACATCAAACCTTCTAACATTATGCGCCATCGTAACGGCAAACTTTACTTGCTAGATTTTGGCGCAGTCAAACAAGTTACAAACGCTCCCATTGGTGCATCTGGTGCTTCTACTGGTATATATTCTATGGGATTTGCTCCGCCCGAACAAATGTCCGGAGGTCAAGTCTTCCCATCTACAGACTTGTACGCTTTGGCTGTCACAACCCTGATGTTACTAACGGGCGAAACACAGATAACTCAACTGTTCGATGGGTATAGTAACCAATGGAAGTGGCGGGCTCATGTGACTGTCAGCACGCACCTTGCTGGTATTCTAGACAAAATGCTCCTAAGCGCAGCCAATCAACGTTATCAGTCAGCGCAGGAAGTTTTAGAGGCAATCGAGGCACCTCAAAAACCTGTACCTTCTACAAAAATTAATCGTCGTCAACCTGCTGTCACTCCACAGCCACAGCAAATACAGACTCAACCGCAAGTTCAAAAACCATCTCCTCCCACTGCGCCTGCAAATCAATATTCTCTTATAAAAGTATTAACGAGAGCAGGATTTAGTGGGTTTGAAGGAGCATTGATTGCGATTGGTCTTTTGACTTTGCTGAAATCGCCAATCATTACCCTGGCTGCTTCTTCTGTCATTTTATTAGGGTTGATTATTGCCCAATGGAAGCACTGGATTGGAGGATCTGATTTGTTCATTTTTCCTGCAATCACATTGCCGATTGTCCTATTCTTTTTACGTGGCAGTCTTAGCATCCAAGAAGTCGTTATTTTGTCTATTGCAGCTGCTTTAGTGGCGATCGCAGTCACAGCACTGTTTCGTCTGATTTACAAATTGTTATCCTTGATACTTTAAACAGAGGAACTCACGGTTAGTGACTGGGAATATTCCAATCTCAAAGCCTTGACTACCAGCGCTGTGCAACTTGATATTTATTTTTGCCAACATATTTTTTTAAATAATTATTGTAAAAAAAAGCTTAACCAGGCTACCAAGCACAGGCAAGCTTAGATAAATTGCTGACCGCTACTTTAACGCAAGGTTAATAAATTTAACTGAAGGTTAAAGGCAGTAATGACACAAGCATCGAGTGGTTTGCAAATATATTTAGTACATAATCCGAAATACTGCCACTTGAGTTTGTAGTTTAAGTTTGTTGCATTTGTACTAAACGCAGATGCATTCAAAGAAAAGCTTATAAGTTGAAGCAAGACTTATGGAAATTTGGTAGTATCTCTAGAAGAGAAAAAATTTTTTCCTCTACAAGCAATGCTGGCATAATTCAATTTTGACCATCGAAAGTAAGCTAGCTTATCCAGAAACAACGCTTTTGTATAATCAATAGTTCGTAACTAATTACAAATTACTTTGTTCAAGCAAGCAAATATATTTCTGGAATCAAACATGAATAATTATAATTTTGAAATAACTTTTACTTTCTAATAGTATTAATACAAATAATAAAAAAAGTAACAAAATATGAAATTCTCAAAAATATAAATAGCCAGAATTAATTTATTTTAATAAAAAAATAGCTATGATGTCACAAAAAAACGAAACTGCAGTTTTGGTTCTAACTCTGGTGATTACACTGGGATTAGTAGGTGCTGTTTATTGGTGGCTGAATCGTTCTGGTATTAACATAAGTTCTTTTAGCAACAATCAATCACAACAAGTTGGATCGAATCTTGAAAACTTTGCCCAAGTACCAGATATCCCCTCTGGCTTATTTAGCTATGGTGGTAGCACCACTTGGGCTCCAATCCGCAGAGAAGTTGATTCAGCTATTCAAACTGTCTTTCCTCAATTTCAACTACGCTACACTAACCCCACTTCCGGCGCACCTGGTTCAGGTAGTGGCATCAAAATGCTGTTAAAAAACCAATTGGCTTTTTCTCAGTCGTCGCGCTCAATTAAAGATGAGGAATACCAACAAGCGCAACAACGGGGCTTTACACTTAAAGAAATACCTGTAGCAATTGATGGTATTGCGATCGCGGTGAACCCCAGTCTCAACATCCCTGGTTTAACAGTTGCTCAAGTCAAAGAAATATACACAGGTAAAATTACTAACTGGCAGCAAGTAGGCGGTCCCAATCTACCGATAATACCTTACTCTCGCCGTATAGAAGAAGGTGGCACCGTCGAATTTTTCGAGGATAACATTTTGGGGGGGTGAAAAGTTTGGGGAAAATGTGCAGTATATTCCTACGACAACCGAAGCGTTGAGAGAAGTAGCGAAAAATACTGCTGGTATGTACTATGCCTCTGCTCCTGAAGTTGTCGGACAATGTAGTGTTAAATCCCTACCATTGGGAAAAACAGCCGAGAAACTGGTTCCACCCTATCAGGAACCATTCGTTCCTCTTTCTGAGTGTTCGCAAAAGCGTAACCAACTCAATGCAGCTGCTTTCCAAAGTGATCAATACCCCATCACTCGACGGTTATTTGTGATTGTGAAACAAAATGGTCAAACAGACCAGCAAGCAGGAGAAGCTTACGCTAGGTTACTGCTGACAAATCAAGGTCAGGAATTAATTTCTAAAGCTGGATTTGTTAGAATTCGCTGATTGAGGAGAACTCAGCTTGGGCTAAAGTCGCCGCGTCGTTTCCCTAGGAAGGGCTGAAGTCTCTGAGTTTCCCACATCCCGCGTATTCCTATGAGTTCTGACGTAGATTGCACAAGTTGTTTCTTGGTCAAACAATTTGTGCAAGACATCTTGGGTGGTCAAGTTTTGCTTGCCTAACGTGGAAGCAAGTTCAACTACCACCCAAGCGTCGCAAAAAAGTGGCTGGTCGTCCTAGTAGCATCTACTACACTTTTGCCCCAGAGATTATTCCTCAATGTTCAATCCAGCCCTTGCCGTTGGGGCACAAACAAGGGCAATTCGTTGCTCCCTACCAAGAAGCTCTTGTCCTCCCTTATGAATTTCCTGGTAAACGAAACAAATTGAACATTAAGGCTTTCCAATCGGGAAAGTTGCCAATTATGTGCAATCTGTTTGTGGTGGTCAAACAGATTGGTTAAATCAAGCAGCAAGTAGGTGTCGGTGTCGTCAACTTACTGCGTTATCAGCAGGGATACCGAACTCATGACCCAAGTAGGGTTTATCAAAATTCGCTCTCCACTGCATCTGGTCTTGCTTTAGCTGACTCTGTTAATGGACTCTGCTGGCAAGCAAATGAGATTGTCGCCTTGAGTGAGGATTAATCCGCGTTGACGCAGTTTGCCCATCAAGCGGGTGACGGTGACACGGGTCGAACCGATCGCACTGCCAATTTGGGCATGGGTGAGGGGGAACGGCAGGCAATAACCGCGAATCACATCTGGATCGGTATCGCTCATTGCCGGCTCTCCATATTCCTCAATCAATAAGGTGAGGAATCCTAAGAGTCGGTCAAT
The DNA here is from genome assembly GCF_036697665.2 of Scytonema sp. PRP1. Lineage (NCBI taxonomy): Bacteria > Bacillati > Cyanobacteriota > Cyanophyceae > Nostocales > Scytonemataceae > Scytonema > Scytonema sp. PRP1. Next base: position 326,787 of record NZ_JBAHYJ020000084.1, on the reverse strand, counting down.
TGTGCGCCGTTGTCCTAAGGCGCTCAGCCACAGCAGCTTGCGCTGGTGCTGATACCTAAAGGCATCCATAACTTCGCGGCGGAAGTGAGGCCAGTTATCCAAATCGTGCCAGTACATCCACAGCACCGCAGTTTGATCAACGTGGGCGTAAGCCTGGAGTGTGAACGGTGACTGAGCAACAATTTCAAACGGTTGTCCCGCACCAACAAACCCTAAGAAAGCTTCTTCTGGAGTTCTGTTGATACGTCGAGATGTTAGCTGACTGGCAGTTGCACTAACCTGGGCGGTTCCCACCATGCGGATCGCACCCCTTTGCACCAAGTACAGCAATCCAGGTCGGGCTGGAATGCGCTCATCTTTGCTAAAGGTGCGGCAGCGGTAGTGTTCCTGAGCCCAATCAAGAATTCGTTGCCAAGTCAAAAAAGGACGTGATGCCTCAGAAAAGGAGGATGGAGATTGCATAGGTAACTAAGAGCGTTCGGCTGAAGACAAAGACGTCATAAAAAGGTGCAAGGAGTGCCTTTTTGTTGGCACTTCAGGCATTAAACCTAGCCGTGCCAGTCATCCAAAAGGTAGAAAGTTATGTTCTACTCTTTTGTTATACTTCTTACTGTACAATGATGGTAGTAAAATTTACCCCTTATTAATTAAATTTTGCACAATTCTAATTTTTCTTTTTGTAAATTAAACTTATATCCTAAGACAGATGACATAAAACCAACACCTTCAGACAACAGTGAGTTTACCTGAAAAGTCTCGGCATCAAAATTTACTGGTTAGTAAATACACCGCAATCAAGCAGTTAATATACAGCATTTTAGATACCAGTTTAAGTAATTATACTAAAAACAAACTGATAAGATGTACAAAATATAAAAATATTCCTCTATCTCAGGGTAGAGATGAGAAGAAAATTATTTATATTTCAGGCATAGCTTTGCAGCTGTCAAAATCTGAGAAATTTCCCGCGATGGAGATTGCCAATGGCATTGTTTCTCATATTTCAGCAAACTATGACCAAGATTTCAAAATTCAAGTCGTTTCCCCTGGCTGGATTCATTTGGAAGTGAGTCACCCGCTGTTGGCTGCTTGGCTGCAAAGCCTCGTTATTGAGGAAGCTGTTGAAGCTCTTGAAGCACGGGAAGCAGGGGGAGAAATTACTCCCATCACCCCCTCATCCTCCTTATTCACTGCTCAATACGCTCATGCACGCTGCTGCTCATTAGTGCGGTTGGCGATTCTTGAGGGATTGATCCAACAGGGGGAACCAAATCAAGACGATAGTGAAAGTTCTAAGCAAAGGCTTTTGTCAAGCATTCTTACCCCTAATCCTATTCCTTGGCTGAACTGTGATCAAAAACTCCGCTTCCATCACCCTGCTTCCTATCGCCTCATTAACGAGTTAGTACGAGTGGTAGACTCTTTGGCGTTTCCTAATTTGGGTGGCTCACTCAACTGGGAAAAAGCTGCGACCCCTTTAAGTCGAGCTTTTGAAACTTTCTGGTGTAAATGCCGGATTTTTGGCGAGGTGAAAACTGCCTCCCCAGAACTCGCTCAAGCCAGAATCGGTTTAGTCTTGGCTACACAGTCAGTCTTAAAATTTCTGCTGGAAGAAAAATTAGGTATTATTGCGCCTTATGAAGTATAAACAATAAAACCTACAAAAAATAAACTTTTTTTAACAACTATTGACTCGTCTAATTCAGCAATGTATATTATCTGGTGTGTGAGGAGCGAACCAGCAAGAGCACCGAGACGAAACACGGCCAGTCGTCGGTGCTCTTTCTGATTTTGTTAGCGCCATCAGGCGTGTATAGATTTGTTAGAGACGCGACGCCCTTCGGGTATGCCTGCGGCACGCCAAGGGCGAACGCCAGTTCCCTGGGCGCGGGAAACCCTCATTCGCCCTGCGGGCAGGCTACGCCAACAGGACGCTTACTCACCAGTCGCTGTGAGTTCGGGAGACCCTCCAAAGGGCGCTGGCTTGCCATCGCGCGTCTGTACATTTGTTCCTTGTTAAAAAGAACTACCAACCATTCAGGAAAGCAAGAATTTTTCAATAGCTGCTGCGGCTCCGTCTTGCTCAACGTCAGGAGCCACCCACTCGGCGATCGCTTGCACTGCTTCTGGTGCATTACCCATAGCGACACCAATGCCAGCATACTCTAACATTTCCACATCGTTGAAGTTATCGCCAATCGTCATGACGTTGGCTCTTTGCAGTCCCAGTAATTCTTCCGCTAAATAACGAACTCCAGCACCTTTGTTGACACTCGGGTTAGTCGCTTCAAAAAATGTGGCAACAGATGTGGTGAGATACAGTTCAGCAGGAGTGTATTGGCGGCGTAAATTTCCCAGCAACTGTTGAATAACATTTGTGTCGTCGCACAAAGCCAAAACTTTTGTGGGTTCGTTGCTGGTGACTTGGCGTAAGTCTCCCACAGCAATAGGGGTAATACCACTACGTTCTGCGTAAAGTGCAGTTTCTCTGGTTATCTCACGTACGTAGAGTTCGTCATTAATGTAAAAATGAACAGATAAGAGGGAACGCAATTCTGGTTGTTCAAAATAGTCTAGAAGCTTGTGTGCTAATTCTCGAGAAACCGGCAAATGGCGATGAATTTTTTGGTTGGCAGGGTCTTGAATCCAAGCTCCCTGGTAGGCTAACAATGGTAGATTAGAGGCAATTTCTTGATGAAAGGGCAAAGCTGAGCGATACATACGACCAGTGGCGATCGCCACCTGAACACCCCGGGAACGCGCCGCAGCAATTGCCTGCTTAACGGCTGTGGTGATAGTGTTAGATTTTCCGGCGATCGTCCCATCGATATCTACAACCAGCAGTTGAATATCAAGAGTAGATATATTCCCAATACCAGGTGATGCCAATTCTGTGGTAGACACTTTATGCATAACTGATGAGTGAATATTAAAGTCCCAGTAAGAGATTAACAGTCTATTAATCTGTTGAAAGTGGTAAGGGCGAAGACAGTTGACGAGTTAATGCTACCAAACGTATTAAACCATAGTTATATAGATATACAGCTTACAGTAGTGAAAGTGTGGGTAATAGCTCGTAGATCTTAGATAGTAAGAAAATCTTACCTACGAACTATTACTTACTACCGACTTACAAATTCTTTAAAACTATAAGATAAATAATTTTTATATTTATATTTTTTATAGAAAGAGAAAATGTGGGGTGTGATTTAGATCATTGATGTTGCAACGATTGTGCAATTCACTTAATGACAATGGGGAAATAGCTTTTTTCGGAAAACAGCATTATAAAAAGCTCAAATTTCATAATTTTGAAATAAAGAATCGGAAAATATAAAAATTCAACAAATTATGCTTTTAGATATAGTTACTTAATACAATACCAGGATATAACTTAGTTAATCAGCAAAATCACGCAATTTCAAATAGGTGATTGAGCTTATGGATCAGAGTATTTTACAATTTAAGACTAAAAAATAAAGGGTTTTAAGGTTTTTATGATCAAGAAAAAATTAACAGGACTCTTTGCTGCTGCGGCAGCTATCACAAGTGTATTTTCCGCTGTTGCTCCTGCAAGCGCCGCCACATTTAGCTGGGAGAATTTACAAACCTATGACGTCAAAGACAAATCGACTGATGATTCAGGGTTCCAATCTCGAATTCCCCAGTTCCAGCAATATGTACAACAAGAACGAATTGCAATTCCTGAAGACAAATTAAATAGACTAGATCCCTCGAGGCTGAGCCTGAAAAACGACAATAATATTCGCGTTTGGTTCCTAAATGAGGGTGCAGGCTACAAAAACCAGTTGGCTTTTGAAGCCATCAAAGGCTCTGAATACCAAAAAGGATTGGTTTTTGATAACATTTCCTGTAATAGCTCTGATAGCGCAAATTCAGCTTGTCAGCTTGGGGAAAATTCCGGTGTTTTAGATATTGGGGATTACGTTGATTTAGGTAGGATATCAGGTGGTTCACAACTCAATTTCTTCCTAAAAGCAGATGGATTTAATAATCCGAATGGCAATGTGTATGGCGGAGATCCAACTCAAAATCCAGACCAATTGGATCATATAGTGGCTTATGAAGTAGATGATTACCTGTTGTTGGGTTTTGAAGATTTATATGGACCAGAAGGTACGACAGGAGGTGTAAATGGGATTCAAGTCGCTGATCGCGACTTTAACGACGTAGTTTTCCTGGTTGATTTTGGTAGAGACAATATAACTACAGTTCCAGAACCAGCAAATGCGATCGCTCTTTTGGGTGTAGGAGCAGTTGGTATGCTGAAGCTGCGTCGCCGTCGCCAAAACCAAGGTAAAGAAACAGCTTAATTCTTTCTACAGGTCAGATTCGTAGTGGAAGTCCCTGGCTAAAATAGGTTTATGTCCCAAACAATACCTGTAAACCAGTTGGCTTCCGATTCCTTGACGACAACACGCCCCACATTCATCCTAGTAGATGGTCACTCCCTGGCATTTCGTTCGTACTTCGCTTTTGCAAAAGGAAGAGACGGCGGACTACGAACAAAGACGGGGATTCCTACAAGTGTGTGTTTTGGTTTTCTCAAATCCCTATTGGAAGTTATGGGAAGCCAACAGCCACAAGCAATGGCGATCGCCTTTGATTTAGGTTTGCCAACTTTCCGCCACGAAGCAGACGATACATATAAAGCAGATCGTCCAGGGACACCAGAAGACTTTGTTCCAGATTTGAAAAATCTGCAAGAGTTACTCGATGCTTTGAATCTGAAAATTGTCACTGCTCCTGGTTACGAAGCAGACGATGTGTTGGGAACTTTAGCACAAACTGCGACGGCTGCTGGATATCAAGTCAAAATTCTCACAGGCGATCGCGATTTATTTCAACTTGTTGACCCCGAAAAAGAAATCAGCGTTTTATATTTTAGTCCGGAAGCCCTAAAGGGTTCAAGAGCAAGCATTACCGAATTTGGACCAGAACAAGTTAAAGAAAAGCTTGGTGTTGCACCATCCCAAGTTGTTGACTACAAAGCTCTCTGCGGCGATAAGTCAGATAATATTCCTGGTGTCAAAGGAATTGGCGACAAAACAGCTGTACAGTTGCTCAATACTTATGGTTCGCTTGAGAAAATTTATGCTGCGTTGAGTGAAATCAAAGGCGCAACTCAGAAAAAATTAGAAGGTGGAAAAGAAGATGCACAAAAATCTCGTTACTTAGCGGCGATCGTCGTTGATGTTCCCCTAGAAGTTGATTTAAAAAATTGCATTCTCCAAGGCTTTGACACAAACAACCTCACACCCATTTTAGAAAAGCTAGAATTTAAGTCTTTTTTGGGCAAAATTAACGAACTTCAGCAACAGTTCGGTGGTACTGAGGAAACAGCACAAACTCAAACATCAGAACCACTTCCCACTCCCCACTTCCCACTCCCAAATAATAATGAGGATAATGATTTGTGGTTTTTTACTGCTGATGATACAGCAGCCCAACAGCAACCCGCTGCTTCTGCTATTAAACCACGCATCATTAATACCCCAGAACAACTCAGCGACTTGGTGAACCTGCTGCAAAAATTTACAAACCCACAAACGCCCGTTGCTTGGGATACTGAAACCAGCGATTTAGAACCACGGGACGCTTCGTTAGTGGGAATTGGCTGCTGCTGGGGAACAGAACCAGATGAAGTCGCTTACATACCCATTGGTCACAAACTAGGGGAAAATTTAAACAAAGACCTTGCACTACAAGCACTACGCCCAATTTTAGAAAGTGCTGATTATCCTAAGGCTTTGCAAAATGCCAAATTTGACCGCTTAGTTCTACGGTGTCAAGGAATCAAGCTGGCGGGAGTCGTATTTGATCCGATGCTAGCAAGTTATGTCCTTAATCCAGATAGTAACCATAATCTCAGCGACTTGGCTCTGCGTTACTTGGGTTTGACAGCGAAAAGTTATGCCGAATTAGTTCCAAAAGGCAAAACGATTGGCGATTTGGACATTCCCACCGTAGCAGATTACTGCGGCATGGATGCTTATAGCACATTCAAACTGGTGCCAAAATTGCGGGAGGAACTGGAGAAAAATCCAGTTTTGTATAAGCTAGTGCTGGAAGTGGAACAGCCGCTAGAACCAGTTTTAGCTCAAATGGAGTATACAGGCGTCCGCATAAATACAGCTTATCTGCAAGAACTGTCGCAGCAGTTAGAAGTAGATTTAGCCAAGTATGAACAGCAAGTTTACGGCATTGCTGGGGAGAAATTCAACTTGGGTTCCCCCAAACAATTGAGCCAGATATTGTTTGAAAAATTAAAATTAAGCACTAAGTCTTCCCGTAAAATTCAAACCGGTTATTCTACAGATGCTGCGACATTGGAAAAACTGCAAGAAGTCGATACAACTGGCGTTATTGATGCCATTATCGAGTATCGTACTCTTTCTAAATTGAAGTCCACTTATGTAGATTCTTTACCAAAGTTGGTGCGTCCCGATACTCAAAGAGTGCATACCGATTTTAACCAAACGGCGACATCCACAGGTAGGTTGTCTTCTTCCAATCCAAATTTACAAAATATCCCGATTCGCACTGCTTTTAGCCGCCAAATTCGTAAAGCATTTGTACCAGAACCAGGTTGGCTGTTAATCGCTGCTGATTATTCACAAGTTGAATTGCGGATTTTGGCTCATTTGAGTCAAGAGCCTGTTTTAGTAGAAGCTTATCAACAAAATGAAGACATTCATACCGTAACGGCGCGGTTAATTTTTGAAAAAGAAAATGTGACATCAGACGAGCGACGGTTAGCAAAAACCATCAACTTTGGTGTAATTTATGGAATGGGTTCCGTTAGGTTTTCACGCTCAACTGGTGTGGATAAAGCCGACGCCAGCGAGTTTATCAAGCGCTTTAACAACCGTTATCCCAAAGTATTTGAATATTTGGAGAAAGTGAAAAAGCAAGCGATCGCCCAAGGTTATGTAGAAACAATATTAGGGCGTCGTCGTTATTTCGAGTTTACTAGTAACAGCATACGCAAGTACAAAGGCAACAAACCAGAAGATGTTGATCTGAAAAAACTTGGTAATTTAGGTGCTTACGATGCAGGCTTATTGCGTGCTGCAGCCAATGCACCGATTCAAGGCTCCAGCGCTGATATTATCAAAATTGCCATGGTGAGGCTGCATGAAATTTTGCAGAATTACCAAGCGCGTCTTTTGTTACAAGTACATGACGAGTTGGTGTTTGAAGTTCCACCAAAAGAATGGGAAGAATTACAACCGCAAATTAAGTCAGTAATGGAAAGTGCGGTATCGTTGAGTGTACCGTTAGTTGTAGATGTGCGTGCAGGCGACAATTGGATGGAGACGAAGTAGGAAAGTCACAATAGGAATAACTAAAAGGATCTGAGCCGCCCAACTCCGTTATGGAAAGAAGAAAAAGACGAGTTTAGGAGACATAGTGCGATGAAAGAAGGCGTCCTTATTTAAATCCCCTAACGTTTCGGCTTCGCGAGGGCGTTAGCCCCGAGCGTAGCCGAGGGGCTAAATTTATTTATGGAGATGTATTCTGAGTTCTGCGTTCTGACAACTGAGTTCTTCTTACTTTTCTACTTCTTCTTATTTCAAATAAAAATTAAATACGTGCCTATCTGATTTATCTGTCAAATGCCTGTATTCTAAAGTTGAGAGAGGAGGGAAAAAGTAGGATTGGAATTGACTTAAGCTTTCACAAGTTTCTAGGGGAAATGGTTTTTTCTCAGGAACATCATCCCACCCTACGACAAGAACACCACCTTGACGTAAAGACTCGTAGCATCCCGAAAATGCTTCTTCTACGTCTTTTCTATCATTCAATCCCCAACCAAAAACTCCATTACAGAGAATTAAATCTAAATCGTTATCTTTGAAATGAAGCTTTAAATCACTCATAGAGCCAGTAATATGGTTTTTGGCTCCATAAATTTTTTTCATTGGATTAATATCAATTGTCCAGTATTCTTTTTTTTCAAACCATTTTTCATAGTGTTTTGTATAAGAACCACATCCTACAAATAGGACTTTAGCAAATTCTTTTCGCTCAACAAAATAGGGAATAATTTTTTGTTCCAATATGTAGCGATCGTGAGTTATGAGCGGCATTTCTCGACCTAAAACTGTGTAGGCAACGACTTTTAAGCCTCGCAAAATCATTTTCGGGTTAGTGACCATATGTAATTTTTAACACATATCTTTTTGCCAATACGTGTATTAAACAGGACAAACTTAAAGTTTAAGTTAATAAAAATTTAAATATGAGTAAAAACATGATTCTGCAAGTATGTCTTTACTAGTGGATGTATGTGCTGGTAAAAATAATTATTAAACCTCTTACACTTATTCATGAATCAATAGAGAAAAACGTACCAACGCAGTATTTCTCCTGATTTGTGAGTTTTGTGTTCTGTGTTCTCTCCCCTCACAAAAAATCGTTTTTTTCAAGAAGCCTATTAATCAAGACCGCACCAATTATTTCAGCGCCTTTGGTGAAACTGTACCCTCAAAACTCTTCATCAACAAAAAATTCGGTGTCGTCTGATTCAGAATTCCTTTCGTTGGAACCAGCAAGACCCCAAAGGGGTTGCAGCAGCGCCACGCCAATTATCCCTACGCCAGCACTGAAAGCTAGCACTAAACCTACTGGGATTTGAATCGACTGGAAGGTAAGAAATCTTAAAGATACTGGTTCAGCGTTTTGGACTGCGAGAATGGCTGTTCCCACCACCCATAAAGCCACAACTATCGATATCAGTAGATTAGCAACAGTTTTCATAAACGAGTTATTCTCCCTTGGGTTCTGGTATTCCTTCAAAAATAACACCACCTTAGGTGTGGAAAGTTTCTAACCTCAAGCCTTCCTGTTGCAAAACTTCATACAAGGAGACACTAGAGGTAGAACACACCTAATCCTTTCTATATGTAGCAAGGTATAGATAAATTCACGTTTTCTGGTTTCGGGTGAAACAAAGGTAGAAATTCAGCAACCAGAACTGCTTAATCAAAAAAGCGGATCTGATGCACTTTCATTAATTTGTCACAATAGTATCAGTCATTTATCGACTGGCTGAACCAGCATAGTCGGGGATATATTTAATCCCACAATATAGTGCTGGATTATGGTTTGGGGTGAACTTCAGCGCAGCAGCCTTCTTTAGGAGGTGATGGACGTTGTCAACAATAACTGGTGTGGGGTATCTGGGTTAGTAATTTTTACCGTCCAACCCAAGTCAGCTAGGACTTGGGCTACTGTGCGGGCAAACTGCAACGAGAAAGCGAGTATCGTAGACAACAAGAACTGCTTGCTGTTTTGTGTAAACTGTTTCAAGGTAATTTACAATCGCTCGTGTCACTTTTCGCTCCTTGGGGAAAGTGAGTTCATCAGCAATCATCCCTAGCCATTCATCGGTACTAAATTTCATTTTACCGGAATCCCTACTGACGCCGATTTTTGCCAATTTCTCTCCTAATCACCTAAACACTCCAAGCAAGTAGCTTTGCGCCAACTGAGTATAGAGATAATTATCCCCATCGTACTTTTTCTCACCGATTCTGAGCAATGTCAACCCCTCAGCAGCCCTTCGCCAGTTATCACCTTTGGTCTTTAGTTGCCCCAACCGCATGGCAACAACGCTGCCATTGCCAGATGAGAAGAGGTTTCATTAAAGCACGACAACACGAACCACAAGTCAAAGCGCTTTTGGCAAAAGCTACAGCATCACAGCGCATTGGTTTACTCGCACAAAAAGGCGTTTATGAATTTCATCACCACATCCATCTATTGAACCAATCCGATGGTGTAGAAAAAGTTGCACAGCTTTTAAAATTAAGCAACTCAACTGATGAAGTTAAGCAGCGCGTCCTGCAAATTTTGAAAAAATATCACGATGATCCCTTACTTTTAGGCAAACGCATCATTCTGTTAACTCGTGGGGATGAAGGTTTTCCCAAACCGATTTTGATTTCACAGCGACATTATTGCTTTCGCTTGTATGCCGTTATGGACTGTGTATTGATTGAGTCCGATAGCACTTTGCATATTATAGATTTTAAAACTGGTAAATCTGATTTTGACCGACGACAAGCATTAGTTTATTTGCTTGCCGCTCGTTATCTTTATCCTAGACATCAAGCGATCGCCTCATTTTATAATTTAGAAGTTTGTAAAAAATCCGAGATAATTAGCGTTACTCAGAGTGAATTAGACTCAATAGAATTTGAATTAGCTGAAATTGCCAGAAAGCATCAGGAAGATTTGCACAAATATCAAGAAAATAACAGTGAGTTTCACGAAATTTTTCGCCCCAATCCTGGTTCTCACTGCCGCTTTTGCCCATTTCACTCAATCTGTGAATTTTCTACTTTAAAAGTTTTTCCACCACAGCAAAATGAGAGAAAAAGATTATAACAATACAAAAAAAATGTAAACAAAAACATTTTTTTTATAAGTTTAGGTGAGATAGGGGTTTAGGGATGCGGGTTCGGGACTTAGGAGTCGTTTTCCTAATTCCCTACTCCTCTACACCCCGTCTTTACAAAGGCGGTAGTTCTTCGAGAATCGTAAACCGGATGTGATTAATTGCTAACTCCCCAATTGAGACATCTTCTTTGGTCAGCCGTAAACCCTTACTCGTCAAAGTTTCAAAGGTAATTCCTTTGCCAATTTCAATGTGATACCAGCATAAGCCCATAAAAAACCGTGTAGGATAAGGTCCATCATTGCCTATATCATCAGGATTTGATTCCATAGGCAACCAGCCAAAACCAGGTACGTAGAACTCCAACCAAACATGATTAAAGTCCGGTTGCAGGGGAACGTGCTGGTATTCGGCATACGGGGGACATTTGTAGCGACCTACCGTACGACAGGGAATGCCATTCAAACGGCATAAGGCAAGCAAAACGCCGACATACTCGCCACAGGAACCAACGCCCCGTTCTAAAACGATATCTGGGGTGTCAATGTGGGGTTTAATGCCATAGGACAACTCGTCGTAAGCATAATTACGGATGCTATACATTTTCCGCAGCAAATTGCTTTCAGTACCAACTGCTTCACGAGCAGCGCGACGGACAATGGTCGTATCCATTGCCAAATCGTCATCATCTACTAAGTAGCGGTCTTGAAATTCTGGTGATGGTTCGGAAATATTTTCCACATCTGCTGGGGTGAGGCGATACTTAATTCCCCGGACTTCCAAAACTGCTTTCCAACCAAAAATATGCCGTTCGCCTGGGGTAAGGGCATCAAATTTAAATACGGCAACACGTTGCCCTTCTATCACTTCTTCTATAAAAGGTAGACCAATGGATTCAACGTGTTTTACCTTTTGGCGATCAGTTTCGGATGGCAGGGCGATACGCCATTCTACCTCTGGTAAATACACCTCTTCTAATGGAGAAATTTCCTCTACATAAGACATTTCAATCAGATAGCCATTAGAGAGGGCGTAGCGTTTATCTGGATTGTAATGGTAATGTAGCGGGTGAATAAAAGTGCGATCGCGGTAAGATAGCTGATGACTCGGGTCAGCATTTGGGTTATCCCGGACATACGGCTCTTCTGAGGCATAGGCGATGTAAAGATTTTTCTCGCCCGTCTGGCTATTTTGATGTATTGCTATCCCCGAGGGAGAATCAAACGGCGTCAGCACGCTGAATTCAACTTGCCCAGTCGCCCTGTCAATGCTGTAGACAGTTTGCTCGGTGCGATCGCACACCCAAAGCGTCTCCTCGTCCACTGCCAAACTTTCCACCCCGACCCCAGGGGCATAAAATTTAGTAATTTGTTTTCGCGTATCGCGGTCAAAAATCAGAATGTCCCCCTGCTTTTCACAACTGACGTAGACAGTTGATTCCCAAACAGCAATGCCATCAGCCGGATAAGGCAAGGTGACAAAATGTTCTAAACCTAACGAACTCAGCTTGGACAAATAAACACTATTACCCCGAGTCACCCAAAGAGTATCCTCCCACACCGAAAGACCCGTTACATCCATAAATTCTCTGACTTGATGGGGATTGAGAATTTTGACGTTGTCAGAGTCAGGGTCAATTTCCAGCAGATGCCCTTTAACAGTATCAATAGCAATCAGTGTATCGTTGATGAAGGCAATGCCACAGAGGGCGGCAGCACTAAGGGGTCGAATTGTCCTTTTGCCAAACATTTGGCTGGTGGATGGAAAACTGGGGAGTGCAAAAGTCATATTAAACTTATTTAGTCAACGGTGTAGCACGCCTAGAATCGAATGCGGAATGTCTTGTGTGACAAAGTTCCTTACTTCTATTACTCATAATTATCAATATTTTGTGTGATGAACTTCCTCTTCAGTCGTAAGGACATCCATGTTATCCTCAGGAGGAAATTGGCAACCGTTAAGAATAACACCTGTACTGTACAGCTTATAGTTCAACCTAATGTAACTTGGTATTGATGGTTTTCTAGCCATTGCTAAATTATGATCGAATTTTGTAACCATTCCCTGTGACTTACACGATGTCTGCTCATTCTCTGCCTGAAAAAGCCGCCGCCGTTTGGCATAGTTTGGAAGTTGATAAATCACTGGAACTGCTCAAGACAAATGCAGAGACTGGCTTAACGCCCCAAGAAGTACAACAGCGGTTGCAAAAATATGGCCCCAACGAACTAGAAGAAACTGCTGGACGCAGCGCTTGGGAAATTTTGGTGGATCAGTTCAAGAACATTATGTTGTTGATGCTGATTGCCGTAGCCATAATTTCTGGGGTTTTAGACCTGTTAGCTTGGCAACAAGGCTCGTTGAAACCTGGGGAGTTGCCATTTAAAGACACAATCGCCATTTTAGCGATTGTTGTCCTCAACGGCATACTCGGTTATGTCCAAGAAAGCCGTGCCGAAAAAGCCTTGGCAGCCCTGAAAAAACTCTCCTCTCCCAACGTGCGCGTCATTCGCGACGGCAAACCAGTGGAGGTCGTAGCCAAGGATCTGGTGCCAGGAGATGTGATGCTGGTGGAAGCTGGGGTGCAGTTCGCCGCAGACGGACGCCTAATAGAAGAGTCTAACCTGCAAGTGCGAGAATCAGCACTGACTGGTGAAGCCGAAGCGGTTAACAAACGGGCAAAACTTATCTTGCCTGAAGAGACATCATTGGGCGATCGCATCAATTTGGTATTTCAAGGCACTGAAGTCGTCCAAGGACGAGCCAAGATTCTGGTAACCAATACTGGTATGCAAACAGAACTTGGCAAAATTGCCGCGATGTTGCAGGCGGTGGAAAGTGAACCCACTCCCTTGCAACAACGAATGAGCCAACTAGGCAACGTCCTAGTAACGGGTTCTTTGATTTTGGTGGCGATCGTCGTCGCGGGCGGTCTTTTGCGTGGCGGTAACTTACAAGAACTCTTGGAAGTTTCCTTAAGTATGGCGGTAGCTGTGGTGCCAGAAGGTTTACCCGCCGTAATTACCGTTACGCTGGCATTGGGAACCCAGCGGATGGTGCGTCAGAATGCCTTGATTCGCAAACTGCCAGCTGTGGAAACCCTCGGTTCTGTAACCACCATTTGTTCCGATAAAACCGGCACCTTAACTCAAAACAAGATGGTGGTGCAGTCAGTTTACACGAACAACAGCGCTTTTCGTGTGACTGGAGAAGGTTACGCCCCTAAAGGGGATTTTCAGTTGGATAGTCAAACAATTTCCATAGACCAGTATCCAGAAATCCAAACTTTATTAGTTGCCTGTGCTTTGTGTAATGACTCGTTTTTACAACAGCAACAGGGGCAATGGACGATTTTGGGCGACCCGACAGAAGGCGCACTAGTGACGCTAGCGGCGAAAGGAGGAATAGAAAAAGACCAGTGGGACAGCAAGCTGCCCCGCGTCAGCGAGTTCCCGTTCTCCTCGGAACGCAAGCGGATGAGCGTAATTTGTAAGGTTGAGCAAGTCCAGACAGGTGTATCGCCGTTGACATCGGTAGACCCTGTGATTAGCAACTTACTGCAATCTGAAAGTTACTTAATGTTCACCAAAGGATCGCCAGAGCTAACTTTGGAACGTTGTACTCACAATTACGTAGGCACGAACTCAGTGCCGTTGAAGGATGAGCAACGCCGTCAAATTTTAGCAGAAAATGAAAGAATGGCGAGTAAAGGTTTGCGGGTACTGGGTTTTGCCTACAAACCCCTCAGCGAAATCCCAGCGGAAGGGTCAGATGAGGCATCCGAGCAAGGATTGGTATGGCTGGGGTTGGTAGGAATGCTCGATGCACCCCGCCCAGAGGTGAGAGCAGCAGTGCAAGAATGTCGAGACGCGGGAATTCGACCAGTCATGATCACTGGTGACCACCAACTAACAGCACGAGCGATCGCTACCGATTTAGGAATTGCTAAAGAAGATGACCGTGTCCTTATAGGTCAAGAATTGCAGCGGATGAGCGATCAAGACCTAGAGCAACAGGTTGACTTGGTGAGCATCTACGCTAGGGTTGCCCCGGAACATAAACTGCGAATTGTTCAAGCACTGCAACGCCGAGGTAGATTTGTCGCCATGACAGGTGACGGCGTCAACGATGCCCCCGCCCTCAAACAAGCTGACATTGGCATCGCAATGGGTATCACAGGCACCGATGTGAGCAAGGAAGCCAGTGACATGGTGTTACTTGATGACAACTTTGCTACTATTGTCTCTGCCACCAAGGAAGGTAGAGTTGTTTTCACCAACATCCGCCGCTTTATCAAATACATTCTTGGTAGTAATATTGGCGAAGTTATCACAATTGCCGCTGCACCAATTATCGGGCTGGGAGGCGTTCCCCTTAGCCCCTTGCAAATTCTTTGGATGAACTTGGTGACAGACGGTTTACCAGCGCTGGCATTAGCTGTAGAACCTCCTGAACCCGACGTGATGAAACGTCCGCCCTTTAGCCCTCGCGAAAGTATTTTTGCTAGGGGATTGGGTTCTTATATGATTCGCATTGGCATTGTCTTTGCGATTATCTCAATTGCTTTGATGTGGTGGGCTTATAACTATACCAATGCACCTGGGTATCAGGGCGATCGCGAAGCTTGGAAGACAATGGTATTTACTACCCTATGTCTCGCCCAAATGGGGCATGCTATAGCCATTCGCTCGAATACCCGATTGACTATAGAAATGAATCCCTTCTCAAATCCCTATGTACTGGGAGCTGTGGTCGTTACGACAATCTTACAGTTGATGCTCGTTTACGTGCCGCCTTTGCGTGCTTTCTTTGGTACCCACTGGCTGAGTCCAACTGAGTTGGGTATTTGCTTTGGCTTTAGTGCCTTGATGTTTGTGTGGATTGAAATGGAGAAGTTATTCTTACGGTTGATGGGTAAAAAACCTGTATAAAGCGGGAATTTTCACTTGTATTAAAGACATTTCTTGTGGAGTGGGCATCTTGCCCGCCCTTATTACAAGAAAATTAAGGGTAGCAGCCTACTCATCCCCTTATGTACCTGAAAACCCTTGACCTCCGACAATTTCGCAACTACAAAGAGCAGCAAGTTGAGTTTACTGCTCCTAAAACAATATTGGTGGGCAATAATGCTCAAGGAAAGTCCAATTTGTTGGAGGCGGTGGAATTGCTAGCGACATTGCGATCGCATAGAATGGCACGCGATCGCGATTTAGTTCGGGAAGGGGAAGCGACATCTCAAATTCATGCCACTTTAGAACGGCAAACTGGCATCAGCGATCTCACCTTAACTCTCCGTCGAAATGGTCGCCGCACTGTTGCTTTAAATAGTGAAACTTTGCGGCGTCAGATGGACTTTCTCGGTGTCCTCAATGCCGTGCAGTTTTCCAGCTTGGATTTGGATTTGGTGCGCGGTGGTCCTGAAGGTCGCCGCAACTGGCTAGATACTCTGTTAATCCAACTCGAACCCGTATATGCTCACATATTACAGCAGTATCACCAGGTTTTACGACAGCGCAATGCTTTTTTGAAACACAATGTAGAGACGCGCCACCTCTCGTCTCTACAATCTGAACTGGCTGTGTGGGATGCACAATTGGCTAGCACGGGTACACGAGTGATTAGACGACGTGATCGCGCTATACAACGACTAGCCCCTATTGCCAGTGCTTGGCACGCTAGTATTAGTGGCAGTACAGAAATTCTAGAACTCAAGTACTCCCCCAATATCTCTTTAGAGTATAATCATCCAGAACAAATACAGCAGGCTTTTTTAGACAAAATACAGCTGCGTGCTGTTGCCGAGTTACACCAAGGAACGACGCTTGTCGGTCCCCATCGCGACGAAATAGAATTGACGATTAATCAAACACCTGCTCGTCAATACGGTTCTCAAGGTCAGCAGCGAACTTTAGTACTAGCGTTAAAATTAGCAGAATTGCAACTCATAGAAGAAGTTGTTGGAGAACCACCCCTGCTACTGCTTGATGATGTCTTAGCTGAACTAGATCCATCCCGACAAAATCAGTTGCTTGATACAATTCAAGACCGCTTTCAAACCTTAATTACTACCACACATTTGGGTTCTTTTGATTCCCAATGGCTGAATTCCTCTCAAATTCTTTTTGTTAAAGCTGGAGAAATCTCGCTCATGAGTTATTAGTTATTGAACAAGGCAGAAGGCAGAACACCATTGCTGTATCTATGGTTCCTAGCTGCCGAGTACTTTTTTAGCTTTGAAATCGTTTAAAAACATTTAGAACTAAAAAAGACAACAACGCACCTATTAATCCTAGCTGCCACCAACCACATCCAGCAGCAATTCCCAAAGCAGCACAAACCCAAATGGCTGCAGCCGAGGTGAGTCCGTGAATTTTAGTTCGCGCTGATTCTTGGGAAGATTCACGTAGAATTTCCCCTGCACCAAGAAATCCCACACCAGCTGCAATGCCCTGAATCACTCGTGAGATAGCATCGGCATTCGGTTGGTCTGTACCTGCTGCTAGGGATATGAGAGTGAACAAGGCTGCACCAAAACTCACGAGCATATGAGTTCTCAAACCAGCGGGTTTGTGTCTAATTTCGCGTTCTATGCCAATAATTGCGCCAATGAGCAAAGCAAGGCACAATCTAAAAGTGATGTTCAACCAATCATTCGGCGCAATGTAGTAAATGCTAGGCAATGCTTGATCCTTGTCAATTCCTGATCGAGATATAATATACAATCACTGGTGTTTCTAATGGTAATATCCTGATAGGTATCTTTTGCATTGAAAACTCCTTTATTACCATCGTTGTATTTTCTCTGAACTCTAATCACCATAACCAGTTTACTTTTCACTTTTATCTGGAAAATCTCGCTTCCATTCATCTCTCCTGCTTTTGAGAGGCTTTTACCTTAGCCCCTTCCCTACTAAGGTTGGGAACTGGAGGGTTAGGTTCCTTTGTTGGTTTTTCCACATAATGTGAAAAGTCAGCCATAACCACAGGCTAAATCAGCATAATTAAACATAAATGGTGGAAAAATGGTGGAAGCTCGTTGTGGTAGTTTTCTAGTAGATGACAACTGACTACCTGCCATTTGTGAAGCCGTAGTGTACTTTAGGCTACTTTACGGACACAGTCATTCCGTGTTCGTCGCAATTAGACAATAGACAACAAATTAATTGAGTGGACAAACTCTACTGGCTTGATCAAATTAAACTGCAAGACCGCGCCAAAGTTGGTGATAAAGCATATTATTTAAGCAGAATCATGCAGCGTGGTTATCCGGTGGTGCCTGGTTTTGTGGTTTCAGCGGAAGTTTTGCGAGAATTTTTAGAAACTCTCAACAGTTCGGAGGCGTTAGTCGCTGACTTGCCGCATTCTTCGTTACACCTAGATGTTAATAATTGGCGTCAACTTCAGCAGGTTGCTGGGCGCTTACGTCAAGAAATTAGTACTGCTGTTTTGCCACCGCACCTGTTAAGTACAATCGTGGATGCAGCTAAAGAATTGGAATCTGCATACCTGATTTTTCGACCAAGTTTTGTCGTGCCAACTGCCAGACATGGGATAGGGAATACATCTGGATTACTCGAATCCCAAGTATGTCGATGTGATGAACAAGCGATCGCCCTAGCATTGAAGCGCACTTGGAGCCAGATGTTTCGTGCCAAGAGTTTATTGTACTGGCAATGGGCAGGCATAAAAGTGCAACAAATTAATTTGGGCGTTTTGGTACAACCTTTAAAGAATGCGATCGCTAGTGGCTCACTGTATGCCAACTCTTCTGAATGGGAAATCCTAGCTACATCCGGATTAGGACTAGCAATAACTCAAGGTCATGTCTTACCAGATGTTTACTACATCCATCCGGTAACTGGTGCCGTCAGAGAGCAGCAACTAGGCAATAAAATGCTATCCTACTGTCTTAATGATACAGCAGCTGTAGCTACTTTACAAACCGTGCCAGCTTCGCCGCTTACCTCAGATGACTCAAGTCTTGTTACTTACCTATTGGACGAAGACCAGCAAAAACAGTACGCTTTACCAGAAGAATATCTGCAACCACTGATTCAACTGGCAAATCAGCTGGTCAAAGAAATAGGTAAATATTTTACCTTTGAGTGGACTCTCTGTTGTGACCCAATAAAGACGTTATACCTGACCCAAGTTAGCACCCCTCAAGCGACGATTTCTAATTTCCACTTGCTTAAGGGATTGGCAGTAGCACCGGGACGTGTGACGGCAACGGCTCATGTGATTATTAATTCACAGCAAAAACCAGAACCACCACCCAAGCAAGTGATTTTAGTCGCACCGACAATAGCACCTGACTGGTTACCGCTACTACAAAATGCTGCTGGTATTATTACTGATCAAGGAGGATTAACTAGCCACGCTGCTATTCTTGCCAGAGAATTAGGAATACCAGCAGTTGTACGAGTAGAGCATGCTACAAAAATTATTCAGACTGGCGAAAGATTACTGATTGATGGCGACAAGGGAGAAGTTTATCGTCTCACAAGAGAAGTTGGGGAAGGTGGGGAGATAGGAAAAGAGGACAAGGGGACAAATCAATTCAAAATTCAAAATTCAAAATTCAAAATTTGGAATTTCTCCTCATCTCCCTCATCTCCCTCATCTCCCTCATCTCCCTCATCGCCCTCATCGCCGATAAGGGCGATGATTGGAACTCAACTGCTGGTTAACTTGAGCCAGCCCAGTTTGATAGAGCAAGTGCAAAGCTTACCTGTAGATGGTGTGGGATTATTACGAAGTGAGCTGATGGCTCTGAATATACTGGAAGGGCAAGACCCTCATACTTGGGTACGGGAAGGACACCAGACAGAATTGCTTGAGCGTTTGCGTGAGCAAATTATGCAGTTTGCTCGCGCCTTTGCACCAAGACCTGTTTTTTATCGGTCTTTGGATTGGCGTTCTCATGAACTGTTATCTTTTAACGATAGTCTACAATCTTCAACCCAGTCTATGCTGGGGGAACGTGGCACCTTCAGCTATTTGCAAAATCCCGCCGTTTTCGAGTTAGAATTGGCTGCTTTGGCAGCTGTACAGAAAGCAGGATACAACAATGTTCACCTGTTGTTACCTTTTGTACGCACAGTGGAAGAGTTTTCCTTTTGCCGTCAAAAAGTTGAGCAAGCAAAGTTAACTCAAGTACCGCAATTTCAATTGTGGATTATGGCAGAAGTGCCAAGCGTGTTATTTTTACTACCAGAATATGTAAAAGCAGGTGTAACAGGAATTTCAATTGGTACAAATGACCTAACTCAACTCTTGCTAGGAGTGGATAGAGAGCAAGGACAACTGGCAAAAGCGTTTAATGAACGTCATCCGGTCGTGATGGGTGCTGTTGCTCAACTCATTCAAACGGCAAAAAGTGCAGGGATTCCTTGTTCGATCTGTGGTCAAGCACCAGTGCTGTATCCTGAAATCATTGAGCAACTGGTGCAGTGGGGCATCACTTCCATTTCTGTGGAACCAGAAGCTGTTGAACGGACATATTTGGCGATCGCTCGTGCTGAGCAAAGGATACTTTTAGAAGCAGCGCGGCGTCAACTCAATCAATCAACATAGCCTACAGACTTTGTAATATGACACCGAACTATTCCTTGTCTTTTCAAAACTCAATCTTTTTCAATCGCCTACCGTAAATTATTTATTAGAATTGGAAAAATGATAGATTTTTATACTTATTCACGTTTGATATTGAAAATAGCTTGTACCAATACTCATGATGCACCATATTGCTATCGTTAAACCTGCTATGACAGAAGAAATTTGTCATTGACCAAGAACTCAGAACTTTTCTAGTAGCAACCCAGAAGAGTTCTATACCTGAGGGGCAAGTATTGGTTTAAGCAGAAAGAATTATTCGTAAGCCGCCAGAATATGGCTGACGCCACGCTGCTTTGTAAGCTCTGCAGAGGCTTGTGCCAACACGTAGTATGCGCTTGCGCTTACAGATGAAGGTTAACCGACGCTTGTGATGAGTAATGGCGAAACACCACACCAAATCTAGGATTTTGGTGGTCAACTATTGGTTGCAAGTTTGAATCCCCAACCAATGGATTCTGAATTATGAATTCTGTCTTGTACAAGAACGTAATGAACAACAAGAATGCCTCATTAATGCTAGGTTCGCTACCCCCTAATCTGCATTAAATAGAGGCATTCTCAAAAGTTACTGTATAAATTCTGCAAGGTCTACTGCTGCGCTTTAATCTCGTTCAATAACGCCTCATCAGAGTAAGCAGTTTCCCATTCGTCTTGTAACTTTAGGCGGACAGACTGAGCACCGCCGCTTGGGGTGCAGACAACCCAGTAAGTACCTGGTTCTCCTTTGACTTGAGCCGCATCTTTGGTTTCTGCGTTATCGGAAAGACCCGAAAATGCCTGAACACATGACCAGGTGGTTCCATCTGTATCTGTGACTTCTCGCTGCATATTTGATACCCGGTTACTATACATCTGCAAGTTGAGAGATGAGCGCCTGATGTTGCTCAATCCAATGGGCTGCCTATTGAAACTGCACCCCGGCACGACGGACGGCAGTTTCATCTTCGGGGCCTTGGCGCAGCCTCTTTGAAGGAAATTCGCCTACATAGCGTGTATTTTCCGGAGTCTAGTCTTAAAGCATTTGAAGACCACCACTAACAGGCAAATACGCCCCTGAGATAAATCTCGCTTCCTCGGACGCTAACAGCAGAATTGCACCTGCAATATCTTCCGGTAGTCCATTTCGTTTCAATGGAACCATTTGAGCAGAAGCGTCTTTGTCTTCCTGCGGTACCTGAGCTGTTGCATCGGTCAGTACCAATCCGGGTGCTACAACATTGGCACGAATTCCGTGGGGACCCAGTTCCAATGCGAGGCTCTTTATAAAAGCATTTAATCCAGATTTTGCCGTGCTATGGGCAGAGAATCCCTGACTAGGAGAGCGAGACACGCTACTGCTCACTGCAATGATGCAGCCGCGTTTGTGTTCAATCATGGATGGAACAACTGCCTTGCAAGGAAAAAAAGCACCTTTGAGTTCTCCAACCAGTTTTGCTTCAAAATCTTCCCAGCGATACTCTATGAAGGGAGCAATAGGAAACCCAGCATTGGCATTGATCACCAGCGTATCAATTGGACCAAACGCCTCTGCAACCTGTTGTACCATTGCGTCTACTTGCTGAGGATCTCTCACATCTGCCTTGACGGCTAGCGCTTGACCCCCTTCTGATGTAATCGCTTCCACCACCTGCCCAGCAGCTTCTTCGCTGCCATAATAATTAACACCAACGGCTGCTCCGTGCCGTGCCAGTAGTTTAGCAGTGGCTGCACCAATCCCGCGACTCGCTCCTGTAATGAGAACGACGCGATCGCTCATCAATTTGTCATTGCCTAAAATTTGATTTCTTTGAGGCTGTGTAGCAACCATAGGTAATTTCCTTTCACGCTGTTGAGTATTTAATGGCTCTTGACGAGTGGTGAGGGTTGGTTCCACGTGCCGGAAAACACAAATTCTTCTAAGGGCTTGCGCTTTCGGGGCTAACTCTCGTTGCAGCAGCCTTTCAGATAAAGTTTGTGGATCTCCTAAATAACCCAGCGCAATTGCGGCAACTGGCTCGTAGCCTTCACCAATGCTGTAGAGTTCTCGCACTTTGGGTACGTCAAACCCTGCCATTTGATGGATAAATAAACCCAATGCAGTTGCTTGGATTGCCAAGTTGGCTTCTGCCGCCCCAACATCGTGAAATGCGTGTCGGTTCTCCACACCATTGCGCTCAAAGTAAAGCTTTGCTACAGAAATCATTAACACCGGAGCGTTCTTCGCCCACTCTTGATTCCCTTCTGCCAAGCAGCTCAATAGACGATCAAACTCAGCTTGGTTGTCTTTAGTGGCAATAATAAAGCTCCATGGCTGCTCATTGAAAGAAGAAGCTGCCCATCGTGCCGCTTCTAAGACACTGCATAATTTTTCCGGCTCAACTGGTTGATCGTTGAAAGCCAGAGGACTCCAGCGTTGGCGCAGCAAATCTTCGATTGGATATTGGGTATCAGATGTTTTGTCTATCGGCGGTTCATTTCTAGTAGCATTGGTTGTCATGGGTGTACCTTAATGAAGCTCAAATTGTAGTAACGGGTTGAGGATTTACTAGACCGAGGTGAAATAGAGCATCCTGTACAATTAATTCTGGCAAAACATCCTTGAACATTTGCACCGTCTGCTGAATCTGCTCAAAATCTTCGGGATTGTCCAACAGATCGCGCACTTCCCGCTCACCGATCGCAACAGCAGGACACAGACGACTAGCAGCGTCTCCTGCTTTTTGCACAATATCCTGCTTGAGAAGTTGATATTCCGGTCGCTCCCGCCAAAGCTTGATGTCTTCCCATGCTGCTAGGAAAAATGCAGACCATCGGGCTAATGGCTGGTAATCAGAGTTGACAATCGGTACGCCCGCTCCAAAGCGATCGCGCACCTGCTGCACCATCTGCTCAACCTGGGTTTGATCCGTCACATTACAAGGGAGAGCCAGAACCTCTCCACCTCGTTGCTCTAGCTCAGTCTGCGCCTGTTCCAGTTCTGTTGTGTCACGCGCACAGATTGCTAAACGTGCGCCTGCCTCAATCAACTGACGCGTCATGACTAGACCTAACCCGCGTGAACCTCCTGTCATCAGTATGGTCTTGCCGTTCAGGTCGTATGTACGTTCCCGCCACCAGCGATCCAACAAAAGTGAACTCAGCAATGTACCAATGATGCCTCCTGTAAAATGATCTCCTTGGGGTGGCTCCTTTGAAGCATTACCCACTAACTACACTTGGTTCTATTGCCAGTTGGGTCAAAATATGCTATTATTAGTAATGCTATTTATGCATATAGCACTTGTGCCAAAAGTGACACAGTGCTTTACATTTATTTACCGAAGAAAACCGAAGAAAAATTCAGAATTCAGGAACCAGAATCCAGCTTGGGGATTCTTTAGACTGGATGTCCAAGGGAGATTTAGAGCAAGCGATTTTACAGTTTTGTGAATAAAGAAAAATATCCACGCTTGAAACCCCTGACTTGATTGCTGGGGTATTCTGAACGGCAGTTGCTACAACGGAGGGAACCTCAACGCCAGATACCTAGGTCGGGAAACCCCTTCGGGTATGCGTAAAGCGCACGCAATCATGCGTTAGCGCAGCTCCTCCGTTAGGAGGCACGGCAGTCGCCTGGCTGTCGGGAAACCGTTCGGAGTTCGGCGAGGCTCACTCGAGCCGCTGAGCGCTCACGGCGAAGCCCTCCTGCAGTACTGGCTCCGCAACGCACTGCCTCGTCCTGATTCCTTTTCATCCCTAGTAGTCGTTCATCCTCCGACATGGATGGCAGGACGCCGCTCAGGATCTTTCTCAGCTTTACGAAGAACTTCACGCGTAACCACAGCAATATCCCCCTCACCAAACAAGATAAAGCGGAGCAAGTATTGTATCGGGTTTCCCTCAACCCAACCAAAATAAGCATGCGGAATCTTACCCGTTTGGTCGCGAATGTAGAGAAGTAAAGCGGCGATCGCGTTAGGGACGGCTGCACTCTCAGCACGCAGGATGCGGTACTGACCGACCTCTACCCCTTTAACTCTGATGATGTTTGCGAATTCTGAAGCATCGGATACCCGAATCTCTAGAAACAGGATCGGATCGCTGAGCGGAATATGGTTGTCCTCGCGCACCTCTTGCTCCTTTAAAGCATACTCTCGCACATCACCCTCAGTCAATCGGTTAGCAATCAGTCGTATCGCACCTCGGCTCTGTTGATCAATGAAGCGACGGGCATTTTCGTCAATCTCAATCCGCTCCACTCGTAGTTCGACCGATCGCCACACACGTGAAACCAGCGAACTGAGGATGATAGTACCGATGAAGAACCCAGCGATCCTAATCCCCTCAGGTCTCTCGATGATATTGACAACAGTGGTATAGATAAACAGCAGCGTGATGGTTCCAAAGGCGAGCCTTCCTAGCTTGGCTCTGTGGCGATGGGCTGACAAGGTCACAGCAAACGCAGCCGAGGTGATCAACACAAGCACGCCAGTTGCGTAAGCCCCACCTTGAGCTTCCACATCAGCTTTGAAGAGAATTGTGACAACAAAAGCAATAGCTGTATAGACTAACACCAGAGGTCGCGCTGTGCGTGCCCAATTCGGTGCCATGCCATAGCGCGGCAGGTAGCGGGGTACGATGTTGAGAAGCCCTGCCATTGCGGATGCACCTGCAAACCAGAGAATGGTGATGGTACTTATATCGTAAATTGTGCCAAAGCCATTGCCTAGATACTGATGTGCTAAATAGGCGAGGGCACGCCCACTTGCCTTGCCGCCGGTTTTAAATTCTGCTGCTGGAATCAGTAGAGTCGTTACAAAGCTACTGGTGAGCAAAAAGAAGCTCATGATCCCAGCAGCAACAGTGAGCAGCTTGTGGGTATTGCGAATGCGCCCTTTGGGCTGTCGGGAAGTGTCGTTGCTACTGCCCTGCACCAGAGGCATAACCGTCACCCCAGTCTCAAAGCCTGACAATCCCAAAGCAAGCTTTGGGAATATCAGGAGGGCTACGCCAATCATGATCAAAGGGTTGTGATGCGTTGCAAAAAGAGTAGTCTGCCAATCAGTGATCACAGAAGGTTGATTCAGAATCTGATACAAACCGACGCTGACGACAACGAAATTCAACAGTAGATAAAATCCAACCAAAAAGACTGCAATACTGATCGCTTCTCGGAAACCTCTAAGGAAAACTGCGGCTAGTAATGCCACGAGTACCAGCGTAATACCGACCTGCTGACTGTGAAGCCAAGTTGGCACGAGCGGATTTTCGATGATATGGGCAGTAGCATCAGCAGCCGAAAGGGTAATGGTAATGATGAAGTCGGTTCCTACAAAGCCGAGTAGGCAGAGTACGAATAGCTTGCCTTGCCACCAAGGAAGCAAGTGTTCGAGCATAGCAATTGACCCTTCGCCATGAGGACTTTTGGCAGCAACGCGCCTATAAATCGGCAATGCCCCAAACAGCGTCAGCAAAACCAGAATCAGGGTCGCTACAGGAGAGAGAGAGCCTGCTGCCAATGCTGCAATACCAGGTTGATAGCCAAGGGTCGAGAAATAATCTACGCCTGTCAAGCACATAACCTGCCACCAAGGATGGCAGCGGTGTTCTTCTTTGCGGTAGGGTCCTTCCTTCTCATTTCGGTCTTCTTCGAGCAACCAGTTGATGAACTTTGTGCCGATCCTTTTTGATGGAACGATTGATTTAGCCATCAAACGCTACTCCTGCTGTACAGCTACATTTATATAATTTGGCGCTACGATACATAGCTCTCATAATTATCTCTTTCTAAGAACTAAACTTCTTGAGTAGAGATAACGCACCCGCTTTGAGAAGGATTTTCCTGGTGTCCCAATTTTAACGAATTCGCGGAAGTCCCCACCCTCAACCACAGCTTTGGTGGGGATGGACACCGGAGGATGACGTATGCCTAACGGCACCGAAGGCATATGCATCTTCGGCCAATAATAGTAGCCGTAAGCTGCTGAGGAAGATGTATCAGCAATCCTCAAACTTGTCTGATTTTTTTATCATTAATTATATATTTTGATAAAATTAAGAGATGCTGCGTAGGTGATATTGAGTGCTACACAAAGTCCTGCAAGTCCGTTTATACCCATCTAAAGAGCAACAAATACTATTAGCTCAAACATTTGGTTCTGCTCGTTGGTGGTGGAACTATGCGCTATCACAGTCTATCGAAGCTTACAAAGAAACGGGTAAAGGACTTGGACGTTCAGCACTCAATGCACTTCTGCCTGCTCTTAAAAAAGCGAAGGAAACCGAGTGGTTGAGTGAATGTTATAGCCAGGTTTTACAAGCTACGACGCTCAACTTAACCACAGCGTACAAAAACTTTTTTGATAAACGTGCAGGGTTTCCTAAGTTCAAATCTAAGCACGGTAAACAGTCTATTCAGTATCCTCAAAACGTCAAAATTGTAGAGGGCAATGTCAAACTTCCAGGCAATATCGGAGTAGTCAAAGCCAAAATTCATAGATCAATTTCGGGGAAAATCAAGACTTGTACAGTAGTCAAGACTCCATCAGGGAAATATTTTGCATCTATACTGACTGAGATTGAGGGCGAAAATCCGTCAGGCGCAGAAGGTAAGGTCTACGGCATTGACTTAGGATTGAAGCACTTTGCTGTTGTCACAGACGGCAGTAAGGTTCATAAGTACGACAATCCTAAGCATCTTGCTAAGCATCAAAAGAATCTCAAACGCAAACAACAAAAGTTAGCGCGTAAACAAAAGGGGAGTAATTCACGGTATAAGTATAGAAAAGTTGTTGCCAAAGTGTACGAACGAGTTAGCAACTCGCGGCAAGATTTTCTACACAAACTTAGTTACAAGTTAGTCAGCGATAGCCAAGCTGTTATAGTAGAGGATCTTCATGTCAAGGGCATGCTTCGTAATCACAATTTAGCAAAGGTAATATCTGATGTCGGGTGGGGAACATTCACCAATTTCTTAGCCTACAAGCTACAACGTAAAGGAGCAAAGTTGGTTGAGATAGATAGGTGGTTCCCCAGTTCTAAGCTCTGCTCTAATTGTTTCTATCAGATGAGTGAAATGTCATTAGATGTGAGGGAATGGACTTGTCCCCATTGTGGCACTCACCATGACCGAGATGGCAATGCAGCCATCAATATTAGAGCAGAAGGCATCAGAGTGCTAAAGGCGGAAGGTTCAGCCGTCTCTGCTGTAGGAGGCGAGGTAAGACCAAGGCTTGGACGAAAGTCTGTTCTTCGGCACTCGCCTATGAGTACAGAAGCTCAGCCTATGTCTTCGACACGGGCTTTGCCCGAATAGCCGAAGGCAAGACTGGGTAGTTCACAAGCCCAAATCATCAGTCCACAATGTTGATTTTCCCGAGGACTTTCTCTCTTGAGCTATAACAACCAATGCAGAGGCGCATTTATGTTTGGAAGTAGGAGTATCTAAAATGAGAACCTATGATTAACAAAAAGGTCGCGCTGGTTACAGGAGCATCATCCGGGTTTGGACAGTTAACCGCTCATCTACTTGCTCAAGAGGGTTACTGTGTTTTCGGCACCAGTCGCAAGCAACATTCCGCCTCCCAGGGTGTAGAAATGCTGACGCTGGATGTGAAATCTGACGAGTCAGTACAATCGTGTATAAAACAGTTGCTCGCGCAAACTAACCGTATTGATTTGTTGATCAATAATGCCGGACAAATACACGCTAGCGTGATTGAGGAAACAAGCTTAGAACAAGCCAAGGATATTTTTGAAACAAATTTCTGGGGTGTTGTCCGTCTCACCAATGCCGTTTTGCCAACGATGAGACAGCAGCGTAGCGGGCATGTTATCAATATGAGTTCGCTAGCGGGATTGGTAGGGGCAGTCGGTCAAGGTTTTTACTCAGCAAGTAAGTTTGCACTGGAGGGTTATAGTGAAGCACTGAGTGTGGAATTAGACCCTTTCAATATCAAAGTGTCTTTAATTGAGCCTGGTTATTTCAAGACCAACTTTAATCACGACATGTCGCAAGCGACCTCCACTTATGCCGATTACGACACTGTACGTGAGGTGCTGCCCTCATCAATCAGTCAGGTAATTGCACATGGTGATAATCCCGAAAAAGTTGCACGGATGATTCTTAGGGTGGCACAAAGCCAGTCACCGCGATTGCGGTATCGTGTTGGCAATCAGGCATGGCTGCCTGCCTTGAGAGCTATCCTACCAGATAGCCTGTTCCGACTAAGTGCGCGCAAGTTCTTGAACCTGCCGTAATTAAGCGGACTTGATATTAGACACCAGAGGGAAATGTCTCCGGCGGTTCTATCGTCTGGGAATGGGGGCTGCGATCCAGAGGTTCTACGCCTGTTGTGTCATCAATGTGAATCACTGCATCAAACTGTTCGGGGAGTCGTGCATAGAAGTAGTGGCTAATACGCTCGGATTTGGGCAGGTAAATCACACCAATTGCCCGCTCTAATCGAGGTTCTCGCAGTCCTGTGACTGCTTGATTGTCTTGTCGGAAATTCAGTAAAAACCGAGGTAAACCTGTATCGTGAAACAAAGCTTCATAACTACCTGACAATGCCGGACGAACTTGTTTGAGTTCTGTCACACCACCCCAACGAGAAGCAGCCGTGACCGTGCCCGTGTAGGTGCTAAAGCCTACAAGTACAGCATCACGACCATATTTTTCGCGCACAAGTTGCCCCACGTTCAGTTCACCTGCATCTGCCATGTCGGTTGCTCGCGCATCGCCTAGGTGGGAGTTATGCTCCCAAACCACAACCTTTGTCCGGTTCCGTTGTGTATCTAAATGGGCAACGAGATGATCTAAGGTTTCTGCCATGTGGCGAATGCGCAAAGCGCACGCTACGCGAACGCGCACATTCCATGACGATACCCGCCCCTGAAACATCGAGCGGTAGTATTCTTCAGCATCCTTCACCAGTCGGGCGTTCTGTTCTGCGTAGAAAAACTCGTCTTGTGCAACCCGACCATCCTGTTTTGCATACTCCGCAGTCTTACGTTGTAACTCGATCAATTGATTAACGGCTTGTTTCTCACAAGACTCACTCATACCAAAACTAGCAGCATACCCGTAAGCCTGAGAGTCTTCCCCAAAGTGTTCCAAGCACGAGTAGCGATAGCGTGCCCGTTCTGCGGCTTCTGGGTCAACTTTATTATGGCATTATTATACCAGCCAAGGTGAAGGGTGCTAGTGTATCGCAAAGTTCTTAATACCCTTCCCATCGTTAACTTCTAGACAGCCCGGAAACTAATTTCCGGGCTTACATCTTAAGTGTTGGGCATAAACTGAATCCAGAGTATACCTTGTTTAAGGTTATACAACACCAACAAAATTAATATCGGAAAATTGCCGCAACAGGTGTGCTAAACGGCACTTGTTCTGGGGGAACGGCGTAGACCGTACCACCGTTTAACAAGGTATGAGCAGCAACAAGATCCAACAAATCTTCATCGCCAGCTTCTTCTTCTTGGTGCAAATAAACGGTTTCTGAGGTAGGGTCAAACAATCCCCATTGCTGCTGACCAACTGCAACCAATAAAGAATCAATTCTTTGGTAATAAGCTGCCGGCAGAATTTCCTTGAGTTCGTTGGATGCTTTGCCAGTATTACCACCAAACAATTCGTTAAATCGCTCTACAACCTCTTGTTGCGATTTATGGTAGTACGGCTCAACAATCGGCCAAGCTCGTTCGTGCAGTTCTTGTGCGCTAAGAATCTCTTGATTTCCACTGATACCTTCTTCGATTAAATGCTGGTAAGTATTTGCATCTCTGTAAAGAGGCAACAAGTACTCTACCCCAGCCAGTATCAAAGGCGCTGTTTGGTTTCGCAATTTCTCTTGTAATGGGCCATTAACAGCGTGAAAGAATTGCAGGATGGCTTCCTGATGCTTATCCCTGTCGGGGCTACCCTGACCGTGAAACGCACCCGGCTGTGCGCCTGAGAAAGAATTGGCGGTTCCGCCTTTGGATGTAGCAATGCGGAACTGACCATCTTGGGCAGTCTCATCATAGTTGAGAGCTTCATCCAGACTTTTAGGCATATTTTCCACCTCTACCTCTTGGATGCTGTAGCGTGTTCCCTCAAAAAACCGCACATCCTTTTGGCTAAGAACCAGTAAGTAGAAACGGCCATCGCCATTTAAAATCGGCAGTAGTGGCTTAATGTGAAATCGGTCTGTCACCACAACTAACTCGTCAAAATTGTGAGGCAGGGTATAGTAGCGAAAAATATCTTTAGAAATAAAGACTGCCAGTCCTTGCTCTCCGATTTGTTCCCAGAAATCCGAACGATCCAGTCCATGGGCTTTTGCTAGCAATGCAACCGCATCGTTATGCTCAACACCTGCATCCATTAAGCGAGCCTCAGCCTCTTTAATCAAATTCTTAAAGCGAACAGGGTCTTGCCGAACTTCTGGTCCGGCTGGGTGCATAGGCATATAAATTGAAACAGAATTTTGTCTTGGCTGTTCTAGTAGTGTTTTTATTTCCTCTCTAGAAATTAATGTCATGCCATATCCCTCGTATTAACGTGAGTAGAAATTCCAAACAAAACCGCTGATATATTTAACGGTTCTATGGGAAATTTCTCCTTTGACTATTTGATCTGGATTTATTTCACGTTAACCAAGATTAAGTTTCATCTTTCTTATGGCAGGAAATCTAGGTATGATTTTTGTTCATATAGAGTGTAGGGCTGAAAAAAATTCAAAATTAGGAGTTTGAATTAACTATTCGTTAACAACCTTACACTCTTGTAGCTTATTTCCATCGAAGACTGGTTATTCAACATTGGGCGTGTTTGGGTTAATACGTTTTGACTTCCTGGTTATGTTGTTTTCTCCTTGGTTAACAAAACCTAAAGTCACTCGTTTCATAATCCAATGCAGAGCGACAAGTATGCCAAAGGTAATAGCAATAATCACGAGAGGCTGTTTGCCAAGAATGTCCTCTACTCCTTTAGTCAGCACAGCATCTGGTTGAGTCACAAAATCCCAGCTGTTAAAACGTAAGAAACGTCCCCAATAAACACCAACGGCACACAGAGCGTGGGTAATTAACTCAACCCACAAAATCCATTGACTCTTACCGATGCGATGTAAATAATAACCTAGATTAATTAAGGATATAACGTAAGCTTCAAATCCAGCAAAGATAACTAGCACATACAACGGGATAAGTACAAGAGTTATCATCCACACAGATTGAATTGTACGGATATCTTGTATAAGGTGAATGATATCAGTCAGCAGGTAAGGTGCATTCGGTAAAAAAGCATAGAACACTATAAATCCCAACCACCAAACCCAAGATCGCCCGCGCCTGTTGCGAAACAACCAAACGCTTAAAGCCAAAGGTATAAAAGCGAGAAATAAGTTCCAAGTCATCCAACGCATGTTGATTTGCAAGACTTGCACGACTCTAGGTATCAATTCAATGAGTTCTGCTTTCATAGCTGCTTCCTTGAAGATGTGTAAATGATTATGGTTCCCTGTATAGTTATAAGCTACCTGATTGACAGTCAAAACTCCATTGAGTGGTAAAAATGGCTACTAGCCAAATGGTCAATCAAACACGCTAACTCACTAGTATAGCCAATGTGTAAATCACAGCTTTACCATAGAGACTCTCACCTGGAATGGTGCTGTTGTGCTGGCTGTGATTATAGATTTCATCTTGCCCTGATTCAGTTCCAGAAATAGACTTTTTGCAATCCATCATGTATTTTTCCCTCCGGGCGAACTTCAGAAGGTTCCCCCCGTTGTGGCGACTAACGTGCAGATGAAAAACAATACATCTTTTTAAAGATTGTCAACTGTCTAAAGAAGTAACTGCATTTATTAGGGAGTTTCAGCGATGTCATTTTTGGCTACAGTACTTATTCACCTGAGATGCCAGATCATCAGACTGTTTAGCAGTATTTGCCGCTGCTGTCAAAGCCGTATCGATTTCTCCTCTAGCCTTTTGAATTTTTGCCCTACCCTCTGATGAGTCTTGTGCGTTCTTAGCTGAACCAAGAGCCCTACCCGCCTTGGCGATCGCTTGACTGAAAGTCTCAAATCCCTGCACAAAACGGCTCTGAAATTCTTGAAGCTTGGGATCTTTTAACTTCAGCTCCTTGATTTGTTTGGTCACAGCTTCCAAATCCTTGGATAGTTGCAAGCTTGTTGTCACCTGCAGCCCTTTATTGTTATCAATCAGTTCACTTCCTTTGTTTACGACATCAATCAGTCGCTGACATTGAGAGGCTTTGCTGTCACTACAAGCAGTAACCAAAAGGGCGATGCTCAAGCTAAGAGGAACAATAACAGTGTATTTACGTAAAATAGACATTAACACCCAACCATCAATAAAACCCAAATAATACTAACTAATGACTCACTCGTTTTGGTTGGTGTTTCGATAATTCAATTCTTCCACTGAGTTTGGTAGTACTCCGGGACAGCGCAGGTTTAGGGACTGCAAGCTTGAGGCGGATGCGGTAGTGACTTGTGCTTGCTGTTATGTAAAGCGTTTTGTGGTCCCAATCGCCCCAAGCTAGATAAATTTGTTATCACTTCAGGCACGATCAAACAAACAGCACACAGGTATTTATTTGAAAATGCCCCCCATCGCATTGAATTATGGAAAAATTCCTAGTTTAATTATAAATTTCCCTAGATTGCATAATCTGGCTAAAAAAGTCTTTAAATTACGGGTATAATCGTGTTTCCTTTGATTCCATACTCAAGCTGGCTACATAGGGTCATTCAGCCTTATTTAGCCATGCACATCCCAGATGGCTTTCTGAATTTACCTGTTATCGTTATTACTTGGGTAATTGCCATCGGTTTAATTGCACTCGCACTTTCGCGATCGCAGGCAGAATACCAGGAAAAAGCCGTACCCCTGATGGGAGTGTGTGCCGCTTTTATCTTTGCTGCTCAAATGATTAATTTCCCGATTCCTGGCGGCACTTCCGGGCACCTTTTGGGTGGAACCCTAGCGGGAGCTTTATTAGGTCCGTGGGCTGGCTCTCTGGTGATGGTAGCGGTGTTTATCGTTCAAGCTGTTTTGTTTCAAGATGGCGGTCTGACGGTATTAGGAGCCAACATCTTTAATATGGGATTGGTTGGCACATTTGCTGGTTATTACTTATACAAAGCAATCCGGTTTGCCATCGGTCGCAATAAATTGTCAGGAATGGTCATTGGCGCAGCCGTTGCTGCCTGGACAAGTGTAATGGTTGGCTCACTTTTGTGTGCGATCGAGCTGGCAATATCTGGAACAGTTCCCTTAACCGTGGCGTTGGCGGCAATGGCAACTTGGCACGTAATTATCGGTATTGGTGAGGCAGTGATTACCGTAATAGCACTGACGTTTATTTGGCGGACTCGCCCGGATATGTTCTACGATCCGCCGCGCAAGGCTGTTGCCTCTCGTCCTCTCTCTCGGCATCAATAGGGATAATGCATATGAGTAATAATCTCTCGCGATCGCGCAATCGTGCTTTTGTCATAGCTGGCTTGGGTGTAGCCCTGCTCATTGCGGTTTTCCTCTCTCCTTTTGCCAGCAAAGATCCTGATGGCTTGGATCGAGTCTCCCAGGATCTTAAATTTGAAGATAAAGCCGCTGAAGATGCACCAGCGAAAAAGCTGCCCTTCTACGCTGTTTTTGAGGAATACGCCCTTAGAGGTGTACCAGAAGCCGTTGCCACTCCTATAGCTGGGTTAGTGGGGACTTTAGCAGTTTTTGGCTTGGCTTGGGGAATTGGCAAACTGGTTGTGCGTGGACGTAGTTCATCTCACCCTGAGTTAGATGAATCCGAGTACACTGA
Source organism: Scytonema sp. PRP1 (assembly GCF_036697665.2). Taxonomy (NCBI): domain Bacteria; kingdom Bacillati; phylum Cyanobacteriota; class Cyanophyceae; order Nostocales; family Scytonemataceae; genus Scytonema; species Scytonema sp. PRP1. The sequence goes on along the minus strand of NZ_JBAHYJ020000084.1, from coordinate 292,954 downwards.
TGATTCAAAATAAACCAGGAAACTTAATAAAATTTTAACTAGATGCTGCTGCATATTGGGGCGCTAGCTTTTGATGTTGATAGTAAACAGGTCACTCCTTGGCACAAACTCGCCCCTCGTACTCGGATACTGTGTACATTGCTACTGGTGTTTGCCATTGTCCTCACACCCAATGGACATTGGTGGACTTGGGCAATTTATGGCTTAGCTGTGGCAAGCGTTTTATTACTCAGTAAAGTCACCCTCACCGTGCTACTGAAACGCTTAGCAGTTGAGTTTGGTTTTGTTGGTGTTGTACTTTTTGGTACTTTGTTTCGCGGAGGTGGCACGGTTCTTTGGGCTTGGGGTCCGTTGCAGATTACCACAGTGGGGCTAACTGTCTTAGGTAGTGTCACGCTCAAGACGCTGCTGTCGCTGCTGATGTTGAATTTGCTAACTTTAACAACTTCAGTATCGGCGCTACTCAATGCCTTGATTGAATTGCGAACCCCGCCGCTTTTGGTAGCAATTTTAGCATCAATGTATCGTTATATTGGTGTGTTGATGAACGAATTTAACACCATGCGACGAGCCGCAGCCTCTCGCAATTTGATGAACAGCAACCGTACTATCCGCCTCGTTGTTGGCAACATGCTCGGAGCGCTGTTTATCCGCACTTACGAGCGAGGTAACCGCGTTCATCAGGCGATGCTGTCACGGGGTTATCAAGGACTCCCACCGATAGAAAAAGTACCACAGGCCGGACGGCAAGATGTTATAGCTCTGACTTTGACGGTCATTTTGGCACTACTTGGACAAGCAGTTTACTTAATTAAGTGACAGCACTCTTCGATGCATCATAATCCGATAAAAATCAAAAATCTGACTTATACCTACCCTGATGGGACTCTGGCTCTCGAGGGAATTAATTTATCTATCGAAGCTGGGGAACGGGTTGCATTAATTGGGGCGAATGGTTCAGGAAAATCCACTTTGCAGTTTCACCTCAATGGAATTATTCTGCCTCAGGAAGGAGAGGTGATTATTGGCAAGTGGTCTGTAACGCCGGAAAATTTGCGAGAAATTCGGAATTTTGTCGGGCTGGTGTTTCAAAATCCAGATAATCAGCTATTTATGCCCACGGTGTGGGAAGATGTTGCTTTTGGTCCGATGAATTTGGGATTACGAGACAAGGAACTCAAAGAGCAAGTTCTTCAAGCGCTAGCAGCAGTTGATATTGATCCAGAATGGTATGGGCAACGCAATACTGATAATTTGTCTGGTGGTGAAAAGAAACGCATTGCGATCGCAGGTGTTTTAGCTATGAACCCGCAGGTTTTGGTATTAGATGAACCTTCTGCCCAGTTAGATCCGCGATCGCGTCGCCAGTTAATTGATTTGTTGCAAACTTTGCCTCTCACTCAACTGATTGCCACTCATGATTTAGACTTAGCTTTAGAACTTTGTTCTCGCACCATTGTGCTAAGCAGAGGACAAATTGTGTTTGATGGTGAGACTGAACGGGTGATGAATGATTCAGAATTTTTGCAGGCTCACGCTTTAGAACCTCCTTTGAGCTACAGTCGCCCTTACTGTCTCATTGAACATGCACCTGTCAATCAAGTCAGTGTCCTTATGCAAGCGTAATCCAATATCTACGGTTTGCAACCCGAAGTAAGGTATAGAAAGAAATAATCAACCACAGATGGACACAGATGGACACAGATAAATTTGTACTTCATTCAATTGAGTTGCGCTATAAACCTGGTTAACGACCTTGCTTTAAAAGTAGCGAAATAAATTCAATATTCTTTGCCGTAAGCGTTCCAAAACAGGTCCCTCTTCAGCGACTCCGTCAGCAAATAACATTTCATATATGAGTGGTACTCCTAACTGTAACTCTTCTAAAATATCGCGTTGAGTAAACACATCCTGTGGCTTTCCCTCCAAAACAAGTCGTCCTTTATCCATGACAAATATCCAATCTGCCCAGCGGTAAACTAAATCAAGGTCATGAGTTGCCATCAAGATTGTTGTCCCAGCTGCATGAATCTTTTTCAGGGTTGCCATGAGGTTACGAGTATGTAACTTATCCAGATAAGCTGTAGGTTCATCTAATAGCAGTAGTTCAGGTCGTAGCACCATCACATCTGCTATGGAAACTCGCTTTTTTTGTCCCAAACTCAGATGATGAACTGGTCTTTGAGCTAGTTCAGTTAAACCAAATTCTACTAAAGCTTGCTCGACTCGCTGTTGAATTTCTACTTCTGGCAACCCCAAATTACACAAGCCGTAAGAAATATCTTCTTCAACAGTAGAAGCTACCAGTTGTTGCTCTGGATCTTGAAAAATTAACCCAACTTTTTGACGTAACTTCATCAAGGAGTTACGGTCATATTTGAGTGAGCTACCTTGCCAATGCACACTACCTTTATTTGGTTTGTATAGACCATTTGCTAATAAAAATAGTGTCGTTTTTCCACAACCATTCTGACCAATTAATGCACATCTTTTGTGAGCAGGAATCCGTAGTGTTAAACCATTCAGAGCCGATTGTTGCGCACCTAAATAGGTATAATGTACCTGCTCAAATTCAAGTAACCATTCCTGCATACTTCCACAATTCTAATCCTATTAATACTGCACAGCCGACAATTGCTTCTATGGTATGGCGCTTCGATTGATGATAGCGATGAGGATGCCAAACCCGCAATTCTCCACTAAAACCCCGTGCTGCTAAACTTAACGAGACTTGACGATAGTTTTCTATGGTTCGCTTTAGTAGTTGTCCAATCAACAGTGCTAAACTTTTCATCCCAGTACTAAAAGTTCGATAGCCTCCACGAGATTGTTGAGCAGTCCATAACTCGGCAGTAGTATTTAAAAGGACAAAGATAAAGCGGTACATCAGCAATAAAAGCTCAGTTAAAAGCACTGGAATGCCGATACGACGCAATGTTTGCAAAAGTTCGGAAAAAGGGATGGTTAACATGACAAAATATAGGCAGGATAAAGAGGCGATCGCTCGTGTTAAAATTGTCAATCCCTGCTCAATACCTTGATGACTGATATATACATAATAATGACCAAAAGTCAATCCTATAATTGAGTCATGTTGCACAAAATCTAGATGAGATACCTCTATGCCATTGATTGCTAAAGCCGGCAAACTCGTTAACCAGAATAGAGTGGCAACGTAGACTAATTTCAAATAAGTTTTAGCAGGAATGCCTGCATAAATAACTGTCCAAAGACTCATCCAAAAGAATATCAAAACTTGAACTTGCGGATGAGCAAAGGCAGTAATTATCAGCAGGGCAGTGGCAAACAGTAATTTCTGCTCTGGCGCTAACCACCGTAAGCGATTAGTGTAAGCAAGTGTGTCAATCTGAATTTTCATTTTGTTTCTTGCTTTGTTCGGAGCGCCCTTTGTACAAACCAATCACGTAGCCAATCACACCAGCACCCGTCGCTGCTTGCACACTAAACAATAAGCTTTCAACTTCCCCACTCGGCAACTCAATTAATGATTTAAACCAAGGTTTATATTGGGGCTGTATCTCTTTAATTGCTGATTCTGCTTGGTCATCAGAACCACTAAATTCTGCGCCTTTGATAAATACTAGTGGTGCTACTGCCAATACCACCACTGCTAACAGCAACAGCCAGTTATTCCATTTTTGATTTTGCTGAGTCATGAATCCAGAGTGAGTTGTTATTTGTTATTTGTTAATAGCTTAGTTGTTAGTTGTCAAAAAATCTCACTAACAACTAAGCAATCTCTACCAACTCTTAGCTGTTTGGTTTAACTAGGTTTAACATTTCCAGTTCTTGATGACCATAGTTGGAAAGCCAATTCCATACCAAGACTGTTAAAAACCCTTCGCTAATTGCCAAGGGTACCTGCGTTACCGCAAAAATTCCGGCAAATTTAATAAATGATGCCATAAAACCACCCGTAGCTGCGGGAAAGGCAAGAGCCAGTTGCACGGAGGTCACAAGATAGGTGGTTAAATCTGCAACAGCAGATGCGAGAAATATCGCCAACCTTTGCTTGCCAGTTTGCATAATCAAGCGGTATAACCAGAAGGCAACAAATGGTCCGACAATTGCCATCGAAAAAGCATTTGCTCCTAGTGTTGTCAAACCGCCATGCGCTAGCAGCAATGCTTGAAATAGCAACACTAAACTACCCAGCACCGACATTGCTAAAGGTCCAAATAACACTGCTCCTAATCCTGTGCCTGTCGGATGGGAACAACTTCCTGTCACTGAAGGCATTTTCAATGCTGACAGTACGAATGTAAACGCTCCTGCCAATGCTAGCAGTAATTTTAATTCAGGAGTGGCTTGAGTGATGCGAGTCAGGGAGCGCAGCCCCAAAATAAAAAACGGTAATGCTACAACCCACCAAAAAATTGCCCAGCCTGGTGGTAAAAAACCTTCCATAATATGCATAGCATACGCTGGTTTGGGTAGGCACACAATGAAGTAAAAACTTACCACTGCCATCAAGGTAAGACTCACTAACCTTGATTTGCGTTTTGATTTAAGAATAATTTTTGACACGATAAGTACCTAGAGATGCATCTAAAGCTTTTAGTTTAAATCGGCGGGCGTTTTGACTCAAGAATAATCTTTACTAGCAAAGGTTCCTGCTTATTTAGTCAAGTATGCAGGGGCATTTGGTGCAAGATATGAGCCTCTGACTACCTTGTCCACTATCTCGCCTTTAGAAATATGCATCATACACCTTTTGACATTTTGTTGTTTCAAAAATAATTAAATCTATGTAACTATCGCAAGCAATAAAGAAAAATTAAAATTTTTCACGAGACTTTTTAGTGTTGTACTAGCGATGCAATGTTAAGACAAGAAACCGAGAGAAATCAAGATAATGATAAATATAATCATTATTATATAATTTTTAAAGCTTGAGAAATATTGACAATAATTATTAATGACTTTAGTATTTCAAAAGAAATTAATTGAAAAAAATTAGCAATTTTATTTTGCTATCCAGTATCAATAAAGTATCAGTAATAACACCATGCTTAATATATTTGCTTTAGAAAAAGAAAAAGTAATAAGCCGTCGTAATCTGTTGAAGCTGGGTTTAGTAGGCGCTGGTGTGAGTGGTGCGGCGTTATGGCAAATACTTAATGCCCAAAATAAGTCAATCGTGAGAGTGCCAACTCTAGAGATGGAGCCAACTTCCGGGGTTGCTAACCCAGCCAAGATGCTACGGGATTTTGAATATGGCACAGTAAAACAAGAAAACGGACGTACCATCCGAGAATTTCGGTTGACTGCGGGTACTTCCACGATTCAACTTAACAATGCTGTCTCTTACAATATCTGGGATTTAAATGGTCGCATACCAGGACCAACACTCAGGGCAAAACAAGGCGATCGCGTGCGGGTACTGTTCTTCAACCAGGCGGGACATTCCCACTCTTTACATTTTCACGGCGTCCACCCCTCAGAAATGGATGGTATTCGCCCAGTTCGCCACGGTACAGCAACTATTTATGAATTTGATGCTGATCCTTATGGCGTTCATCTGTACCACTGCCATATTGAGCCGGTAACTCGTCATGTTGCCAAAGGGCTATATGGAATGTTTATCATCGATCCACCCACTCCACGTCCTCGAGCTGATGAGATCGCATTAGTGATGGCTGGGTATGACGTGAATGACGATAGCCGTAACGAATATTATGCCTTCAACGGGCTGCCTGACTACTACAAGGATAATCCTATCCCCATTTACCAAAATCAGTTGATTAGGCTGTATCTTCTCAACATCATTGAATACGATCCAGCAGTGACGTTTCACCTCCACGCCAACTTTTTTGACGTCTATCCCACGGGAATGACTACCAAACCCACTACTAAAACTGATGTGATTACGATGGGGATAGCGGAACGTCACATCTTGGAATTTGCCTTTCGCTATCCGGGTATGTATATGTTTCATCCCCATCAGGATGCGATCGCAGAAAACGGCTGCATGGGTCAATTTGAAGTCATAGCTGAGAGTAACTCTCAAAAGACGGCAAAAACTTCCTGACTAGATATAGCAGTTCTCAGTAGTATTAAATACAGATTTTGTGGGGTGGGCATCTTGCCCGCCCTGAATTAAACCGACAGGTGAGGACACCTGTCCCACAAGGAAATCACAACTGTAATGCATTTAATTGAAAACCGTGCAGACATCTTAAAGCAAACATGTTAAAGGTGACTTCCCATAACCTTCAAAGTGGCTGCTTTCCACAGTAAAGCTTACCCGTGCATCAAATAATTACTTATCACTATTTTTTATTGATGAGAGATTTTGCCATATTATGTGGTAGAACTTGTTATAGTATGGCGACAAACGCATAATTACTGAAGAAAGCTTTGAGTTGAAATTTGTCAGGGATGCTCCGGAGAAGGGTGACAATGGCTTTGTGCATCTTGAAACTCCTGTGAGGAGAAAAGCCTGTTTCTAAAAAATCACTACCTAGATGTCGTCAAAAAATCCTGATTCGACTCCTGTGCAATGACTGAACAACGATAGCACCAGTGGGTTAGAAACTCATGGTGCCAAATGTAATATCTGGTGACATTTTTCCGATGAACATACATTTCACACATTTACTAAACTTACCTGGTGTAGCCGTAGAATCTTGTAATTTGTCTCACGATTCAGTATCCTTTAAGTTAAGTGTTTTAGCTGAAGGTACATACTGTCCGCATTGCCGTAACTACACGAAAGAATTACATCAAACCAGACCAATTGTAGTGAGAGATTTACCAGTTTATGGTAAGAAAGTGTATTTAAAAGTACCACGTCGCCAGTTTTATTGCAGAGTTTGCCAGCGATACATTACTGAGCGATTGCAGTTTATTGATTGGCGAAGGAAGTACACACGAAGGTATGAAGAGAGTATTTACTCCCAAATCAATCATGCCAACATTGAGCAAATTAGCCAACAGCAACACCTCGGTATTGAGCAAATCAAGAACATTTTTAACTACATCAGTCAAAAGCAAAAAAAACAGCATCGCGTTGAACTCAGTAAAAAGATGTTTTGCTATGAAACTCACGGAAAACAATAACAAAAAATTATCACCATTATGTCAAAGAATAAATCTATTATTTTTTTGACTGTAGATTTTTTCCGTAAAAGTATGTATGCTCAAATAAGTGCGTAAAACGTATTAAAAAAAGCATACACTTTCGAGAAGTTTCTCTTAAGTACCAGGGCACCCCATTTACCTAATGGGAGGGGACTTCCTAATTTAGATTCCCTCATCATCAATAATTGTTTGTTGAACACCAACTGAGGATTTGTTATGGTGGGATATTCACGTGTTGATTCAATTTTTGGGGAATTTTCAAAGCAGCTAGATATTGCTAAAGTTGCAATTAATAGACTAAACTTATTGTCTGTTGGTATCTTTCTATTTTTGCCCTTATTCAACCTATTGCATCTTAGTCGTTGTCATCAATGGATGGGAAGAATTGACGGTTTGAGAGCATTACGTGCAAGGATCGTTGCTGTACACACAGGACATTTAGGATTTCCATTACTTTGGAAAGTGAGTAAAATTTTCCCTCAAATGCGTACCCTAACATTTTGGTCAACTGTTGTTGCATTTTTGGGTATTGCAACTGGCAACTTAGCATATATGCATTACATTGCAGATTTTCACAAGAGCAGTGTGCGGGCTTGGCTAGAAGAAAACTCGCGGATATTTTTTGCATTCATAAAATTTTTTCGCAAATCATGTTAAATCTTTGATACTTGACGGTAAGTTCAAACAGCGTCTCCTCAAATAACAAGATTTGCAGCCACAGGCTGAAAAAGGAATATACAGTTTTCAATTTCTCCCAGTTGTGTTCCCCCCTTGCTACCTGATTCGGTATTGCAAGGGGGTTTACTTTAGTAGGACTGACAACACTGATTCTATGATTAGAACATAATGCGCCCTCCGACTGTCGGTCAGGAGAATGGCTTTGTTGTCGATTCTTTCGTGCCTAGTTTAATTCCTCTACAGTCTCAAATATGCAAATGTAGCATCAGTTCTTAATTAGGAAGATTGTCCCCTATAAGCATTTCAGTGACTCAAAAACTGAGAATTGTTATCAAAGTATCCATAAAATTTTAGCAAATAGTTGAAAAATAATCTCATTTATGAGAAAGTATCATAGCAAAATCTAAGATATACTGTCAAATCCATCGATCAATACTTGTTTGAATGTTTTAATGATTACCTTTGAAATACTCCTAGGAGCAACAATGATAAAATTCCGTTACATCTGCTTAACTCTTGCTACTGCAGCCATTTTCGCTTTAACTTCCTGTAATGGTACGCCAACGGCAGAAAATTCGACACCGGCTACTAACTCCAGCCCCCAGGCTACTGAGACTGTGAGTCACAGCGGACACGGTAACAAAAAGAAAATCAACATTAATAATGCGATCTTGTCGGAGTTGGATAAGTTTGAGGCACAGCTTGGTGTTCCAGCACTATCGCACAAAATTCAGGCGAGTCGTCCCTACATCAGCCCTGAGGACTTAGTCTCGAAAAAGGTGATTACTCAAGAGCAATTCAACCAAATTAAAGATCAGGTGACTATTCAGGAAGTGGTTCTGACTGGGGAACCAAAAGATGTTGACTACATGACGAAACTCGGGTTAATGAAAGGACACCTTTTGGTAGCAAAAGAACTGTTGGATCAAAATCAGCCAAAACAGGCGGAACCTCACATTGGACATCCAGTTGAAGAGATTTATGTTGATGTAGAAGAGCAATTAAATGAGCGTAAAGTCAAAGATTTTAAGACATCTTTGATTAGTTTGCAAGATTTCGTCAAATCTAACCCTAAAAATGCCAAGGTGAAAACTGATTTTGCCTCTTCCATGCAATCTATTGATAACGCTGTGACAGCTTTAGGAGCAGATCAGCGATCGCAACCAAGATTCGTACTCCAGGTAATGAACGCCTTGCTAGATGCAGCTAACTCAGAATATGGTGCGGCGATTGCAGATGGAAAAATTTCTGCAGCCATTGAATATCAAGATTCCCGTGGCTTTGTCAACTACGCTAACGACTTATACAAAGGGATTTCCAGCAAATTGGCTAAAGAGCATCCCGCAGAACATAAAGCAATTGAAACGAGTATGGCTCAACTGACAACAGCTTGGCCCTCTGCAGTTCCACCAGCTAAACCAGTCAAAACTCCCGAAGATGTCACCAGCCTGGTGAAAACCATTGAACAAAATTCTCAAAAAGTGATTGATAGTTCCAGCACACAAGCGCAGCGATAGCCTGCTTGAATTGTTTGTAGTGATACTTGGCTGACATTTTACTCTCACTCAAAACTTTAAAGTGAGTAAGCAGTGAACAAAGACTGAGGAGTGAAGAGTTGGGTGAACCTGGATTGCCTCAGCTTTAACCCCTCGTCGGCGAATGAACAAAGCATAACTCATCGCTCATCACTCATAACCTAAGAAACTTCAACGTATCACTAGAATTAGCAACATGATGCAAGAGCTTGACCATACAAAAACAATCGACCTGCTAAACTCAATCATGGAGTGTGAGTTAGCAGGAGTAGTGCGTTATACTCACTATTCCTTAATGGTAACTGGTCCTTACCGCATTCCCATTGTGGATTTTTTTAAAGCACAGGCTACTGAGTCTTTACTTCATGCCCAACAAGTAGGAGAAATTCTCACAGGTATAGAAGGACATCCCAGCTTGAGAATTTCTCCCATCGAAGAAACTTATAAGCATTCAATCAAGGATATCTTGGCAGAAAGCTTAGTACACGAGAAAAAAGCACTTGAATTGTACAAAGACCTACTTGAAACTGTTAGCAATGCTAGCATTTATATCGAAGAGTTTGCCCGTAATATGATTGGTCAGGAAGAGATGCATAATCTCGAACTGAAGAAAATGTTACGCGATTTCAGCTAACACTCATTAGTTATTAGTCCTTAGTCATTAGTAAAAATTAAGGGACTAATGACTAATGACCAAGGACAAAAGACAAAGGATAAAGAATGAATTTTAGTGCTGCCTTACCCACTTTTGTGATTACACTCCGAGAAGGAGTAGAAGCTGCTCTCGTAGTCGGCATTGTGCTGGCTTTGCTGAAAAAAGCTAAACAATCGCGCCTTAACCCTTGGGTTTATGCTGGTGTTGGTGTTGGGATTGTTGTCAGTGCATTTATAGGTTTTTTGTTCACTTGGATCATTCATGCACTAAGTGCAATTAATCCCCAATATTCATCAGTGGTTGAGCCATTGATGGAAGGTGTGTTCAGCTTGTTAGCAATTGTTATGCTCAGCTGGATGCTTATTTGGATGACCAAGCAAGCCAGATTTATGAAAGCTCAGGTTGAGGGAGCCGTAACAGGTGCTTTAAAACAGGATTCATATGCTGGTTGGGGTGTTTTTACTTTAGTATTTGTTGCCGTTGTGCGCGAAGGCTTTGAAACTGTTCTGTTCATCGCTGCTAACTTTCAACAAGGGCTTATTCCTGGTCTTGGCGCTCTTGGTGGTATTGCAGTTGCGGCTGCAATTGGCGTGCTGTTATTTCAATGGGGCGTTAAAATTAACATCCGCCAATTTTTCCAGGTCATGGGGGTTTTCTTAGTGTTGATTGTGGCTGGGTTAGTGATGACGGCTTTGCATAAGTTCGACGAAGCTTTTACTACCCTTGCTCTGAGCAATCGCGCCTCAGAAAGTCTTTGTTTTTATTACGAACGGTTTACTAAAATCCACTCTTGTATCTTAGGTCCAATGCTTTGGGATACTTCCAAGATCCTACCCGACGAACAGTTCCCTGGCGTTGTTCTCAAAGCCTTATTTGGCTATAGACAATATTTATATGTTGTGCAAGCAGTGGGATATGTTGTCTTTTTAGTAACTGTTGGTGGTTTTTATTTCCGCAGCATCACAGGTGCAGGAAATGGTACTGCAAAAAATCAGCCAGTAGCACAGAAGTCGATGGGTTCTCTCAAGGATTGAGCAAAAATAGAAATGGGTTCGTAGTGAACGCAAACGCTCATTACAAATCCAGTTCCTCCTTTACCCATTCCCAATGACTAAGATTTGTGTCAAAGAGTTATTTATCCATCCATTTAAAGGGTTAAGCGCCCAAAAGTGCGTTAGCGAAGGTCCTCCCAAGGAGGCTCGCGTTGAGCTGCAAGTTGGACATGGCATCAGGGGCGATCGCTCTTTTGCGTTAATGTTCCAAGAAGATGCACAACATCCCGACTCTACAAAAGTGCCGTGGATGAAAAAGCAACACTTCGCTATGCAAAATGACTGGGCTGGACTTGCAGCGTTGGATTGTTACTACGAAGCAGCTAGTGGCACTTTAACAGTCAAGCGCAAAGGTGTAGAGTTATTGGTTGCTGATACGAATAGCCCAACAGGACGCGATCGCATTGGTGCTTTTTTCACAGGATACCTCGCAGGAATTTATCCCACTCAGACAGCTAGACATCCAAACCGCGCACCTTTGCAACTTGTGGGAGAGTATGGCAAAACTCGCTATCCCGACCGGGAAGCAGTACATATTTCTCTTATCAGTCAAGCAACTCTTGACAATTTAAGTGAGTTAGCCGGGCTTCAGGTAGATGTCCGGCGTTTCCGCCCCAATATTGTTTTAGATGGTGTACCCGCCTGGGGAGAATTTGACTGGGTAGGCAAAGAAATGCAACTTGGTACAGCCCGAATTGCCATTACAGCCAGAATTAATCGCTGCTTAAATATTGATGTCAATCCAGAAACGGGAGAAAGAGATATCTCCCTGCTGACTCTGCTGAAAAAGCATTTTCAACACACACAGACGGGAGTTTTAGCACAGGTTATTACCAGTGGAACCGTGGCAATTGGCGACATTATGACACAACTTTCAGATTGACATCCTCTCGCCGCTAACCGCAAGCGGTGTAGCGGGAGATTCCCAAACCTCACGATTTAGGTTTCTGTTTCCTTCCCTTACGGGTTTTTTGCAACTGCCCTTTGGACTTATGCCCATCAGGTCTTATGTTCGCTCCACAGACTGTCACGGTGTGTCCCACCGCCAAAATGTTTTGTGCTGCGTTGATATCCCGGTCGTGGTGTGTCCCACAGTTGTGGCAATCCCACTCCCGTACACTCAACGGCAATTTATCAACAACGTGACCACAATTCCCACAGCGCTTAGAACTGGGAAACCATCGGTCAATCTTTACCAAGGTACGACCATACCACTTGGCTTTGTATTCCAACTGTCTAACAAACTCACCCCATGCAGCATCACTGATAGCACGGGCAAGTTTTGCGTTTTTGACCATATTTTTAACAGCCAAGTCCTCAACGGCAATCGTTTGGTTTTCACGCACCAATCGAGTTGTCAGCTTGTGCAAATGGTCTTTGCGAGAGTCGGAAATTTTGGCTTGAATCCGGGCAACTTTAACTCTTGCCTTGTCTCGATTGCGAGAACCTTTTTGGCGACGACTAAGAGTTTTTTGTGCCTTTCTCAACTTTTGGTAGTGCTTATTGAAACCCTTGGGGTTAACAATCTTTTCTCCTGTACTCAAGGTCACAAGACTGCTAATACCGACATCCAGCCCCACAGACTTGTCAACTGGTTGCAACTTCGCTTCGGTGGGGTCGTCAATCCGCAAGCTGACAAACCAACGCCCGGAGGGTTCAAGCTTAACTGTGATAGTTGTAGGTTCACAACCGTCGGGAAGTTGCCTCGACCATTTGATTGGCAATGGCTCAGAACACTTTGCTAAATAAACTTGTCCGTCCTTCCACCTGAAAGCAGACTTAGTAAACTCTGCACTGCCCCCGTTGCGCTTCTTTTTGAAGTTAGGGTACTTTGCCCTACCAGCAAAGAAGTTAGTGAAGGCTGCTTGCAAATGTCTCAAGCCTTGCTGCAATGGTACACAACTCACTTGATTCAAAAACTGGAGATCATCAAGTTTTTTCCAAGAAGTCAGCATTGCAGAAGTTTGAACGTAGTCAACTCGTTCTTGCCTTTCATACCAAGCCTCCGTTCTCGCTGCCAATGCTCGGTTAAATACCAACCGTACACAACCAATCGTCCGGCGCAATATCTGTTCTTGCTCGGCAGTTGGGTAAAAACGGTAGCGGTGTGCTTTTTCCATGCCTCACATTTTATCACAAAATCTGTGAAGCACGTATATCTCACTATCCGCCTCATGTTAATTACTCACTCGTCGCTCACCCTATTACCTGTTGTCGCCTGGCAACAATTTGGCTTAGGGGTGAAACTCCTCGCTCGTCCCCATTCCTCTTACCGCCAAACGGGCGTTGTGGCGGGAGTCTCTTGGGGGTGTTAGATGAACAAAATGCAACAGCACAAAGAGTGAGCTAACTCTGGTCACTTTGGAGGATGTTCTATTCTGCTGTTTCAAGCCAAAATGTTGAGTTTGAAAGCTTTAACGTAGATACTTTTTAGATAAATTATGACAAACGACCTAACCGTTCGCCAAATCCTATTGGATAATGATGCGGGATTACTACCCTATCTTCGTCACCAACTCCAAACAGAGGAATTTTCACACTTTCGAGCGCAGTTCGGTTTTCATGTAGACGAGTTTCATACCCAAGTTAGCAAGAACGATGATTTTTCAGAAGCTCAAACTACGCTCAAGATCACTTTAAAGATATTGATTGTTGTAGACAGCCAAACGAATCCAGATGATGCAACACTACATGCGCTTGAGTTTCAACAGATATTGGATGCTTTACTCATTAATTGGAGCCAGCGCAGCGAGCAGTTGATAAAACCAATTTCAGAGATTAAAGGGGCGTTCAGCAACTTAGAAGAAATACCTTATCACGGTGGCTATCTTCCTGGTTTTGAAATCCAATGCAAGTTTGCTTTAACCTACAATGCTGTCACTACACTCTTGATGGGGGAAGAGGAGCCAACCAACAAACAACAATCCACCTTGTATAACCCAGGCGATCGCACTCCCATAAGCGGACAGTACGAACTCATCAACTCTAATGGAAAAGGTACGGGGCAAGAGGTGACATCAACCTCTGGGCGTCCCTTTCCTCCAACTCCTGAACCTAACCAGTCATACAAGTTAGTTGACCCCACAAAGCACAAAAAGGGTAACAGGCATTGAGCCGATTAACGCAACGACTCAAAAATCACTGTTATTGCTATCAAACAAAACAGGATAAGTCCCAACCGCCCAACCCAATCGAATACCAATGGTAGGATGAGGGCAATATTTACTACGCCAAAAGTTATTGACATAACATAGGCGATCGCAAAGCCAAATAGTATCAGTAGAAAATATTTCAGGAAACGAGAAACTAATCTCAATAGACGACTGTCTTGCTGTGGTTCCATATTTCTTGGACTCCTTAATAAAACGGATCTAAGCAAAAAGCCGGGAAGTGTTTTTATCACTTCTCCGGCTTGTAAACGTCTGGTTTATCGAAAGCCAAATGTCTGTTGAACTTGCAGATATTCACTTTTACTCCTCACTCTACCTTGCTATTTTTCTTTTCAACAGTAGAGTTACTATTGAAGAGGCACTTGTTTAGGTTTCTTTACGCAACTGCCTCCATCCGATCCAATTTTCAAGAATTTGGTCGTATATCTGTTGAATTTCTTCCAGTTCCTTTTTACTTAAGAGATAGCGTTGACTAACGTGTCCACCTACTTCCACAATCGTTTCAAACTTCCCCTGTTTGCTTCGGGTCATAAATTCGCCATGTCCAGTTTCCGACAAAGATTGAATCAGTAGAAAGCTGATGTGAGAAAAAACTGGGTGCAACTCGATAGAGTCAGGTTGTTGCAGGACAATATCTTGCCTCCCTTTTTTTTCTATGGTGACTACAGGTGGTCCTGCTATAGATGCATCTCCAAGCTTCAGTTGCATCTTCAGGGCATCGGGACTGCTCAAAAATTCTTGGAATCCTGAGAAGGTCATATCAGTTTCTCCGTGAGGTTGACCGTTAGTCTAAACTCTTTGCTATCACCGGAACTGCTCATAAAAAGCCGCAAACTACTTGTATCCAAAGAGAACGTCACTCTATCCTGCAATTTTTCTCACACACAGATAACTTATTTATAATCTATTACATAAAAAACGCAAATTTCAAGTGTTGGAATAAAAAATATTCACAAAGTATTAGGTATATGTAAATTGCTTTATCTTTTTAATATCATTTTTTCTCACAATGAGATAATTTAAACGAGAGTTTATACAAAAAATATGAGTATTACACTGAGTCAAGAGACAACAAAGGTTGTACAAATTCTTAGGATAACTGCTCATAGAAGAAATAGGGTTGACATTTGATACTTTCTACGGAAAGCTAGTTATTAAATTTTATAAGTCAATACGGTTCAGTTAGTGGTGTTTAGTTTTGTTACAATCCCCCAACCCCCTTAAAAAGGGGGCTTAGTTCCCTCCTTTTTAAGGAGGGCTAGGGAGGATCAATCCTTAACTGAACTGTATTGTTTTATAAGTAGGGTGGGCATTGCAATGCTCTCGTTACAAAGTGACTGGCTGTAACAGAGATAAGGCAATATCTCACCAATCGATAAAATAAGTAAATTTACTTTGTATTTTTGACCGAGTATTGTTAACATTTAGACGTGACCTATGATTGAAATACCAAGGCACAAAGACAAAGATTGTTCTTTTCCTGAGTCTTGAAAAAATAATCTTTTCTCACCAAAAAGAGAAAAATCAGATGAGAAACAACTGAGAAACAACCTACTGACACAAAATTGTCAGCAATAACTGACGTGTTTGTGTAATTCTCATGTTTCCTCATTGAGTCAACCATGGTATTTATAAGAGGGTTGTCTCACTTACCGATATGTCATGTGGAGCTAAGGTGAAATGGAGGCTACTGCCAATATGTTTCAGATGCCTGAAAATTTCATCAAAGAGGTAGCAACCAGCTATGGTGTTACCAAAACAGAGCTAGATGCTTTGTTGCTGGCAATAAACGATTGTCCAGGTGCTGAGATAGCTGTCAAGCTGAATATTTCTCAACCAGCAGTCAGAAAAAGATTAGGAGAAGCTACCGCAAGTTTGGCATAGAAGGCAGTGGTATAGAAAACTCACTAACCTCAGCAGACGTATTAACCCAGTACCAAATAAGTAAAGCTATTAGCAGGACACCACGTGAGGATTGGGGAGAAGCCGTAGACGTAGATGGTTTTGGGGACGAGAAGAGGAAATTGTTAAGTTAGAGCAGTGGATTCTAGGAGATAGTTCTCAGCGCTGTCGGTTGGTTGCAATATTAGGCATAGGAGGGATTGGTAAAACAGTCCTAGCAGCACGAATTGCCAAAAAAGTACAGAAAGATTTTGATTACCTGATTTGGCGATCGCTTCACAACGCTCCACTTTTAGGAGATCTTCTCACACAGCTACTACAGTTTTTACCTAAAGAAGCTGAACCTGATTTGCCAGATAACGATAACAGCAAAATCCTACGGCTGATTGAGGTTTTGCGGAAACACCGTTGTTTGGTGATTTTAGATAAAGTAGAAGCAGTGCTGCGTAGTGGTAAAGGTAGAGCTTACGAAAGGGCGGGAGAGTACCAAGAAGGATATGAGAAATACGGCTATTTTTTTAAAAAGGTTGCAGAAGCAGGACATGAGAGCTGCTTACTACTAACAAGCCGAGAAAAGCCTAAGCAAGTCGCCCTACTGGAGGGAAAAAACCTCCCTGTGAAAGTGTTGCATCTTGGAGGACTGAACCTAGAAGATGCTAGGGCAATGCTGCAAGATAAGGGGTTTTCTTGTCCAGATGAGCAGTTAAGCAAACTCGTGGAACGATATTCAGGCAACCCCTTAGCGTTAAAGATAGTTGCCACCACAGTTTATAATTTATTTAGCAATAATATTACGGAATTTTTAAACCAAATTCAACAAGAAACAGCAGTTTATGGGGATATTCGCGCTCTTTTAGACCACCAATTTAATCGCCTATCAGATTTGGAAAAACGGCTGATGTACTGGTTGGCAATTCATCGCGAATATGTTTCCCTAACAGAACTTAAAGACGACTTAATAACAACAGAACCAACAATTAGTGTGTTAGAAGCTGTAGAATCTTTGTTGCGGCGATGTCTCATAGAGACCGCTCCGCGAACGCTCATTGAAAAAGAAGCAGGTTCAGGTAGGTTTCGCTCCTCATCTGTTGTCATGGAGTACGTCACAGAGCAATTGATTGAAAAGGCTTATCAAGAAATCCGCCAAGGAAACTGTTTAGGAGTTGTTGACAATTATCCACTCATGAAGGCGCGATCGCTTGATTACATCCGCCAAACACAAGAGCGATTAATTCTGGAACCAGTCAAAAAGAAGTTACTCAGTACTTTTGGCAAAGAACTAGAACCTAAGTTACGTCGGATGCTCGCTAACTTACAACAGCAATCTCCTCTACAAAAAGGATACGCTGCTGGAAACCTAATTAATCTCCTGCGTCAACTTCAGATTGAGCAATCACAAATTGATTTGAGCGGGCGTGATTTTTCTAATTTGAGTATCTGTCAAGCATATCTCAAAGATGTCAATTTACAAGATACTAGCTTTACGAATGCTGACCTGACAGGTTCGGTATTTACGGAAACACTATCCAGTCTGGTATCAGTCAGATTTAGCCCTAATGGAGAGTATTTTGCCACAGGTGCAATCAACGGCGAAATGCACCTCTGGCGGACTTGTGATACCAAACAACTTCGCATTTACAAAGGACATACTGCTTGGGTTTGGGGAATTGCATTCAGCCCAGATACTCAACTCCTGGCAAGTGGCAGTGCAGATTATACTGTTAAACTTTGGAATGTACACACAGGAACGTGTCTTTACACATTTAAAGAACATACCAATAAAGTTTACTCTGTTGCCTTTAATCCTCAAGGGACTATCTTAGTCAGCGCTGGTGAAGACCAAACGATTAAAGTGTGGGATATTAAAACCGGGAATTGCTTGAGAACTCTTGAAGGTCATACAGATTGGGTTTGGTCTGTGACTTTCTGTCCCGTTGACAATAACATCCTTGCGAGTGGTAGCGCTGATGGTACAATCAAGCTTTGGGACGTAAACACAGGTGAATGCCTAAAAACCTTAAAAGGGCATAGTAGCAAAGTTTACTCTGTAAGTTTTAGTCCCAATGGGCAAATACTAGCAAGTAGCAGCAAAGACCAAACCGTTAAACTTTGGGATGTTTCCACAGGAAAATGTCGGAAATCCTGGAATGGACACAGCAAAACAATTTACTCTGTACGTTTTAGTCCAGATGGGAAAATCATTGCTAGCTGTAGCGAAGACCAGACAATCAAGTTATGGAATATTGATACAAGTAAATGTCTGAGAACTTTACGAGGGCATACTAGTCAAGTGTGGGCGATCGCTTTCACTTCCAGTCCGGATGGACGTATACTCATTAGCAGCAGCGATGACCAAACAGCAAGGCTTTGGGATGTAGAGACAGGCAATTGTCTCAATGTGTTGCAAGGCTACACCCGTGGTGTCTATTCAGTCGCATTTCGTCCCGACAGCCAGGTTTTGGCGAGTGGTCTTGATGACTATACCATCAGAGTCTGGAATTTGGGTACGAATGAATGTCACTTAATAGGCAAACATCAAGGGCGCATTCGTTCTATTGCCTTTAGTCCAGATGGGCAAACCCTTGCTAGCGGTGCTGGAGATTATACCATAAAACTGTGGGATGTTAAAGATGTCAGTCACAGCAAATACTTGAGAACCCTCACAGGACACACCAATTGGGTGTGGACAGTCGTTTTCAGCCCAGATGGACAAACCCTAGCCAGCAGCAGCGAAGACCAAACTGTACGAATATGGGATACTCGTACAGGTGAATGTCTTAAAATATTGGAAGGACACACTCACTGGGGGGTGTGGACAGTAGCTTTCAGTCCAAATGGTAGTCTCCTTGCTAGTGGAAGTGCTGATAATACAGTTAAGCTTTGGGATGTCAGTACAGGAGAATGTATTGCAACTTTAGCAGACCACAAAAGCTTAGTTTGGTCAGTCGCATTTAGTCCTAATGGAGAATTTCTGGTAAGTGGGAGTGAAGACCAAACTGTTAAGCTGTGGAATGTGAGTACAGGTAAATGTTTAAAGACTTTAGAGGGACACACTCAACAAGTTTACTCAGTAGCTTTTAGTCCAGATGGACAAAGCCTTGCCAGTGGTAGTGGCGATAGAACAATCAAGCTGTGGCAAGTTAGCACAGGTATCTGTTTAGACACGCTTACCCGTGGACATACAGCAGCGATTCGTTCAGTAGCGTTTAGTTCTAATGGTCAGTTACTTGCAAGTGGTAGTGAAGATGAAAATATTCAGTTGTGGGATCTACATAAGTGTAGCCGACTGCGGCAACTGAAATCTGACCGACTTTATGAGCGTATGGAAATTACGGGGATTACAGGTTTGACAGATGCAGAGAAATCCTCTTTGAAAGCTTTGGGTGCGATCGAAACAGTAGATAATTAGAACTATATATCCTGGGTTCGTTTTACCATAACTCCATTGTCGATGAAAAAAACTCGTCGAAAAATCCTAAAACCTCGGATGATTAATAACTGCGACGGCGGGTTCAACGTCGTGCGTATAGGTGCATCCAACTACCGTTGGCGTGACCCATATCATTTGCTACTCACTCTTTGCTGGTATAAAACTCTAGCACTTATCAGTTTAGGGTATGTACTCGCTAACGCCTTTTTTGCCTTGGCGTATCTTGCTGGAGGAGATGGTATTGAAAATGCGCGTCCGGGTAATTTCTTCGACGCCTTTTTTTTCAGTGTCCAGACTATGGCATCTATCGGTTATGGGGCAATGTATCCCAAAACAACCTATGCCAATATCTTAGTTACCATTGAAGCGCTCTTGGGGCTGATAGGATTGGCGATGGCAACCGGGCTTATGTTTGCCCGGTTTTCTCTTCCCAAAGCACGAGTCATGTTTAGCCGTGTAGCTGTCCTGACTCCTTATAACGGTATACCAACTTTGATGTTCCGGGTTGCCAACGAACGCCAAAACTGGATTTTAGAAGCACAAGTCAGGGTGAGTTTGGTACGTAGCGAAATTACGAAAGAAGGTGATATGCTACGTCGATTTTACGATATGTCCCTGGTTCGCAGTCAGTCACCACTTTTTGCTTTGACTTGGACTGTCATGCACCCAATCGACGAAAGTAGTCCTTTGTATGGAGTCACACCAGAAGCGATGCTTGAAGATGATATGGAAGTCGTAGTTACCCTGACTGGGCTTGATGAAACGGTAACTCAGACTATCCATGCGCGTCACTCGTATGTCGGTGAGGAAATTCTTTGGAATATGCGGTTTGTCGATATTTTGTCCAAGACACGCGATGGCAGACGCAGTATTAATTACACCCGCTTTCATGATGTCATGCCGATTGGGGATTAAGCTGCATTTAGTTGCTGAGTTAACCAATTGCGGAAACTGGAATGATACTGGGCAATCGCCGTAAGTCCTGCGGAGGCTTGTGTCAAGCGCGTAAGCTCCCACCGGGTGAAGGCACGCTACGCGTTCCGGAGGAAAGCTGGGCATTTCGTGCCATCGCCCCTGACGGGCAAAGCCAATCGCCATCACCTCTCCCTCCTTTTTTTCTCTTTCTCTGCGTCAAGAGCGTCCTCTGCGGTGAGTTTAAACTTCTTCGGGAGGCGCAAGGCATACCTACGCAGAGCTTGGGAACGAGAAAAATACAGAAATCATACTGAAAGCAGAAGGCTACCTGACTGCATCTATTTTCACAGGCAGATGTTGCTTTATCGTTAACCTTTTAAGTTTATTTAGTAAGAACGTAAATAGGAGAAAATACTGTATGGGTTGGTTAAAAAGACTTTTTGGAATGGAAAAGCCCCAAAACGCAGAAGTCAATCCTGCTCCACAAGCAGTACAGCAAGCGCAGCAAGCTGCTTCTCCTGCTGCAACTCAACAAATTGCCCCAGAACGTGTGGGATTGAATGGAGAGTATGACCAAAGTGGTTTGGCTAAGCGAGTTGCGCTCGCATTTGACCAAGACCCACAATTAGATGATGTCAACACTCTCTGGGTTGCTCAGACAAGTGGAACTGTTGTGTTAAAAGGCAAAGTACCCAGCCAAGATATTCTCAATAAGATGGTTTCTGTAGCGCGTTCAGTGAATGGTGCAACTTCTGTTGATACTAGCCAAGTTACGATTGGTTAGGGAATTTAGCCTATGGGGAGGGCATTGCCCACCCCACAGTCGCAATTCATAAGGTACGGCATTCAAAATAAAATAATCCAGTGCGTAACAGTTTTCTACTGCTTCGACATTTCAGGAGTTATAAACTCTTTGGTTTCACCAAAATGTTTATGAATCCAATCTAAAATGACCTGATTTACCAGTTCTGGGCGCTCATCATGGGGACAATGTCCGACATCTTCCATACTATGCAGTTGCAAATTCTCGTTGTACTGAGCAAATTGACGAGCAAGTACTGGAGGAACAAACTTGTCCTTTTGCCCCCATATCAAAAGCATGGGCATTGTCAAGGTTGGTAATACTGTCTTAACACTTGGACCAAAGCTCGCACCCATTGTGGCTCTGAAAAGGGCGCTAAAAGCGCGGGCAGAACCACGATCTTGGGTAGGACCAGCTAAAATTTCCACCAACTCATCAGTCACAGCCTCTGGATTGGCGTAGGCAATACCAGCCCATCGACGTAATATCCCTGGTCGCCGCACAACGCTAAAGACACCTTTGAGAATAAATCCAGAAGCAACAACAGATTTAATTCCTGCCACAACAGGTCGGAGCCACGGAGGGAGAGCTTCTTGCTCCAACGATGGGTCAGGCAAACTCATCATCACCACACCCTGCACCATATCGGGATGAGTAGCAGCGGCTGCCATAGCAATCAATGAACCGATAGAATTGCCTACCAATACCACAGGTTGACGAATGAATACTTTCCAAAAATCGTAGACCTGCTCCACCCAAAGCTCTACACTATAATTTGCTGTGGCTTTTTCAGAAGCTCCAAAACCCAACATATCAAGAGCGTAAACGGTGTAGTGTTCGCCCAGCACCTCTAAGTTGTGTCGCCAATGACCAATGGATGCACCAAACCCATGTAGCAAGATGAGGGGAGTCGTTTTTTGGTTATTTTGAGCAGGGCGAATGTACGTGTAGCGAGTTTGCCAACCTCGCCAAACCCAGTCCCTTTGATTGCCAACCCGTTGCTGCCAATGCACTGCGCTATCCACCCTTTCCTCCAATTTATCGTATAGAAGGACTTTTCATTCCACTTTCTGAGTTAATCCCAACTCCTTGCAGCCAAATTTGTGCAAAGTTGTTATTCTAGTTTGCTTATAGAAGATAGTCTCTAAATATATTCTAGGGTAAGTACATTTCCATGTTTTTCTTTTAAGAGTTATTACTGATATTTTATAAACTATAAAGTAGCTCACACTACATTCTTGAGAAATTAAGTATGTATGATCTAAACTGCATAATTCAGAGAATATACTGGAATAGCAAAACATAAATCAGTTGACAAAAAACAGTGACAATGGTTAAAGATTGCTACTATTATGTAATTTAGATTAACGAGTGGACAGAAATCGTTTCAAAGTGAGTAGAATAGCAGATACAACGACGACGATAAAACTGCTCTATGGATTAGCTACCATATAACTATAGGTTCCTTTTCGAGTCCTCAGTTATTTTCGTCTTTTGCTTCTGAGGCATACCACAAACAACTAAGCCAATTTCTTAACGAAAAGCTCCCACAAATCATCCCACGAATCATAATGTCTCTGATTGAAAAAAAAAGAACTCGCGATCTGCCCCAAATTAACGAACGAATTCGCTTCCCGAAAATTCGGGTGATTGATACCGATGGTTCCCAGTTGGGAATTCTGACCCCACAAGAAGCAATACAACTAGCAGAGGAAAAAGAGCTAGACTTAGTGCTGCTGAGTGACAAGGCTGAGCCACCGGTTTGTCGGATTATGGACTATGGGAAATACAAGTTTGAGCAAGAAAAGAAGGCACGGAAGCTCGGAAGAAGCAGCACACTGCTGATGTTAAAGAAGTGAAGATGCGTTACAAAATTGAAGAACACGACTATAACGTACGAGTCAAGCAAGCAGAGCGTTTTCTTAAAGATGGCGATAAAGTTAAAGCAACAGTGATGTTCCGGGGTCGAGAAATCCAACACAGCGATATGGCAGAAGTATTGCTCAAGCGAATGGCGACTGATCTGGAAACAGTTGGCGAAGTGCAGCAAGCGCCCAAAAAAGAAGGGCGAAACATGATGATGCTCATCTCACCGAAAAAGTAATCAACTAAGCAGGTAAGGCAGAGAGGAGAAGGGGACAAGCAGATAAGGAAGACAAGGAAGAATTTGCTTTGTTATCTCCCCCTCCTCCTCCTCTTCAAACCTGCCCTTCCTACTGAAAATAAGCTAATTTCATGAGTCCTGAGTGCTGCGTGAGAAAGATAATACTCACAGACTCAGGACTATAGCAATCCTCCGCACATTTATGAAAATTGACTACCCTTCAGATCCCCGACTTCTTAAAGAAGTCGGGGATCTTGTTTTTCACGAATCATTTGGGGCTAATAATTTAGCTGCTACTTCAACGGGATAAAACCTACTCGTTGGACAACCTGTTGCCCACGAGCAGATATAGTAAAATTAATAAATTGCTTTGCCGCTGGACTCGTTTTACGCGGCACGACTAAATAAACGACTCGACTAATGGGATAAGTCCCATTTTCGATAGCAGTTCTATCAGTGGGAGAAATGCCGTTAATCGGGATAAAGCGGACAGTTTTTTGATTTTCTATCTGAGAAACTGTGCTGTAACTGATGCCGTTATCACCTAACGCACGTAATATCGAAGTGGTTTCATCTTTCTTGACTGTGGTGAAATTTGCACTATCAGGTGCAAAAGGCTCCTCTAAAAGCACCACTTCCTGAAAGAATGTATATGTACCACTGTCTGGAGAGCGGTTAATCACTTTGATTGGCAGGTTGGGACCTCCTACCTGTGACCAGTTGGTGATTTTCCCCTGAAAAATTCCCTTCAACTGTTCTATTGTCAATTCCCCTTTGTACGGATTGTTGATGCCCACTGCTACAGCCAAAGCATCTCTTGCTATTGGGACTTGCACCAATCCAGCTTGTGCTTCATCAGGCTTGAGGGGACGTGAACTGGCTGCCATCAACACTTTGCCGTCTCTCAAGTTTTGAATTCCTTTATTGGTGCCATTGGGACTCCCATTTGGTAAGCCATAAGTTGTAGGTAAGGAAGGGTTCACCGGATTAAAGGCAATTTGAAGCTGCTTCATCAAAGCCACTATCGTGACGCTACCATCAATTGTCAGCACGTTTGGATTGGGCAGACGGGTATCCAAGCTTGATGTGTCAAAAGCTTGACCTGCGCTGGATTGGGATGCAGAAGGTTGAGTCTGTTGTTTGAAACCGAAAGGCAAGCTATTACGGAAGTACCAGACACCAAACCCTAGAAGCCCAAGAGTAATGAGCAGAGATAGCACCAAGGTGAGAGTTTCTTGATTGTTGCTTCTTTTAGCCATGTGGGATGTTAGTTATTGGGACTTTGCAATTTAGGCGATCGCCGTAAGGCGTGGCACCTGTGCAATCGCAAACACTGTCAGCCGCCCAACCTGATCAGTTTGGTCGTCACCGTAAAACAAGTATTCCCTAGAACACTGCCGTGAGTACTTCAGTTTACAAAGAAGAGCAGCTTTAGATTGCTTGAAACATTGCTCAGAATAGTTCCTGTGGCAACGCCAAAAATATTACCCACAGAGAAATCAATTGCTTCTATACTATCGCGAGTTCACCCAAAATGCCTAAATTGAGAAGCGCTATATTTGCGACAATCATTTCTTTGTGAAGTTTTGCAATGTCAATTTTTGGAAGAGACAGTGTTTTGTCATTACCTTTTTTCTTAGTCCGCAGGACTTACGGCAATTGCCCAAAGGGCACAGGCATTGCCAATCGCACAGGTGCCAACGCCCGCGCTCCGCGCGATCGCTTAACATTACTTACACTAATTAGCACGATAGCGATGCTCATGCACACAGCCACAGTCATGCGATGGTGCGGAGGAATCACCAAAGGGTACCGCTATGGTGGGGGACTTATAGCCCCTCAAACTCCCCATCAGTTAAACTCTGTACAATAACTTGTTAAGCTGCTCACGCTACGGGTTGTGGCAGTAGTTTAACAGTGAACAGTGAACAGTAAACAGTTATCAGTTAAATACGAGTGATCGCGCGTCCCCCACCAAGAGCACCTTTATGCGTTGGTGGCGGTGAGCGCATCCCCCACCATACGCCGTCAGGACTCAGGACTCAGGACTGATAACTGTTTTAAAGGTTGTCTGGTCGAGAATTCGCTAAACTGGGCAGATGGAAATATGTCAGAAGTAAAGAAATAATGTCGCTCATTACCAAAGTCGATGAATTATTCATCCAGTGGGATAAACCTGATTCCCCTGGATGTGCTATTGCTGTTATTCAGAATGGGGAGATAATTTACCAGCGCGGTTATGGTATGGCTAACTTGGAATATAACATTCCTATTTCCCTTAATTCTGTCTTTGATATCGCTTCTAACTCCAAGCAATTTACAGCAATATGTATCGTTTTACTAGCTAGACAAAAGTTTCTTAACTTAGATGATGAATTGCAAAAATATATTCCAGAAATTCCTCAATATAGTCAGTCCATTACTATTCGTCATTTGATCGCTCACACCAGCGGTTTACGCGACTATTTGATTCTGATGTTCTTTGCTGGAATGAAATTTGAAAATAAGTATTTAAATGAAGAAAATCTTGCTTTAATTGCTCGACAAAAAGGCTTAAATTTCGAGCCTGGAACCGAGCAATTATATTGCAATTCTGGCTACATTTTACTAGCAGAAATTGTGAGACGTGTCTCTGGTAAATCTTTACGGGTATTCGCTCAAGAGAATATTTTTGCCCCGTTAGGGATGAAAAATACCCATTTTCACGATAACTTCAAGGAAATTGTGAAAAATAGAGCCAATGGATACGCTCCAAAAGATGGAGGTGGTTTCCAGATCGATATGTCTTTTCACGATTTCTGTGGAGACGGACAGCTTTACACAACGATTGAAGATTTACTACTTTGGGAGCGAAACTTCTACCACAATATCTTAGGTGGCTACGGACAAGATTTTATTGAAGAGATAACTACTCCATGCAAACTCAATAATGGTGAAGTTATATCAGGTTCATTTGGGTTGCAGATTGGCAATCACGGCGGCTTGAAAACAATTAGGCATGGAGGCTCTTGGACGGGTTATCGGAGTGACTTTATTCGATTTCCCGATCGCCAATTTTCTGTTATCTGTCTGGCTAATCTAAGTACGATTAACCCAACTAAATTAGCTTTTCAAATTGCTGATATATATTTAGAGAATGATTATATTGAAAATATTGTTAAACCTATTTCGCGTTCTATTAGCTCTATTAATTTACCCGTAGTGGATCTACAGCTAAAAACTGGATTTTATTATAACCACACGACTGGAAGCATATGGGAGTTAGAGATAAAAGATGAAAAATTAATGGCTAAACTAGCATGGATGTATTTTCAACTTGTTCCAATTGACACCAACCATTTTCAATCTGTCGATAATGAGATTGACTATGACATTGAGTTTTCTGAAGATCTTACTCGAATGATAGTCAAAGTAGATATCGGCAATGGTATTAAGACCAACACTCTTGAAAAAATGCTAGATTCTCCAAAAGATCTATTGACAGATTATCTTGGTACTTATTATTCCGCTGAATTAGAGTCTGACTTTAAAATAACTTTAGCAAATAATAAATTATATTTTAAGAGCAAAGGCTATCCACCATCTCATCTCAGAGTTGTTGGGCTAGACCTCTTTCTTATATATCTTATATATGCAGATAAGTTTGAATTTGTGCGAGATCGAGAAGGTCGAGTTGTCGGTTTATATCGTTGTAGTGACAGGGTACGAAGACTCTATTTTAGCAAACAATAAATAATCAAGAACAGTAACGAGCCTACTGGAGGAATTTATACAGTTGTGTGGTTCACCCTCGACAATATCACTGCGATATTGATAAATAGAAGTAATGGTTATATTTAATATCAAATTAACGAATTTTTTGTAGGAATATAAAATTACAAATATATCCAAAAATTTTTTAGGTAAGCAACCTTGAGCAAATGTGGAATGAAACAGCCCTGTGATTATGGAGGGGTTTTGATTTTGCGGCGGCGGTTTTCCAAAATCACCCTCGAATCTCATCAAAATCCACTAACCCACGCCGAATCACTTTTGAAACCTTCATTCTCAATAAATACCCTTGTTTTTGGCTCCAAACCTTTATCACACAAGTATCATGGTTTTTTTATAACTTATTAAAATAAATTTTTAAGAAATTATGTTCCAAAATGTTCCAAAATCGGCTGATTTGGATTTTTTGGCACAGTTTGAAATCGCTGTAACCCGCATGGTTGAAAAATTTTTTGAACACTGGACGCAAAAATCTCTTACTCTGGGGGTTAGGAAAAAAACAAAAACGTACTCAACTGCTAATGATACGAGTGAGAATGAGGCTATGGGGTTACTGGCGGCGGCTGTGGGGTTGCTGGCGCGTCCTGGAGGTGTGGCGGGTGAGAATGCATAAACCACTTGACCCATCCCTTAGGAGCCGCAGTCATGCGATGCTCTCAAAGGGCGATTGCAAGGGAAAGCACTGCCGGAGGCGATCGCCTGGAGATAAATTTTCCAGAATACTGTCACGCTTCCAAGCGATGGCAGTATCTAGATTTTAAGTAAATTTAAATACCCGACACTGTTCTAAAAACCCTTGTGGAATTTCTGGACTCTCTCCCCAGTGTTGATGAATATAAGAAGCGTGTAGAGACGGAAGCAAATTCCATCCCTCATATCCTGTGGATTCCTCGCAATCGTAGCGATAAGTTTGAAACAAAGGTGTACTAGGATTTGAGATTAAACGGGAACGATGAAACTCATGCCCGTAAACCGTTGCACCTGCGCGTACTACCAGACTATCTTGTAAAGCAACTGCTCGACGATACCCCAAGGTAAGACGCCCACCCATCTCGGCTATTGACGGCAACACGCCCACCATTGACCAAGATTTCCCCTCAAAATCGACTATTTGCTCGCATAGATACATTAATCCTCCACATTCAGCAATGGTGGGCATTCCAGAGAGGATTGCTGTTTTCACTGTATAGCGAGCATTGGTGTTTTCGGCTAGTTGCTGGGCAAAGACTTCTGGGAAACCACCGCCAAAATACATTCCTTGCACGTCCTCTGGTAGTCCAGCATCTTCCAAAGGACTCCAGAAAACGAGTTCTGCACCCAATTGTTGCAGCAAATCAAGATTGTCTTGGTAGTAAAAATTGAAAGCGCGATCGCGGGCTACGGCTATCCTGATGTGGGATTTTGGATTTGGGATTTTGGATTCAATAAGCGATTCGGGACTAGCGATTAGGGATGAAGCAGATTCTTTCCTCTGTTCCCAGTCCCCAGTCCCTAGTCCCCAGCCCCTAGTCCGCAACAGTGGTAATAAACGTTCCCAGTCAAAGCAAGTGTCGCCCAAATGGGCAAGTCGGTCAATCACAGCACGTAGTTGGGGGAGTTCTGCTGTAGGTACTAAACCCAAATGGCGATCAGGAATTGTGATGTTATCCTCACGTCGCAACACCCCAAGAATTGGTAATTGTAGGGGTTCCAGGGCATCCTTGAGAAGGGATAGGTGGCGATCGCTTCCCACTCGATTCAGTACCACCCCTGCAATTTTCACTCTGTTGTCAAACGAACAATAACCGTGTGCGATCGCAGCCACAGAACCAGACAACCGGCTGCAATCAAGCACCAGCACCACAGGCAAATCCAAAAGCCGTGCTACATGAGCCGTACTTGCGAAATCATTTGCCCCTCCTCGAATTTCGGGGAGGGGTTGGGGTGGGGTGACAAAATCATTTGCCCCTCCCCTTGATAAGGGCAGGGGTTGGGGTGGGGTGACTCCATCAAATAGCCCCATCACCCCTTCTACTAACGCATATTCACTTATGTCAGCATGCTTCGCAAAACATTGCTTTACATAAGCTTCCGATGTCAGTACGCAGTCTAAATTACGACAAGCCAGACCCGTAACGTGCTGATGAAACATCGGATCAATGTAGTCCGGACCAACCTTGAAAGATTGTACTTGTACACCTCGTTGACATAAAGACGCTAAAAGGGTGAGCGTGACAGTCGTCTTACCCACCCCACTGCGTTCTCCCGCAATAACTAAAGCCATAAATTTCTATTAAGGAGTTAAGAGTCAAAACTCCTAACTCCTTAATTTTACTTCTTAAGTTACTTCTTAAGCCCTAATTTGAGAATTTGGGTTGTGACACCAAGACTTTCTTCAAAAAGTGCCTCATGACCCCAGCGTTGCACCTGCTGACTCAGCAAAGCTTCTGCCTTTTGCTCAGAAAGTGAAGTTACCTGTTGAAACACACCACTAGACTGGGCACCACCTTGTGTTTCCATCCGCATACAACCACCAGTTTCCGAACAGATCAGAGTACCGCCGTTTGCCTGTGGATTTGTGGAACTTAGGCGCAGAGCAATCAAATCGCCAGGAACTTCACCCACATCACCGACTGGGACTCCTGCTAACTCGGCTTCTATTTGCCGTTGATCTTGGGCAGCAAAGTGAATTCGTGTAATCTCATAATCTCCGCTTTCTTTTTCATAAGAAACCGGATGCCATTGCAAGCGACTTGCCAGCCAACCCAAAAACAACAGCGCTTGTACGGGGCTGCCTTTTTCGTAATCAATATTGATTCTGTCTACTTCTGTAAGGGCAGCACGACGTTGAGGTGCGTCGTAAGCCTCAGCTGTTAACTCCTGCCATCCTGAAAGACGACGCCAGTTCAGGTCAGCTAGAGGTACACCAGATTCTACCAACTCTTGCAAGCTGAGCAAATCAGTTTCTGGCTTGTTAAAGTTGCAGGAATCTACAATAACGTTGTTGCATACTGCCGCTAATCGCTTGAATAAAGGGTTGTTGGGGTCTGGCGTTGCCTTCCACCAGAGAAACTTGGGCAAGCCACCAATCAACAATGCCGGAATCATGCCACCTATCCGTTCCAAAGCAGCAGCGGTTCCTGTCAGAGTAATGTACTCGCAGCAGACGAGTGTACTTGCGGACTGCTTTTGAATTGGGCAGTAGGCAGAGACTTGAGCCTTCACCCCTACGTCTTCGCCAGCTATGGGAGTCAGGGCAATAATGCGGCAGGGATTACGGCTGGCAATTTCATCAGCAATTCGGGGGCTGCTGGCATCTGGAACATAGGACGCACCACCAGAACCGTTATCCGCCGTAGCCCCATTGCCATGACGTTTGGTGAGTTCTTCGCGCAAGATGCCTAGGGTTTCATCTGTTGCTGTTCCAGTTTCTGTCAAACCATAGGTTTTCTGCACTTCTCGCAGTGCTGTTTTCATCTGCGGACCGAGAATGCCATCAATCGGACCTTTGTAAAATCCCAAAGTAGCCAATAGATACTGGGTTTCTTCGGGTTCGTAAACCACCAAACTAAATGTTGTGGCGCGAGTCGCTGCAGGAAGCGCACCGTCTTCACCGGCAATGCCGTAACTTTGCCAAATGCGGCTCAGTTCCGCTTCAATATCTGAGAGCGAAATATCTTTGGGAGCCTGAAGTGAAAAAATCGTAGGAGCTTGGGAAGTCATAGCTAATTTTGGATTTGGGATTGTTAGTTGTTAGTTATGAGTTATTATTTGTTAGTAGTTAGTTGTTAGTTGTTATACTAGCCACTAACTACTAACTACTAACTACAAATCTATAATCTGCGCCAGCGGCGACCATCCTGGTTAATCAACAATTCCGCTTCGGCTGGTTCCCAAGTACCAGCTTCATACCGGGGAACCGATGCCGGATCTGCGGGTGCATCCCAAACGGAAAGAGTTGGTGTGACAACCTGCCAAGCGGCTTCCACTTCGTCTCCCCGTGTAAATAATGTCTGATCGCCCATCATACAATCTAAAAACAGGCGGTCATAGGCATCGGAAGTTGCTTGGATACCAAAAGAACCATAAGTAAAGTCCATGTCAACGGAACGGGTACGGAATTCCCCTCCTGGCATCTTGACTTCAAAGCGTAGAGAAATTCCTTCATTCGGCTGAATCCGCATTGCCAAAATGTTACCAGCCATTTGTTGGGCAGCAGATGGAAACATCCGAGAAGGAACTTCGCGGAAGTGGATCGAAATCTCACTCACTTTTTTTGGCATCCGCTTACCAGTACGCAAGTAGAACGGAACTCCTTGCCAGCGCCAGTTGTCAACCAGAAACTTCACCGCCACATAAGTGGGTGTCGTGGAATTTGGATTAACTCCTGGTTCCTCATGATACCCTGGCACGGGTTTACCCTTCATCCACCCAGCACTATACTGACCCCGGACTGCAGAACGGTGCAAATTTTGGACATCAGCTAATCGAGTCGCCCGGAGTACCTTGACTTTTTCCGTACGGATGCTGTCGGCATCTAGGGCATTGGGAGGCTCGATCGCGGTGAATAAGAAAAGTTGCATGAGGTGGTTTTGCAACATATCTCGCAGTGCGCCGGAACTTTCATAATATCCAGCGCGGTCTTCAACTCCCACGGTTTCTGCTACAGTAATCTGAACGTGGTCAACAAATTGACGGTTCCACAGGGGTTCAAAAATCGCATTGGCAAAGCGAAACACCAGTAGATTCTGAACTGTTTCTTTTCCGAGATAGTGGTCTATCCGGTAGACTTGCTGTTCTTTGCAATATTTCTGCACAACTCGGTTCAGGCTTTGAGCAGAAGCCAAGTCCCGGCCAAAGGGTTTTTCAATCATTAAACGATGCTTGTACGCGTCTTCCAGCATCCCCTCTGAGCCAAGCTGCTTGATTGCTTCTGGAAAGAAATTCGGCGCAACAGACAGGTAGAACATTCGGTTTCCGCGTGTTCCCCTTTTCTCGTCTAACTCACTTAAGAAATTCTTTAGTTTCTGGTAACTTTCAGGCTTGTCGATATCACCAGAGCAGTAGAACAGACCTTGGGAGAAGTCTTGCCACAGTTCCTCCTGACCGACACCGCCATGAGCTTCTTCCATGCCCTTGCGCATCTGTTCGCGGAAGTATTCGTGGCTCCAGTCCCGACGTGCAACACCAACAATGGTGGTTTCTGGTGGAATGCGCCGTTCTTGTCGCAGTTTGTAAAGTGCTGGTACCAGTTTACGCCAAGTAAGGTCGCCGGAAGCACCAAAGATAACTATGATCAGGTTCGGGATTCGTTGCTGTTGCAGACCAACCCGCAGCGGATTTTCTAGCAGACTGACCATAACAATTTTGGATTTTTAGATGTGAGATTTGCGATGAGAGATTGGGATTTGGGAATTCTTGGTTGTCCAGAGCGTCATAGCTGTAGAGACGCGCCACGGCGCGTCTATACATTTAACCACTATCGACTAACGTTATTACACTGGCGACAACTGTCTAACTTTGGTTTCTAGAGAACCCATCAGCGATTCAAAGGGCTTGACAAACTTATCGATACCATCAACGAGCAATTCGTCCATCACTTTGTTGATATCGATGTTGATGTCTGGGTCTTTGAGGCTTTCAATCAGGTTGTAAGCTTCGTCCACAGCTGTGTCAACGCGGCTGGCGACATCGCAGTGGTCGGCACAAGCCTCAATTGTCGCAGGAGGCAGAGTGTTCACTGTCTCGGGACCAATCAACTCATCGACGTACATAACATCGCTATAGCTGGGTTCTTGGTGCTAGTGCTAGCCCACAGTAGGCGTTGCACGTTTGCACCTTTTGCGGACAATGCTTTCCATTGCTCAGTCTCAATAATCTTTTTGTATTCCTGATAAGCAATTTTGGCGTTGGCGATCGCCACTTTTCCTTTCAAAACTTTTAGCTTGGTTTCTTTTGTCATGTCATCAATGCCTTTTTTCAATTTCGCCTCAATCTGACCGTCAATATTACTATCAATCCGGCTGAGGAAGAAGCTGGCTACTGAAGAAATTTTGCTAATGTCCTGACCTTCTGCAACCCGT
Organism: Scytonema sp. PRP1; assembly: GCF_036697665.2. Taxonomy (NCBI): domain Bacteria; kingdom Bacillati; phylum Cyanobacteriota; class Cyanophyceae; order Nostocales; family Scytonemataceae; genus Scytonema; species Scytonema sp. PRP1. Next base: position 259,774 of record NZ_JBAHYJ020000084.1, on the reverse strand, counting down.
TTTTCTAAGCCGCGAATGTAAGCCCAAGCTGTGTTGATGTAGCTTTGAACCGAGAACAGCAACGTGACGTTGACGTTGATCCCTTCGGATATTACCTTCTCAACTGCTGGCAAACCCGCCTCGGTCCCAGGAATTTTAATCATCACGTTTTCTTCCGATCACCTTCGTAATAGCGCTTGGCTTCGTTGATTGTTGCTTCGGAATCATGGGCGATCGATGGTGGCACTTCAATGCTGACGTAGCCATCTAAGCCATTAGTTGCATCGTAGACAGGACGCAAGATATCACAGGCATTACGAATGTCTTCAAAAATTAGCGATTCATAAATTTTGTATGCGGTAATCCAGCCTTGATCCCCGCTTCAATATCGGCATCATAAATTGCGTTTCCGGCGATCGCCTTTTCAAAGATTGCTGGATTTGACGTAATCCCGCAAATTCCTTTGGTTTCAACGAGCTGCTTCAACTCGCCTGATTGAATCAAGTCACGGCTCAAGTTATCCATCCAGATACTTTGACCGTACTGCTTGATCTCAAGTAGATGATTGGTTGCCATACCTGTATTCGTTTAACTCCTGCTAATGATGTGTTTAAGTAACGTTTGTCAGGCTGTTAGTTGTTGGTTATTGGTTGTTCGTTGTTTGACTTCCCAATAACTACTAACCATTAACCAATAACTGCTAAGCACTAACCACTCACTCATGGCTTCTGTGCTTGCTGCACCCAAGACTGATCTTTTCACATTCAAGAGTGACTGTTGTTAATAAAAGACTCCACCTTTGCGACATCTTTTGGGCTTCCAATAATCAAAGGCGTGCGCTGGTGGAGTTGTTTCGCTACCACGTCTAAGATTTCCATGTGTCCCGTAGTAGCGCGACCACCTGCTTGCTCAATGACAAAGGCTAGGGGAGCGGATTCATAAAGCAAGCGCAGTTTACCTTCTGGTTTGGAAAGTGTACCAGGGTAGAGAAACACACCGCCTTGAAGCAAAATTCTGTGGATATCACTTACCATTGCCCCACTATAGCGAGCGGTGTAGCCTTCTGTTCTGTGAACGTAGCGGACGTATTCCCGAATCGGTTCATCCCACTGCCAAAAATTACCCTCGTTGACGCTGTATATGGAACTGTGATCAGGAATTCGGATATTTTCTTCCGTGAGGATAAACTCTCCTAAGCTGGGGTCGAGGGTAAACGAATGAACTCCCTTACCAATAGTATAGACCAGCATCGTGCTGGGACCATACAATATGTAGCCGGCGGCAATTTGGTTGCGCCCAGCAGCTAACAGGTCAGCTGCTTCACCATTGAGGTCGTTTCCTTCCTGTTGCCGAATTGAGAAGATCGAACCCAAACTGAGATTTGTATCAGTGTTCGATGAGCCATCAATTGGGTCATACAAAAGAGTGTAGCGACCTATCGGGCAGTTTTCCGGAATGTAGTAGGGGTTTTCCATTTCTTCGGAAGCTAAGCGACAGACTAAACCGCTTTGCTTGAAAACCGAGATAAAGACATCATTGGCATAGACATCCATCTTTTTGACGGATTCTCCTTGCACATTGACTTCCCCTGTAAATCCGAGAACCCCTTCCATTAAGCCTGCGCGGCTGAGGCGACGAGCAATCAGTTTGCCAGCAAGGGCGATCCGATTCATCAGCGCACTCAGATCCTGGGCTTCGGGCGAAAAGCTGTGAAGTTGCTGTAGGACATGACGGGATAATGTTGTACAATCACGATCTAACGCCTTGTCTACGACTTCGCTGCTTACCGACTCTAAAGATTCCGGCACTTTAGCCATTTTTTATTCTCCCTAGAGACTAGGTGTTTGTTGGGTTCATCCCGTGCGTTGCAACTTGTGGTTGCTGCCTCTATCTTAGAAAGGTAATTTGACAATCTAAATGTGATTTTAGATAAACTAAAGAAATCAATCACCTGTAGGTCTATCCAAGGCTAAGTCACCAGCTTGGAATGCTATACTTGAGCAAGTCTACCTAGTCTAAATGGAAATTTAAACACAATGGTGTCTCGCCAGAAATAATTCCATAGGTATATTTATCCAATCAAGCGAGCAGCGCACCTGTAGACGAAAAAAACATTTTTTACTATGTTAAGTTGTTATCATCTCCCCGCTCGCTGGGCAGACTGATACAACAATGGAAAAAACGAAAAGCAGCAAACCCTCCACTCCAATTCGGTTGAACGTTGCTAACTATACTTTAGCATTTTACAAACCGACGAGTTATGACTATGAGCTAGCAGTCACAACTCGTCGGACATAACTTGATCAAATTGTTTTATTGATTTTTTCTAGATATTTCAGCGCTTAATAGCTTGCATAACTAGAAAACAATTTGCTACTATTGTATTTCATCGCTCTTAAGACTATTATCTTTTCACCCAACTACCTTGTCGCTCCTCCTCGCGGGGTTTCGCCTTATTAACTCTAAGTTGGCGACCCATCCATTCAGCTCCATCTAACTCTGTAATGGCAGCGTCTTCTTGGGCGTCTTCGCTCATGTCAACAAAGGCAAAACCGCGTAATCGTCCAGTTTCGCGGTCAGTAGGTAACACAACTCTTTTGACCTCGCCATATTCTGCAAATACTAATTTTAAATCTGCTTCTGTGGCGCGGTAGGAGAGATTTCCAACGTAAATAGTCATGTGAATCACGTAAGTCGCAACAAAGAGCGAAGAGTTCAGCTTGAAAACAGCTAAAACAAATAGCAGGAATTGCTTTCGTCTCGTCTGATTCACCAACGGCAAATATTGTAGGAGCAAAGCAACCAAGGAGGTTGCGTCTTCTTACAAGTCAACCAGTGGTCATGCTGAATTTTCGCATACGCTACAGATCATAACTGATTGCGTCAATTTTCAAAGTATGAGATTTTACAAACACCTAAAGGTTCAAATCAGCTTGGCTTATATGTGCTGATATCTTTTATGGTTAATAAAATTTTGTTTAATTTTTTCTAACTTTCAATTAAGAAAAATACCTATTTATGCAGATGCGGAATTTCCAATTTTGAAATTTTCGTATTATTGTTTGGCTGAAATGAAATACTTATCATACCTGAGATGAACTGCACACTCCTCTTTAGAAGGAGGCAAGTAAGCAGTTAACAAGGTCTTAATAAATCGAGTAGACGAGCAAAGCGCCCTAGCAAATATCTTGCAATAACAAAGAATAGGTATAATTTTTTATACACTAAAGGGATTTCCAACAAAGAAATTATCCCCTAACACTGGCGTGGGGAACTCCCAGACCTATACGTGCCAACAATCACGCTTAAACACGCAATTGAGCGTCGTTTTAGATTGCCAAACCCCCAATCCTTGCGGGCTACTAAGAAGAAGCCTCGCGGTGGGTTAAAAACACCGCGCAGCATTCTTTTAGAATCCCTGGACTAGAAGTCCGGGAGTGGTCAATCAATGCTAATCGACTGAGGACCACCAGTTTTGCCATTATGTGCCTGAGTGGGTTGAGTCGTTGAATTCGTGTAGGTTGTTGAACCGCGTTGTTGATCGAGCCAGCTTTTAACGGGATCGTCAGCAAGGCTGAGTCGAAGCACACCAGAGACGAAACCGCCCAGAAATGACACTGGGTGCTGGGTGAATTGTTTAAATATGGGTGTTAATTCATCAATGAACATGAAAAATCTCCTGGCACTTGATTAAAAATTAGGACTATTAAAGCGATGGTAACGTGTGGAGTGATGCCTTCGTGAGGATTACTATCGGTCTGGAAACTTTGAGGGCTTTGTTGTCAGGAAAACTGTTACTGCATCTATCTAGGAATATAATAAGCGGTGGTAGAACATTCCCAACACAACCACCGCTGTTCGTCTCGATTGTACTTACATCGAAGTTTGTTCAGGCATCATGCATTTATCAGAGTCACAACCTGCTGGTCCTGCTTCTATTAACTCACCGAAATCATAGCGGCTCAAAACAGCATGAAAATCTTCGGTTTGGCGACGCATTTCCACTTCTTTCATGAGCTGTTCGTACTGTTGTTTTGTTATTGGCTCAAATGGTAAGCGAGGAAAAGTTTGAAGATCGTCAAACCGTGCTAGAAGTGCGGCGCTAATGTAGCCTTGATCATCTCTGATAGTTTCATATATGCGAGTTCCCAACGGTTCAACTTCATTTTCCCGTAGCTCAATGGTGGCAGAGGTGTTATGTGTCACATAAAATTTCTGCACTTGCATATAGAAATCCATTTGGGCGATCGCATTAAATTGACTAATATCTATTTGATCAGCACCTGGTAAATCAGCCCAAAGTACAGCAACTGGAATTTCCACAAGCCATTCGCTGACTCGGGGATCAAAGGGATCATTTAACAAGTTACCTTGTTCATCTTTGTCCGATTGAGAAGGTATGACATTGTAGCCGTAGTCAATACAAGCTAAAGCTACGGGATCATTTTTGCGGAAGGTGATCCGACGAAGAAATCTTTGTGCCTTGGGCGGATGCCATCCTGGGCTAGCACCTGTTAATAAAGACTTGGTACCGCTTGGTTGGACTGTGGTACAGCGATTTGGACGTTTGAGATTGTGGCGATCGCAGTACTCCCAAACAACACGCTGCACAGTATTTTTCCAAAAACTTAGGTATTCTTGCTCCTGACGCTTAAACGCGAGTCCTTGAGCAGTTTCAGGTCTTCCTTGTTCCCACCAGCGCAACCAATCAACTCCAAAAGCATGAACAAAGAAATCAAATAACCCTGTGAAAGAAACACCGACAATCGGGTCTAATTCACGGCTGTATTGGTAGCGTGGTTCAATAAATTTGTGATGCAAAAGTGCTGCTACAGAGAGCCCACCAGCGGTAAAAGCTTCCTCCTGTTCTTTGTAGTTATCTGGGTCAATTTGATTCAGGTGAATTTCCGCTAAGTTGCAGTGGAAATTTGAGCCGATAATTTCCATTTTTGTTACCCTAGAGGCTTTTTATCCCCTAGTTCTACGAGTTCTTAATTCCTCGCAGATCCGACTATATTTTCTACTAATGATTGACGATAGCATTAGTAGCCGGAGACTCGTGGAGCCGTTCTTAAGAACGGAGGTAAAACCCAGATTATATTCTTTTTAAAACCCAACAATAAGTGTTTATTTATGGTTTAAAAAGGTTCACTCTCTAGTCTGTACGGTGTCAAAGGTGCTTTAGTTCCTCTGATTACCTCGGTATTCCCAATCGCAGGGTTCACCGAATTTCTCCGGTTTTTAACGTGAGGCAAAACTATCTACCACACGGGTTTAAACCATAGCGAGCCAAACGATGCTCTAACTCACTTTCAGGAATTTGAGGATAATTCTCCTGCAACCAATCTTTGGCTTTTCCCTCAGCGTATGCTTTGAGAAAATCCACTTTTTGTTCATGATTTCTCAAAAGGTCACAGTTAGCTCTAGCTATCGCTTCACCAGCCCATTGAATTGCACCTTCGCCGCTGTAATACTGTTTGCGGACAGCATCAAGACATTCTTGTAATGTGGGCTTTTGGTGAAATACTCTTGTGTGGTTCGCCATTCTTAGAGCATCCCGCTCTGGATCGATGCGCCAGTTGCCATTTTCATCCTGCTGCCATAGATTGTTCTTGGCATCTGCAAACAAATTATCCTCACTGAAACCTTGGCGCATACCAGCTGAGCGCCTAATGTTACCTGCAACAATTGTGACAGCTGCTTCATCAATCAATAAACAGCATTCAACAGAGTTTAACTGTCGTCCTACAGCTTTATTCAGGATCGATGCACAACGCTCGTACAGCCCAGGCAATTTTACTGGATTAGCTACGCCTCCAAAGCCGTTGAGAGCCTCTCCGGCTTTACGTACGTCGCTAATATCAACAATGACTTGAACGTCTTGTGAAAAGCGTTCATCAGTTGAGAGTTCCAAGAGGCTTTGATATGATTTCACCCAACCTTGACGGCTATCTCCAACGTAAATGGTGACGATATTGCCTTCTATTTTGACTTCTGTCTGCTCACGACGCTCATCAACAGGAGTACTACCAATCTCACCCCGCACTTGTACTTGAAGACGATTGCGGATCAGGGGCAACTGGTTAATATATTGTGGTTCTAGAACTGCTCCAGTTCCACAGCCCATCATTGCCAAATCCACCATCAACCCGAAAGCACTCCAGTCTTGCAGATTGGTAGAGGTGCAATTATATGCCCCAGAAAAGTTTTTTTGCTCTTTTAGCCAGTTCGTACCGCCTACCCACAACCAACGTCCACTAGGTAGAGCTTTTAAGTTTCGCTGCATCCGCTCTAAGATATCAGCCTCATGTGGGAGTAGCTTCCCGAGAGTGATTAAAGCTTGGAGGGTGCGATCGCACACCTGATCCCAAGTCTCCCTCACCCCAGCCTCTTTACGGCGGCTGTAGGTTCTAAAAAACACTGGGTTGGCAGCTGGGGCAGTTTCTGGAAATTTTGCACTCTGACGTTTTCTTTCAAGCTCACGAACCATAATCAAGTCTTGTTGCTCGCTGACATAGATTATGACTATACGGCAAGTGAATGAGAGGGTAAAGGTTGAAAAATTGTTCAATTTGCGCTACCTGTAGGGCTGCACTCATTGTGGTAAAATTTTATAGCTATTCTCGTTGAAAGAAAATACAGTTTAATTGATGGAAAAGTATATAATGTGCAACTAGCCAGTAAAAATCTTATTGCATAAAACGGGGGTAGATATGTGTGAATCCCTATCAGGGATTGAAAATGTTGCCCCTTGGCGTTCTCCCCTTGCCCGTGCTTTGCACCGCAATCGTAGCCAGCCCCACTCCCGCTACTTTCAACTGGCAACTGTCCAAACTGACGGACGCCCCGCGAATCGTACTGTTGTTTTTCGGGGGTTTCTAGGAGACACCAATCTGCTGAAAATCATCACAGATACACGCAGTCAAAAATTCGACCAAATACTTTATAAGCCTTGGGCAGAAGCTTGCTGGTATTTTACCGTCACTCGTGAGCAATTCCGCATAGCAGGAGAACTGAGTCTCATCGATGGTAATCATCCTGACTTAGAACTGCAAAAAGCTCGTCAGTCAACGTGGCAAGACCTTTCAGACAATGCTCGTTTACAATTCGCTTGGCCCCATCCTGGAAAACCTAGAGCTGATCAACAAGCTTTCTCACCATCTCTTCTTGATCCTGCTAGCCCTCCACCTAATTTTTGCCTGTTATTGTTTGATCCCACTCAGGTGGATCATCTAGAATTACGCGGCGATCCCCAAAATCGTTGGTCTTATCTGCGTGGTCACACTTGGTCTACGACTGCGATTAATCCATGAAGAATTTTTGCTTTCGTTAAAGTTGCAAAAATGCAGTAAGTACCTGAGTTTATAAAATTGACCACATTTTGACCAGCGTTTAACTGCTTTGCCAGACTCGACCCACTTCCTTGCTCGTGCAGGGGTAGTGGGCATGAGTGGTTGATTGTCTTTGTCTACAACTGGAATTCGCATTCAGTGGTATAACCCAATTACTTGTTTTAAGTCCCTTCGCCCAACCCAACTAAGATGTCTTGGCTTTCCCAACGCCTGAACCAATCAGGCTTAGAGTGATCCGAGCTAGGGAAGTACTCGGAAGTCTGTACTAAGTTGAGTCTCAATGGGCTATTCAACGCTTACGTTGTCCGAATTGGTTCGGACAATCCTCGTCCCTTTCAGGGCGAGGTTGTTGAACCGAGAATTTTAGATTAACCCAAAATCAAAAATCACTTACCGTTGCCGTTACCACTATTGCCATTACCAGAGGTGCGGATGCGATCGGCAATTCTATCAGGAACTTCCTGAAGATGGTCGTATTCCCAATGGAAAGAACCAACGCCAAGAGTGAGCGATCGCAATTCTACGATAAAGTTTTGCATCTCTGCTTGGGGCAGGTAAGCGCTGACACTGTCCCATCCTTGCCAGTCGTGTATACCTTCATAACCCAAAATCTGCCCTCGCCTACCAGTCACAAGTTGCAGCACTTTGGCAGTAAATTCGCTTGGAGTAGAGACTTGCACACGAATAATCGGTTCTAGTAGAGTCGGTTCACACTTGGGTATTCCCGTTTGCATAGCAAGACGCGCTGCTTGCTTAAATGCTTGTTCAGAACTATCAACAGTGTGGTAAGAACCATTTGTTAGAGTGACCGCCACATCTACGACTGGGAAACCCAATGGACCATGTGAGAGAAACTCCCGTACGCCTGTTTCCACACCTGGGATGTACTGCTTGGGAACCACTCCACCGACAATAGTTTCTTTGAAGTTAAAGCCTTCACCACGTGGTAATGGTTTGATGTCAAGATAAACATCGCCAAACTGCCCGTGACCGCCACTTTGGTGTTTGTAGCGCCCGTGAATTGATGACGCTGGCTTACGAATAGTTTCTTTATAAGGCACTTGCGGTAAGTGCGTTGTCATCGGCAGATTGTATTTACGGCGCAGGCGATCGAGTGCGACTTGCAGATGAATCTCGCCTTGACCCCAAAGGATAACTTCGTGGGTATCGCCGTGTTGTTCCCAAGCAAGAGAGCAGTCTTCTTCCAACAGCTTCGTAATAGCACTGCTGAGCTTAACTTCATCGTTGCGCTTTTCCGGAGTAATCGCTAGGGCATAAACTGGTTCTAGCTGCTCAGCTTTGGGTAATGCTATCGTCAACTGCTCACAAAAAAGAGTATCCCCAGTCTTGATACTCTCTAAACGGCTAACAGCAACCACTTCACCAGCACAAGCTTCGTTAATTTGCTGCTGTTGTTGTCCCATGAGGCGGTAAAGACCACCAGCGCGAACGCCATTGAGAACAATACCGTCTGTTAACTTACCCCGCCAAACTCGCACGAGAGAGAGTTTGCCACCTTGGGGAGTGTAATAAGTTTTTAGTACCTGCGCTATAGGAGAATCGCCTTTTTGAGCCTTTAAGCGACGTTCTGCTGTGGTTTCTGGTTCAGGGGCTTCTCTAAGTAAAGCTTCCAAGAGGGGGCGTACGCCATAATCTTGTTCAGCGACTCCAAAGAAAACGGGTACGACCAAATCTGCCCCTAATTCCATTTTCAAATCTGTGAGAATTTCTTCTTGGGGCGGTTCGATGTCTTCTAAAAGTTCTTCTAATAAATGGTCGTCAAAGTTTGCCAAAGCTTCGAGCATTTCTGCCCGTGCCATATGTTCTTCTTGTTTGAGTTCTTCAGGGAAGGGGATGGGGTCAGCAGGACCACCTGCATGGTACTTGTATGCTTGCTCGCTTACCAAATCGATAAAGCCAATGAGCTGTTCCGCTTGAATGATGGGATATTGATGCGCTACTAAGGGACGGCTGGAAAGGGCTTTCAGGGCGTGCAATGTGTCTAAGACATTGATATTAGCCCGATCCATTTTGTTGACGAACACGAGGTGAGGAATTTCCCAATCGTCAAGGAATTTAAATAAAGGAGCAAGGGTGAGAACTCGGTCTGTAATGGGTTCGCAAACTACAATTGCCGCATCTACTCCCATGAGGGCGTTGTAAGTTTCTTGGGCAAATTCCACACTTCCAGGACAATCAATAAATGTGAAGCGAGTGCCATTATACTCAGTGCTAGCGGCACTTACTTCTACACTCATGTGGCGATCGCGCGATTCCGCAGCACTATCTCCTACCGTATTACCATCCTTAACGCTGCCTTTGCGAGTTATCGCCCCTGTAACGAATAATAAACTTTCCATTAATGTGGTTTTGCCACTTAAATATGGACCGACAATTGCCACATTCCGCGAACCCGATTTGACTTTTTCGTTCATACAACCTCCTTAGCGGCTTGCCACGTTACGCCGCGTTATCCTAAGTTATTGAGGATTTAACATTGATGATTGAAAAGATTATCCTGTCTTTAACTTGAGATTATCTCTCCTTTAATATGAGAGTTAAAAATCGTATTTTCTCGTAATATTTACCACAGCAAAATTTAAGAATTACAAAAATTACTATATAAACTTAAAGTTATGTGAATATATTCCTGTCTCACACAAACTTTGTAAAGTAAATGTAACTCAAATTCCCACACAAGAAAACAATGCGAGTTCCTCTTTATAAATATCGCCTCCCAGCTTTGGTGATCATATTAGTGGCACAAAGCTTTCTCTCGGCTTCTTCCCCAGCCACTGCATCTCCTCGTGATCCCCACCTTACTCTACTGGCGCAATACGTTGATAGCAGCGCTCAAGACTACTTGACTCAAGGGTTGCAGGCAATTCAGGTAGCGAGAGTACAAGATGCGATAGCCTTATTTCGCAAAGCCACAGAACTCGATTCCAATTTAGCTGCAGCGCACTACAATTTGGGACTAGCACTGCGACAAATAGGACAATTACAACCTGCGGCAGATGCATTTTACAAAGCAACACAAGCTGATCCCCAATTTGCGCTAGCTTATGCGAATTTGGGCGGATCGCTGTTGGAAGGAAGCAATTGGCAGCAAGCGAACGATTACTTGCAACGAGCAATAGAACTTGATCCCAAACTGGGAGTTGCTCACTATAACCTAGGGTTGCTGCGCGAGCAACAACGAGATTGGGACAGAGCGATCGCATCCTTCAAAAAAGCAATGGATCTGAGCAAAAATGCACCAGAACCTGCCTATCATATGGGCATATGTTATTTACAACAGGGCAAAGCTGATAAAGCAAAAGATGCCTTTCGTAAAGCAGTCAAAATCAATCCCAAATATTCAGAAGCTCACTACAATCTTGGAACACTTTTGTTTAGCCAAGGTAAGTTAAAAGATGCATTAGAAGCTTTTAGAAAATCGGCAGAAGCAAATACAAATAACGCCAATGCTTATTATGGAGCCGGGTTGGCTTTTATACAATTAAGGCAATATCCAGAAGCGGCACAGGTGTTGCAATATGCCAGAGATTTATACAATGGTCAGCGTAATTTCCAGTGGGCGAACAATGCCGCACAATTATTACAACAGGTGCAAAACCTAAATTATCAGCCTCGTTAAAGCGTAATCACGGCACAATAAATAAAGCGTAATCGCGGCACAATAAAAGTGTCAGAGAGACTGGCTGGTGTGGTTTAAAGTTCTCCCGTTTGGAATCAAAATAGTCATGAAAAAGCGCCTCAAGAGCCAATTCTTGTTCTACGATCGCTGGCTAGATCGGCATTGGATTGTTCGCAATATGGAAGCATTCCAAGACCTAATTGTAGTTATCCTGTGCCTAGGTCTATTTGCCGTCATGCTTATCCAGTTATGGGGGATATTAATTGCCCTCACGCAAGCACCAGATTATAAACAAATAACCGCCAAGATATTATTTATCTTGATTTTGGTCGAGTTATTTCGACTGCTCATGGTTTACTTGCAAGAACATAGCATTGCCGTAGGAGTGGCAGTAGAGGTCACAATTGTATCTGTACTGCGAGAAGTGGTGGTTCACGGAGCGTTGGAAATTTCTTGGATTCAGGTTGCATCAATTTGTGGCTTATTGTTTATATTGGGCGGATTACTGCTAGTGTGTGCCAAAACACCCCATATGGACTGCATAAGCGCTAATACTAAATTTTGTCCTGTTAAGTACGGTGAGATTAGACAACATGAAATTGAGCGTGAATTCAAGCATTCACGTCGGTGTGAGGAGATTGCTTAAATAGTAGAGTTGTCTTCAGCTTCTTATCTCGTTCCCAGGTTCCACCTGGGAATTTAACCTTTTAGGTTAATAATTTATCTACCGATTACGTATCCTCGCATACTCTTTTAGGAAGATGAATACCTCTTTTAGAGCAAGTAGAAGTGAATAAGAAACCTAAAGGAGGGTAAATCTATGGTTCAAACCGCAGGAAACGCTCAAACTCAAAATCCCATTAGCAACCTGGAGTATGACTTCCTCACAGTGTTGCATAACAAAGCTGAAGCAATCAAAGCTTATGACACTTACATCAATGATGCACAGCAAGCTGGTTCTCAACCTTGTGTAGAACTGTTCCAGAAGTTGCGGCAGTCTGATATTGAGCAAGCACAGGAAATCCGCCATCACCTTCAGCAAGTCATGCAGCACGGTAAGATGTAAGCCTAGTTATAACGTAGGCTTTAGGCAGATTTTGCACTAGTGCCGATAGGCTACACAAACCAAGCCCCTTCGGGTATGTCCTCCGGACACGCTACGAATTGCGCCAGTTGCCTAAGTTGGGAAATCCGCCTAAGGCACTTCCTACCACGCTACGCCCAATTCCTAGCTCCTCTTTTAGGAGGACAGGACTGGTCTCACCGCCTGCGTGGGCTAAAAAATTAAGGGGTTAAAAACCAGATTTGGTATTCTCTTGTTCCCAGGTAGAACCTGGGAACGCATTTTCCACGTACTAGTTAAAAGCTTTTATACAGCATCATTTCATAACAATAATGTTTATTAAACAGTTACTAAAGCTTTAACTTAATATATGCACGCTCCCGCTGCAACCTCTTCATGCAGGGTGTCGTAATGTTGTAATATATACGGCTTCTGGTTTGAATGAAGTACAAATTTATCTGTGTTCCATGAGCCTTCATCTGTGGTTCATTATTTCTTTGGTATACCTCACTCAATTGCAACCCGCTGTATCATTTAATTCAGCGGTTTTTCTTGTTAGGTATGCCGAAATTTTGATAGGGGTTTCATATAATTAGTAATACATAAATTAGCAAAAAAACACTAAATTTGAAACCACGGGATGATCATCAACCCGCTGGAAAATCATCTAAGTTATGATGTCCAACCCTCCAGAATCAGATCCATATGGCGATATTCTTATTGTTGATGATGAGCCAAATAACTTGCGAGTTTTATCTACACTTGTGCGGTCTTGCGGGTATCAAGTTAGACAAGCTATTAGTGGAAGCGTAGCCCTTAGAGCTGTGCAAGCACAACAACCAGATTTAATACTGCTGGATATTATGATGCCGGAAATTGATGGTTACGAAGTTTGTCAGCAGTTGAAACTCGATCCTAAAACTCGCGATATACCCATCATTTTTTTGAGTGCGTTGGTTCGAGGGGTAGACAAGGCGAAAGCTTTTCAAGTGGGGGGAGCAGACTATATTACCAAGCCGTTTCAAGTTGAAGAAATTTTAGCAAGAATCAAATATCAACTGACAATTCGCACCCTGCAAACTCAGCTTCAGCAGAAAAATCAGGAACTCAGTCAGCAGAATCACCAGCTAAAAACAGAAATCAACATTCGTCAGCAAACCGAAGCTGAACTGCGGCATTCACAAGCCCAATTACAAGCTGGAAAAGAGCAACTCCAGCAGGTTATTGATAACCTCAAGCGTACTCAAGCGCAGCTTGTGCAAAGCGAAAAGATGTCTAGTTTGGGACAGATGGCGGCTGGGGTAGCTCACGAGATTAATAATCCCATTAGCTTTATATACGGCAATCTTGATTACGCTTCCCAGTATATGCAAGCTTTGATGGATGTTGTAAAACTATATACTAAACATTATCCTCAGCCTCATGTAGAAATTCTACAGGCAATACAAGCCAATGAACTCGATTTTGTCATTGAGGATTTTCCAAAAGTACTAGCGTCGATGAAAGAAGGCGCAGAGAGAATTCGAGACATTGTGCTGTCGATGCGCTATTTTTCAGGTTCGGATCAGGCTTATGCCAAGCCTGCTGATATTCACAAAGGACTTGATAACACCTTGATAATTTTACAAAACCGTCTGAAAGCGCAAAAAAACCTAGCAGCAATTGAGGTCAAGCGAGAATACGGAAAAATTCCCTTGGTGAATTGTTATTTAGGGCAAATCAATCAAGTTTTTATGAATCTTTTGTCTAATGCAATAGGTGCTTTAGAGGAAAAGCAAAATGAAGGCACTTTTAAACCTACTATAAAAATTAGTACAAAACTTAGTCATAACAGCAAAGAATCCCAAGACAAAAATTCAAAATGGGTCGAGATTCGTATAACTGACAATGGCACTGGTATCCCCTACCAACTTCAAAACCGTATCTTTGACCCCTTTTTTACCACAAAGCCTGTGGGCAAAGGCACTGGATTAGGGTTATCAATCAGTCACTCCATCATCGTCGAGCAACATCGTGGTCAATTACTTTGTCGTTCAGAACCTGGACATGGAACAGAATTACTTATTAGACTTCCAGTTTGACGCTCCCCTGCCTGTTAAAATTTCGCTACCCTAATTTTAACTAAAAGGCAAGGGCAAGCTAACAATTTTCATTACTTTTCGTGTCAACACTAAAGAAAAAGAAATTCCTTAAAAATCCTGCGAAAAGCAAGGCAAAACACAGACAGATGTACTTAGAGAGCTTATTCGCAGTCTTAAAAAAGAAAACATCACGGTAGGAAGACAGTCTACGTTGTGGCTTTCATCCCCGGCGCTACTTGCACGAGGTTTTCAGCCTACTTTCTTATAAGCACTTATAAGGGACTTCCAAATAAAAAAATATCCAGCTTTTTCTTGTGGGATGGGATTGGCGCCCGTCCTATTAACTGGGCGGGCGGGGACGCCCAACGCCAGTCGCCTCTGTCGGGAAAGCCGTCATTCGCGCTGGCTCCCCCACAAGATGAATAATTTATTTCTTGGAAATCCCTAAGCAACTGAAACAAAAATGCATTCATAAATTTTACCCCTCTTTGAAACACAAAGAGGGGCTGATAATGAGGTGCTTTGATTGCTCTAATAAGCGTCCTGCAACTCATAGAAGTCAGGCGACACGTAATCCTTACGCAGGGGCCAACCTACCCAATCTTCTGGCATCAAAAGCCGCTTTAGGTCTGGGTGCCCTTCGTAGATAATGCCGAACATATCGTAGGACTCCCGTTCTTGCCAGTCTGCTGCCTTCCAAATCCAGTAAACTGAGGGAACTCTGGGATTTTCCCGTGGTAGGAACACTTTGAGACGCACTTCCTGGGGACGGTCAGCATTATCACTGAGTTTAATCAAATGATACATACTAACCAACTGCTGTCCTGGGCCCAAATCAATTCCAGCTTGACACTGGAGGTAATTAAACCCATAAGCATAAAGTGCAGTGGAAAGTGGCAGCAAAAAATCTGGCTCAACTTTAATGACCTCTACACCTTCATGATCTGCTTCTAAAGACTCATGGGCAAAGTCATTTTCTGTCAACCACTGGGAAACTTCACCCGCTTTGACTATTGACTGTTGTTCTGACTGTTCTTCTGCTGCCGCCGGTTTCGATTCTTCAGCCACGGTTAGTTTCCTCCTTTTGTGCCTTTTGAGTCAAAAGAGCAGGTGGGACTGGTAGACCGATCGCTTCGGTTAATTCCTTCGGCGGTGTAACACGAGACTCAGCCTGCAAATACTTACCCGTGTGAATTTGCTCTGCAGGCTTGAGGTTGTGAGTTGTGCTGTAGTAGCGGTGAGTTTGCTTAATCAGACTCCGCTCTTGGATTGAATCATTTGCTATCTTCTTCCGCAGCTTAATAATCGCGTCAATAATCGCTTCTGGACGCGGCGGACAACCGGGTAAGTAAACGTCCACTGGAATCAGCTTATCGACTCCACGCACTGCTGTGGGGGAAATCCACGCTGAACATTCCGCCAGTAATCGTGCAAGCACCCATAGCAATCACGTACTTCGGTTCTGGCATTTGCTCATAAAGACGCACGAGCTGAGGTGCCATCTTCATGGTGATTGTGCCTGCAGTGATAATTAAGTCGGCTTGGCGGGGACTAGAACGGGGAATCAGACCAAAACGGTCAAAGTCAAATCGGGAACCAATCAAAGCTGCAAACTCAATAAAGCAGCAAGCGGTACCAAACAGCATGGGCCAAAGGCTAGAAAGCCGCACCCAGTTGTAGAGGTCATCAACCGTGGTTAGGATGACGTTTTCTGACAATTCTTGGGTTACTGTAGGACGCTCAATCGGGTTGAGGATGCGTTCTTTTTGCTGCTGCTCTATGTTAGTATCTAAGACCATTCCAAAGCTCCTTTACGCCATGCGTACACGAGGGCAATTACAAGAATTGCAATAAAAATTAGCGCCTCAATAAATGCCAATAACCCAAGACGGTGGAAAGCAACCGCCCAAGGATATAAAAATACAGTCTCTACATCAAAAATGACGAAGACGAGCGCAAACATGTAGTAGCGGATATTGAACTGAATCCAAGCTCCACCGATGGGTTCCATGCCGGATTCATATGTAGTGCGCCGTTCTGGGTTGCGACCACTCGGTCGCAGGAGCTTGGACGCTGATAGAGCGAGGGCAGGTACTAGGCTACAGAGGATGAAGAAGCCTAGAAGGTACTCGTAACCGCTAAGGACAAACACAATGAATTTCTACCGCTTTTGGTGCTAATAAACTTGTAACCTTCTTTTACATTATATCTCTTTGACTTTTTTGAATCCTGAAAAATAGAGCTGGAGACGATTTGATTCGTTTTTACTCAAGATAGAAAAACCTAACACTTATGTCATAATTTTTAACGTATATTTAAGATTTGCCTCTCACCGACGCCAAGAGCCATGAGCGAACAAGCTGCTGAGACGACCGCGTTAGACCGCTACGAGTGCCGTGCCTGCGGTTACATTTATGAACCCGAAAAGGGGGATGACAAGCATGACATCGCCCCAGGGATACCCTTTGCTGAATTATCTTCTACTTGGCGCTGCCCAGTTTGCGGTGTCAAAAAGAATGGTTTTACAAACATTGGTCCTGCTGGTACAGCATCCGGTTTCCAAGAAAATCTGAAATATGGTGTTGGTGTGAATAACCTGACACCAGGTCAGAAGAACCTGCTGATTTTCGGGGCTTTGGCTCTTGCCTTCTTGTTTTTTATGAGCCTCTACGGCGTACAATAAGACGCGCTTTTAACGCGGAGGGTGGGCAATAAACCTACACCAAACCCATACACAAATTCAAAAAAACTAACAGATACTAACAGATAAAGATGCGCTCAATTGTGAAAATTTACCAACGAATACTTGCTTTGTTCGTGGTTATCCTTGTATGTGTTGGTTGTAGTAATGTCCCTTCGACCAGCTACAATCCTTGGGAAGTGATTTCCGTCCCAACAGATGCAAAACTACTGGATATTGCCTTTACAAATGACCCCCAGCATGGTTTCTTAGTAGGGAGCAATGCCACTCTGTTGGAAACAAAAGACGGTGGCAGAACTTGGCAGCCTCTAGAATTAAAACTGGATGACCAAAGGTACCGTTTTAACACTGTCAGTTTTGCAGGTCAAGAGGGGTGGATAGCTGGAGAACCTTCTCTACTGTTGCACAGCACTGATGAAGGTCGTTCTTGGTCACGCATTCCCCTGAGTGAAAAGCTACCAGGTAGCCCCGTGAGTATTGTGGCACTGGCACAAAACACAGCTGAGATGGCTACGGATGTGGGAGCAATATACAGAACCACAGATGGTGGACAAAACTGGAAAGCGCAGGTGGAACAAGCCGTAGGAGTGGTTCGTAACATCGAACGTTCTGCTGATGGCAAATATGTTGCTGTTTCTGCAAAAGGTAACTTCTACTCGACTTGGGAACCAGGGCTAAATGCTTGGGTACCTCATAACCGCAATAGTTCCAGACGGGTAGAAAATATGGGATTTACCGAACAGGGACAAATGTGGATGTTAGCACGAGGTGGTCAGGTACAATTTAGTAACCCACAAGAGCCTGACAAGTGGTTGGAAACTCAATATCCAGAACTCTCGACCAGTTGGGGCTTACTTGATTTGGCTTATCGTACACCCGATGAAATTTGGGTTAGTGGCGGTAGCGCTAATTTGCTGCACAGTTCTGATGGCGGCAAAACTTGGGAAAAAGACCGTGATGTTGAAGGAGTTCCCACTAATTTTTACAAAATCGTTTTTCTCAACCCAGAAAAGGGATTTGTGATTGGCGATCGCGGTGTTTTACTCAAATACAATCCCAATATTGCAGCCGCTTCTAAATCAAAAGCTGCGTAAGTATTTATTCCTATTTATGAGAAAGAAGTTACGAGGTGTAACTCTTTCTTAACTTTGTAGGATAATGATCTCAATAACAATCTTGCTCAAGGTAGGGGTATAAATGTCGGGTACTACTGGAGAACGTCCATTTTCGGACATTATTACGAGCGTTCGTTACTGGGTGATCCACAGCATCACCATTCCTGCACTGTTTATTGCGGGTTGGTTGTTTGTCAGCACTGGCTTGGCATACGATGTGTTTGGTACACCTCGCCCTGATGAGTATTACACACCAGCACGGCAGGAATTGCCAATTGTAAATAACCGTTATCAAGCAAAACAACAAGTAGAGCAATTTAGTAACACAAAGTAGTTTGAAATCATGACTAGCGGCAATAACATCAATCAACCAGTTTCCTATCCAATTTTTACGGTCAGATGGCTTGCAGTTCACACCCTAGCTGTGCCAACTGTGTTCTTTTTGGGTGCGATCGCTTCCATGCAGTTTATTCAGCGCTAGGAGAGAATCATGGAAAGAAAGGACAATCCCAATAATCAGCCGGTTGAACTCAACCGGACTTCGCTTTACCTGGGACTGCTACTCGTTTTTGTTCTAGGGATTCTGTTTTCCAGTTACTTCTTTAACTAACTGGAACGACAGCTATTGACTGGTGTTTATTTTTTAACTTTCGTCGCTAATTTTTTATTAAGGGAGGAGAGACTGTGTCTGGAAGTGGCAGAATTCCCCTGTGGATTGTTGCAACAATCGCAGGTTTAGGTGTAATTACCGTTGTAGGTATTTTCTTTTACGGAGCCTACGCTGGACTCGGTTCTTCAATATAATCGTAGTTTCAGCCGACACAATTGCTAATTGCTATTTGTTTGCATACTTAGAGGATGTTTTAAAAGTGGTTAGTTATGTATCAAAAACTTTTCGATCCCCCTAAATCCTCCTTAATAAGAGGGACTTTGAGACTATTTTCCCCCCTTTTTAAGGGGGGCTAGGGCGAATCTCGATACAACTCGGTACTTCACAAACATCCTCTTATGGCAATACACAATTAGCAATTAGTAGCTGTAAGCAAGATTTAGCTAGTAGCACAAGTTGAACAAATAGCGCTATCCTTCCCCACCCTCAGCTACGCGGAGTGGGGAAGGATAGCGTCTGCTTGGATGTTTTTGTTTTGGGGTGCGTTTTAGTGTATATTAGGTTTTGCGAGGCATAAACGTAAAGTACCCGCTTTGCCGTAAAGGAAGACTACCCGTAGCATAAAGGCAACTAGGCGACTGGTCGGCAATAGTCAACCCAATCGATACAGTTAACGGCAGTATCCTGATACCAGAATCAGCATCTAATAGTGGCTACGTCCCCTTAGATATTTCTGGGCTAAATCAAATATTTAGCCACGGCGTTAGGAACTAGCGTCGTCAGACGCAGATGGTCAAACCTGTATCCACTAGAGCCGTCAGGACTCAAACAGGTAAGTTTACCAAGCGAAGCGTCAGAAGCACGACCCGCAAGTTGGGACTTTGGAAACCCCAACCTCAGCAAAGCGGGTTGGGACAGTTCATGAATCGATTAAAAATCAGCATAAAAAAGCCGCCCGTCTTTATCAGATGGGCGGTCAATTTTTAATTCATGATTAAGTCGGTGGACAAATTTAGCCGATATCGTCGCGTTCAATGTATAACAACATAAACGCAAATGTCACAGCTGGAACAACTAGACCAGTTACAGGAACAAGAATGGAAGGCACAAATGAAGCTGCGTACATCAGAATGGAAGGCATAAATGAAGCTGTGTACATAAGATTCCTATGAAACAAACTACAATTCAACAAGAGCTTACTGCAAATTTTCCCCTAAATTTTTAAATTCTAAAGATTTTTAACACAGAAGAAGAAGAATTCAGAACTTAGAACTCAGAACTTAGAACTCAGAATTCAGAACTCAGAATGCAATTAATGGGATCGATGACAACCCCTAAATTAAAGATCTAAAAGTTCATCTAACTGCAAACTCGGTAAGTCCGGAGGAATCACACTCCGTTGGATAGTGACTTTGTGGCTTTCCTGCTGAGTAACGGTATTCACAGCGATCGCTTCTAAGCGAATTTCCAAACACCCAAAAGGAACAATGATGTGAGTGGTTTCTTCCAATCCTCCAGAAGAGTTAGGTACTAAATTTGTCAACCAAAGCGGATCTTCCAGCAACCAGCGAGTTTGGCAATCCTCAACCCATAACTTGACAGCCACTTCTGGACACACTTGCGCTAACTGTACGCGTACCCTAACAGATTTTCCACACACTAGTTCGCCTGGTGGCAAATGCAATTGCGGAACTGGTAACGCTTCCGTGATTTCTTTTCCTAAAGGCAAATAAAATAATACATTTGATACTGATGCTTCTTCCTGTTTGGAAGCTTGGTTTTTGAAAGTATCAGCTTCCGCTTCATTGGATGTATGATCTACAACGATTTCCTGTACCAACCAAGCCGACGGTATCCCCTGATCAAAACGGGAGTGGGCGAGGGAGAAAGAATTTATCTGCTTGTCCTGTTGAATGTGTGTGGCAATTTGTTCTTCTACCTCCGTGTCCTGTGGATTCTTAACGTCGCCATTTCCCCGCGTGTGTGTGTCAAGCTCCTCATATATCTGCTCTTGGCTAGGGACAATATAGGTATAGTCCTCTTGGTTTTGCAAATTGATGGGTTCAGGCAAAGAGTATCCTTGAGTATGCATCCACTTTCTAATTAACGGGGATATGTAGGGACTGCTTGTCGTGATTAATTCAGAACTAGAGGGAGCCACTACTTTGACAAACGATGTGTCTTGGGATTGTGCATCCTCTGCGACTGATAACGCTGTATATTCATGATCAATCTCAGTCGTGTGCTCCTGCGAGTTAACTGGCGCAGGAAAGTCAAACATCTCTTGCGGATTGCGCTCCCGGACTTCTATTTCATCCTGCGATGCTTTTAGTCGTTTTAAGTAGGGAAAAGCCGTACCCTTGCTGATAACATAACTAACAGCAGTTACAGTGCTATTCGTGTCTGAATTCTCCGACTTTAAAGGAGGTTCTGAAACCGCAGGACTCATCGTCTGATTTTGGTGCTGAGCAAACCTGGGTAATTGAGGTGAAATCGCTGCTGATTTACGGAGTGATTGCCGGTTAAGTCTGGGTGGTAGGGATTTTTTTGGAGATGGATGCAACAGAAGCGTTCGCGCTTTGTTTGGAGTTTTTACCAGATTGAAAAGTTTTAAATCTAGAGGTATGGATAGTTTTTGGGTTTCACAAGTCGCCAGTGGTTCACTTTTGCTGAATACAGCACTGGTTGCTAGTAATTCTGTAACATCTGTAATTGTGAAAGACTCCTTCGCTAAAAGTACCGCCTGACTACCAATTGTGAGGACGCCATACAAACTGATTTCTCCCAAAATCAGCTTCGATTCACAATCAGCTGGAATCTCTATTGAACATCTGATAGGAAACGGTATTAACTTTTCTGGTAACGATTGCCGCACTCGCCTAATGATTTCAGAAGCTTGGGGTGAGTGCAATTCTATTCTTATTTCTCCTCCGTAAACTCTTTCATAATTTGATGTTTGGCTCAAATCCAGCGTCGCTTCTTTTTGCTCCACACGCCCGTTAATTGTGAGAGTTTCTCCCCAACGAGCAATGTAGATTTCTTCTTCAAGTTTCACAGCAAGCGGTGCAGCTGGCATATTTGCTGGAGAATCCTCAATCGTTTTGTCATCTTCGGGCAACAATTCACAAGCAGGTAAAGCCAATTCTATTAAGTTTTGTAAAATCTGTTCTGCTGTCTCACCTTTAAGCCAGACTGGACTGATAGGCTGCTCAATAATCGCTTCTTCTTGAGACAACTCAGCGCTTAAGACAGGTAATTCCTCGTTGTTTCCTCGTCCTACCTCCTTTGCAGCGACTTTAGGTAGGACTTGCAACTGGATACTGTGTTGCCAGGGTTTACCACGATCAGACATCAACTTACCAGAACAACGTAACTCCCAAATTCCTGGCTTAAGGTAGGTATAAGGAATGACAGCTATTAAGCCTTCAGAGTTTGTGCGGCGCGATCGCACCTGAATTCGCCGCTTTGGTGGAACCTCCAAGGTTGAGGTATGAGTGATTTGTACTTCCACATCTACGTTAGCAAGGTTAGAACAAGCGACAACTCTATACCGACCTTCTATAATTTCCACATTTGGCGATTCCAAGGGACGCCAAGACCGTTCGTGTTCGCCTAGCGTGTCCGGAGGACTCAGCGGGAGAAAAGCGCGATCGCCCTTGGCGGGGCTTTGCCCATCGCCCCTTGGGGGGTTCTGTTTGGGAGCATCGCCCTGTTTCTGTATCAGAAATTGCCACTGTTCCATTTTGAGTGATGCAAGAGACCGTGGAGCCGCTCTCGTGATGTTTGAATTATCTTGCTTGCCAGTTTAACTCAGCAAGAATGAAAATTTATCACCTGATTATGTTGTTTTGATTCAAACATTGGCAAAATTGGCATTACGTGTAGCAAGCTGCTGGCTGAGCTATGAGAATTGCGCACTTTTACCTACTTAACTTCTCGCTCTTTACCCAGGCGAGTAAAGCGAATTTCAATGCGTCGCCGTGTCGCATCTGGCTGACGCTGGTTGTTGGGAATTGGGGCAAATTCCCCATTCGGTAATATTAACTGCGCCGCCGAATAGGCGCGAAACTTAACTCCTGGCATTCTACCTTGTTGTTTCTGGATTTTAAGCAGTTCTTTAACTACCGCCAAGGAACGCATTAGTCCCAAGTCAGCGTTAGAGCCGGCATTCAGATTGCTTAGCGAACCCTCACGACTAACTGCTGCTTCTAAATTGTTGTCTAGATTGCTTGTTGCACTACCAATACTTTGCTCATCAGTGTGACCAATGATTTCAACGGTATTTATATTGAAGTCTTTTGTAGTTTTTTCAATGTCAGGTACTATTTTATTTGTGATGTAATTGAACATTGAGGGAGCAATTGCGGCGCTTCCAGGAGCAAATCTGTAATTTGCATCTTTAATTAGCAGAATTGGCGGCGTAGCTGTATTTTTATTATTAGAGATTTGCGATATTGCATACTTTGTGGTAGTTATTAACAGCAATAACAGAAGTATCATAAAGGCATTGGACATTAAATCCGTAAAAGCCTGCCAAATGTTTAGGTCTTCATTGTACTCAGTATGCCGCGATCGCCGAGCCATAAAATTTTAAATAACATTATTTTTTGCTAACATCAGATATTGTTTTTATAGAAATCGCATTTTATCTTACTTATTCTTGTAGTTATTATTAGTTTGTGCCTCTCTTAACTGGTAAATTACGTGTTTAATGTCACTAACTTGTTCAAGAAGCTGAGCCATGAAAAGTTGATAGTTTTTAATGTTATGTTCTGTTGTTTCTTCCATACCTCCAAGCAAGCGATCGCCCATTTTTTTGTATTCGTAAGTGACTTTCACATTGTTGTTTCTCATTAATTCCATTAAATCTAACCTAAACGTGTCAATTTTGATGCTTAACTCATTCGCATATCCTTCAAATTTGTCGATAACAGTCTCAACTTTTTGGTTGTTAGTACCAATTAAAGACTCAATCGCCGAATTTACCTGTTCTGTATAAGTTACTACAGTCTCCACCAACTCATTCAAACTATCGGCTTTATTCACAATTCTTTGCTCTAAATTATCAAGCTTGTTGATCGCCTTTGAAAAACTATTAGCTCCTTGTTTGAGTTGGGGAATAATATTCCCAAGAGAAGTTTGATTATTTTGATGTAACTCTAATACAGAGACTGAAGTTTGATTAACGCTCTTGATTTCTTCTCCCAAGTTAATTAACTCCTGACTGCAACGCTGAACTTCATTCACTGCTGTTGCAATAGATATTACTGTTTCAGCTAAACTTGCAGCAGACTGAGAAAATCTCTCCTGTGTTCTTGCCAAATCTCCCGTCGCCTCTGATAATCTTTGCGGAAACTGGCTATTATCAAATATTTCAGCAGCCTGTTTAAATATCTGCGCTTTTTCTTTCAGTTCTTCACTGGCATACTTAAATTCAGTAGCAGCAGCAGATATAGTGCCAGAAGATTGTGTAAAACTCTCGTAAACTTGCCTTGCTAGTTCATTGGCTCTCTTATTTTCTTCAGCAATTTCCTTGGCTACTTTTCCTAAAGATTTCTCAACCACATCCCGAACATTGTTACCAAAATTAGTTAAAAAATCATTTTGTAGAGAAGCCATTCTGTCAACAGCTTTATCAAGGCGAGTATGACCATCTATTGTTGGTTGATAAATATTATCCAGGTAATCTTCTAAGGAACTAAGAAGTCGAAACTTAGCTAAACTAGTATTCTTACTCCAGTTAAATACTGTTAACAAAGCACTAAATAATATTCCCATCAAACTAGTGGTAAAGGCAATGCTCATGCCTTGTAGTGGTTTTTCTAATTCAGCCACAAAACTGTTAACATTGCTAGCAGTCGTTTGATTTATGGTTTGGCTGAGTGCTGACAAGTTCATTGTGATACCAAGAAAAGTCCCCAGTAAACCAAATGCTAGGAGTAAGTTTGGCAAAATGCGGCAGAAGTAATCAATTTGTTCGCAGCCGATTTGTTTAGGAAAAATTATCAGATTAAATTTCAGATTTTTTTGACTATAAACTTGTTCTATTAAAGCTGCTGTATTAACATGGTCTAATCTACTACTAGCTTCTTTAAATCTGGTTTTTAAATTTTTGATTATCGGAGGTTCTGTTACACTGTCATTTCTATCAATGAGCATTTTCACTTTGTCAGCTTCCTCTACAAGATGTTGATATAAAACCAATCGTAAGAAAATAGCAGCTATAGATGGCAGAACTACAAGTACAAGAGTGAAAAAAATTAAGTAAGGTGGTACTGATGGCATGAAAATACTTTTGATTGTTTGAAAGTATATTTTTCGTTGACTGGCTCAGCCAAGAAACGAGAAAACAATAATAGACTTGTTGCATTCATTGGTTTTCTTGGTGTTCTTCTTTGCGCCTTTGCGCCTACTCTGCGAGAAGCCGCTAACTCCCAAGGGGACACGCTGCGCGAACGCGGCGCGAGACAAAATAATATTTATGCAATATTCTCTAATGTCATAAAGGGTATTTTTTGAAGATTTTTTGACGCTCGCGCTCATACTCTTCTTCAGTTAGAAAACCATCAGCTAAATCTTGTTGTAGTCGCTCTAATTCTAACCGTCGTTTTGCTCTGTTGTCATGAGAATCTACAGGAGAATCTACGACTATCTCGCCAGGAATAACTTTCTGATTTACTAGATTTGTGGGTGAAGGAAAATTTTGCTGTTGGCTGGTTTTAAATTGCTCATCCATCTTTCTCCAAAAGCGATTGATAATTCCCTCTTTAGCTGTGGGTTCTGTGCTTCCTGGAGGTACATATAATGCTGTTTTGTAGGGATAATTGGGATTGTCTTCTGGTAAGTTTTTAATTTGTTCGACAAATTGTCGCAGTTTGGGTAAAT
Source organism: Scytonema sp. PRP1 (assembly GCF_036697665.2). Classification (NCBI taxonomy): domain Bacteria; kingdom Bacillati; phylum Cyanobacteriota; class Cyanophyceae; order Nostocales; family Scytonemataceae; genus Scytonema; species Scytonema sp. PRP1. Next base: position 234,348 of record NZ_JBAHYJ020000084.1, on the reverse strand, counting down.
AGTCATTTTGCCAGAGTTCTGGGTTGCTGGCAATTTTTGCGATCGCCAGATCCAACAGTTTCTTCAAAGTTTCAGTCATTCCACGGTTGTTTGCAAGTTCCTCCAAAGCTTGACTCCACTCTGGGTTTAGAGAAGCAGTGTAATAATTGTCTTGCAATGGATCATAATATTGAAATTCCAATTCGTGATTTTCCTTGTTTTTCTCCAACAAAGCTAAGGCTAAACAAGGATAAAAAATATCTTCCAATTCTTCCATTTTTCTTGCATCAGGAGGGATGATGTCAGGAAAAGAAGCGCGATAGTCATTGTGGAGAAAAGATGTAGCGGAATTCTGGTCGCGAATGTAAGGGTTCCTCATCCTTTGTAAATTGGCTATCAGTCTTAGAGGAAACCCAGCGTACTCATTCACAATTAAAATTTCGTCGTCAGCTTGAGTCGGTTTAAATTTATCTGTAGTAATTCCCAAATCCTTTCCCAGCAAACTTTTAAATTGTTGTACTTCTAACTCATCGGTGTCCTTAAATCCTATTAATTTACTATGTTTAGCGGGGTCATCATGGAAGTAGGGGTCACTCAAATTAAGATGCAACAGGGGTTCAGCTTCCTGCATAATTTGTGCTAAGCGCGTTGAACGTGCTGAAATTGAGTAGTTTTGCATGAAGCGCTTAATCACGGAGTTGACAATATTGCTACCGCGAGAAGCAAATAAGCTGTCAACCTTGATATCAATATCTTTTTGCAACTGGTGTGGAGTCGTACGTTCCCTGTCGGTAAAAATTGCCAAAGATTGTCCCCGTCCAGTTGGTTCTGTAATTGCTGAAGTCACTAATACTAACTGACGCCGAACATCATTTTCTGCCCAAATAATTTGGTAACAGTGGTCAATATCTTCACTATCAAATATTGCCTCACCGCTCATTTCATCAAAATTCAGTTGTCTAAGATTCCGTTCCTGTTTCTCATAGACGCTTTGCAAAATCTCTACGTTTGCACTAAAAGCAGCGACTTGAGTTGCTCTTTCTTGAACGTGCTTTTGCAAATTAGTGACAATTTGTAGCGCTTCCTGAAAGACTACCAAATCAAAGTTATGCTTGAGTAGATCGCAGGCTTCCCGTACCACCCTTTTCGCTTCAGCTTGGACTTGGCTATTCTTAGTGTTGAGTAAGAAAAGACTAGGTTTATGCTCAATGCCCTCAATAATTTGTTCAGCATCCCGCCATTTTTTCTCTAAATCTTCCAAGCGTTGCATCCCGCCAAAATTGCTAATTTCCTCCTGGAAATTCCATTGATAGTTATTCAGTTCCTGTTGCAAAGCATCTAGCCAGTCACGGGTGCTTTTAATCGAAAAATTTGGCTCACTAGGAGTAAGTAACCGGAGCAAAAAATCGTCAATATTTGACTTGAGTTCTTTAATGATGCTGGGACAAATCTGTTGCAGTCTTGTCAGCCAAATTCCTCTGCTACTCTCAGTCTCACCTGGTTGGATTTTGCGGAATAGCTCTCGAAACTCCCTAGGCAACTGTTGACGAATTCCATTGCGGTCATCCCTGTTTTGGCAGTCGGAAATTAACCGTTCTAATTTATTTCTCCAAGTGGAGATTGTATTACTAAAATTCTTGTTAGATTCTTGGACAGACTCTGCAAGCTTGGTAGTTATACCGTCCTTTTTCGCCAAATCACTGTGCCAACGGTATTGAATGAGGAATTGCTCAAGTAAGCTGACGGGATCTGGACTTTGACCTTCGCCATTTAACCAGAATTTTACCAGTTCTAAACCGACGCGAGTTAAAGCGATTTGTACTATCGTATCGCGGGGGAAATAAATTGCCGCCAGTCCAAATGTTAAATAACGCTGAGCATTCTGACGTGGGTGCTTATCCGACTGAATCATGTGTTGCAAAAAATTATCCCTGTTACCTTTAACGACTGGTGCTAATTCACCCGAAAAGTCCAGAGCAATCTTATGAGCAATAACGTTACACAGCTTTCCTTGCGCCAGGATTTGATATTCGCCTCCAGTTTGACTGGAAACCAAATAAGCGTGGTCAAATGGCGGACGCCGTTCCTGAACATACACTAAATTTTGAATATCATAACAAGCTTCAAATTTTGTGCCGGAAGTGCTGTAATAATTTAATTCTTTGAGCGCGGCGTAAGTATTGGCGCTCATACTGGGAGTGTTACCATACAATTCTGGACTAATCACTAAATAGCCGACAATTTGAGCGCTTTCACTTCCATAAAGATGTCTGAGACTATAAGCAACGTCCAAAAACATTCCGCTTCCTGTACCGCCACAAAGAGAACCCACGACAAAAATATTCAGTCCTGGTTCGACTCTTAAACCAGCTTTTAGCAAGACAGAATCATGTCCTCTTGTGCGTTTTTCTGCTGTTTCTATTGCTGTTTTAATTTTTTGGTAATTGTGGAAAAAAGCGAGTCTTCCTACAGGTCTAATGCCTTTTGCGCCTTCTTCCACTGCTTTAATATTTCTTAGTAATTGTGGGGGAAACCAAATACCAATATGGTCATAAGGTCCGTGACGAGTGTATTCTGAACGCCGCTCTAATCCTTCGACAAACATGGTAACTTCAGCCGACGACATGGTAGCGCTAACTTTCTCTGCTTCTCGAAAGCTAAGGTCAATGCCATGATAGGTACTTCCCGTACGAATACCAGTTACCTGGGTTGCGGCTTTATCTGTGTCGATGTGAACAAAACTAACAATTGGTAGGTTACTTAAATCTTCATACCGGTCTACAATTAATCGCCGAATTCGCATCAAAACATCACGTCCAGTACCGCCTAATCCAATACAAATTGTGCGGTTAATTCCGCGATACTGAAGTTCATTTGCAGTGACGTTAGTCATGCTATGCTTCCTTAAATACTATTTTTTAACTTTAATGACTATCTCGTAATCGCGCTTTCCATCTGGACAATTTATTCTAAAGCGAGAACTAGATATGAAAGTGCGTGATGTAATTTCTCTACCACTGTAATAAATTGGTGCTAAATTCGTTGGCATTAAGTAAAGTTTCTCGCCTTTGCGCTCTAAATATGCTCTAACTTCTGCTCCGGGAGTATCAATAGAATCTACACAAGTAGCATCATATTCACCAATGGCAATGCATTTGTTGTTTGGCAATCGGCATTTTTGGTCTTCGGGGTTTGCCGTTGCCTCAAAATCAACTATCAATTCCCACTTCTTTTGTAGACGACAGAATTTGATGAGAGCAAAAACAAAACCCACGAAGATTAACAGCGAAATTAACCCTGGTAGCCACAACTGATTAATTAAATAACGAGTCACTAAACAAGTTTCTTGACCACCTGGTGCTGGTGTACAAAATTCCTGGACTGTAGGCGCAATATCAACTACAGTGAGTTTATATTCTTTATTATCTTTGGTTGTGATTGACTGCGATCGCTTCCTAATCGGCAAAGCTTTTATCCAAGCCTGTCGCCGTTGACTTTCTGAAGAGTTTGCTATCCGAAAAGGACTAACAGATGGAGTTTCAACCCACACTTGTGAGGTAATTCCTGGTTGAGTAAGTAAAGGTGCATCAGTAACCCAAACAATTGATTGTGGCTTGATTGATTGATTTTGCCGCAGGCGATTTTGATTTATTTGAGCGATGCTTTGATAAATACTTAACTCGGCTCTTTGAATATCTGCACCGTATCGATTTGGATCAGATACAAAAGGTATCTTTTCTAAAACTTTGTCAATATTTTCTTTACTTTTACTCGTAAACTGGATGGGTATTCCTAATGGATTTACACCAGGTATAACTTCCCCTAAAGCTACATCTCGGGCGAAAGGAACAACGTAAACTGAATCTCCCGGTTTCAGGCTATCTTCAACAATCTGACGTAAGCGAATACGGCCCTCATCATTCAGTCCAACACTTTCCGTCAAATCAATTGCCAAGACAACATCCCGTCCTCGATCCAAACGGGAGACTAACTCTAAACCTATTTTTTCTGAAGGGTTAAGATTCTGACCAGGTGTAACTGTTGTAGAAGTTTCAGCCAAGACAATTTCTTTATATATCCTCGTTATATGTTATTATATTAACTATAATATCCGTATTTAGTGTGATTTTTAAATTGCTGAAAAAAATATACGTATTGAATATATTAAGATATATTGAAGTCATTGACAGTTGAGTTATCTTGCGTTGATTCTCGTGAGTCTATACTAGTAGAGCGCATCTCCTCAACAAAAAAATCGAATTGTTGGGTAGAGAAACCTCAACCCAAAAATTCTTAAATATAGGCATATTTACTTAAATTTATTGAGAAAATTCCTCAAGCAACGTAGCGACTGCGATAATAAGTCAAGATTTGCTGCACCCGTTGCCGACTTTGAGCGCCAGAGTTTGGAGTGTACTCAATCCACAAGCCATTGATTTGGCTTTGATTGTAGTCAAACTCTTGCGAGGTTTGGGGAATTAAATTAACTTCTACTCCTTCTACTTGACGTAAATGAGCTGCTATCTCTCGATAGACTGCTAAAGGTAAACCAGCAAATTCAATTTTTTCTGTTGTCTCCATGTTTAAGTAGCTCCGCCTGGAACAGGGTTTTGGGGTGGTTATTATCGAACAGGATTCCCAGAAGCAGCAGTTGGTGGCGTTTGGGTAGCAATTCCTTCCCCTACCATTCTGGCAACTTCAATACCATATTGTTCCAGAATTACGCTCGGTTCGGAGCCTTCATTGATCTCAATACGTTTAATCAGCACTCCATTTGCTAGCCGCTGTCCTGCTTGCACATACCGACTTGTTGGCTCATTCGGTACTTTGATAATTGCTTGCGGTTCTTTGCCAATGAGAACCACACCAGAAACAAAAACTGTTCTGGCTAACTCTGGTTGTGGTGGTGGTAATACAGATGCTAAAGCAGGGTTGGGGATAACTTGGGGTAAGACTTTAGGCAGCGCAGGAGTAACAGCACGTTTGGAATTGACTTTAACAGATGCCATTACCCCTTGGGCGGGCACTTGTGCCATCGCCCTTGGCGGGGCTTTGCCCATCTCCGGCAGCATCGCCTTTTGGGGCGCGGTGTTCAGCGCACGCAGGCTACGCGAATGCGCGATAGTTGCTTGCGGCGCTGTTGCTTGCCCAATGGCTGTTTTGTTGATTCTGTGCTTTTTTTGGTTTAAAGGGTTTTTGGTTGTAGTAGCTATCACATTGCTTTGCCGTTTACTCTTAGCTGCTGGTAGTAACTTAGAAATGGGTTTTACCACTACAGGCGTATTCGTTACTCCAATCGAATAAGGTTCCACAATTTGTGCAAACGGGTCTTTCCGACCTTTTAAGACAACCCCTACCCGTTGTGTAGCATTCGTTGGTTGAATCAAGTTAGCAGCTGTTGTAATAACTGGTGGAGTGTGTTTGGCAGAGACGACTGGGTTATTAAACGGCTGATTTGCTGCTTTTTGAGTCCCTGCTGGCGTGTTAGTAGATGTAGGATGACTAGATTGATCACCTTGTGAGGAACACGAGGCGATCGCCAAAGCCAGGATAGTAGCTATTGCAATTTTTGAATTTCTGCCCATGAGCTGTTCTCAAAAGCCATATAAAAATTTGCTTGTCGAAGTGAATATGCCTAAAATTTACATACTAAGTACAGCTTTGCGTAAAATCGTAGCGTTTTTAAACGCAGAGGAGCGCGGAGTCAGCGCAGAGGGACGCAGAGCCTTATTACCAAGGTTGTTTTAAAGACTCTAGCTTTGAGTTAGATTGCGGATTGACTAAGTTTTGCTGTTAATCCTCTGCCATACACATTAGGTGTTTCAGCAAGTCTAGCCCTTTTTTGATCCTACGAGAAACCGTGACTACACTTATACCAAGGCGTTCTGCAACTTGTTTTTGCGTCAAATCATGCAAAAACACAAATTCCAAGACTTCGCGGGTGCGTTGTTCTAACTGCACCAATGCTTGTTGGAGGCGAATTCGGTCTTCTTGTGCCAGCTGAAAGCTGCGGTAGCGGTTGTCCGGAACGAGTTCTCCCAGTAAAGTTGGGTCTTCATCTCCATTCTGCACTGGGACATCGAGGCTTAAAGGGGCGCGGTTAGCCCATGCTAATTTAATTTCCTGCCATTCTCCTGGGGAAATTTCCAATGCTGCTGCTAACTCAGAATCAGTAGGTTGGCGATTGTATTTTTCCCGTAAACAACGCGTAACCAAAATTGCTTGCTGTTGTAGCGCTAACCAGCGTCGGGGAATTCGCACGGTGACTCCTTTATCTCGAAGATAGTGTTGAATTTCACCGCGAATATACGGAATCGCAAAAGAACTAAAAGCATGCCCCTTGGAAATATCAAATCTTTCTATAGCTAAAATCAAACCCAAACAACCTACCTGGAGCAAGTCCTCATAGCTTTCTTGGCATTGATTGGTCCAGTAGTGAGCTTCTTTTCTCACAAGTCCAAAATTCAGTTTCACCAGTTGGTTGCGAACATCAGCTGCGCGAAATTGCTGATATTCTCGCAACAACTGCCAAATCTCATGCTTCAGTTCATTGGTAAGTGTAGTTGTCATAGCACCGCATTTCTAGACCAAATAAGGTCGAATAAACAGATAAATACTCACTTTTAAACCAAACTGCGATTGTACTTATAAGTCAGATTTTTGCAGCGTACTCGTTGGATGGTGAACGCAGCACTTTTACAGGCAACAGACACCCAAACGCCCTCTGGACGCCTTTGTGCAAGGTAGCGGACTTGCGCCAGATGCCGCGATAGCGGAGATCACATCGCCCTATATAACTAAGAAGCTCCTATGGCAGATAAAAAATTTTGTACTGGAAATACCTACCACAACCGGATTGCCAATGCAGCGTAATTTAAATTTGAGGGGGTTTTTTGTTTTTTAGTTAAGTTTTTGGTGTGTTCTGTAGTTTTGAAAAACTATATAAAAATAAAATAAAAACTTTATTACTAAATTAAAAACCGCAATTCTACTGAATTAGAGTCGTTAATCCACCAGTGCAGTTAGTAGAGATAGACGGAAAATAGAAACTATCTAGCTGAATTAGGAATCGAACATCTCAGGGAAAATACTTAATTTTAAATATTTTGCCGATACCTGTGTTCTCATTAAGAATCTAAAATTAAAAAAGTCAAAATACTCAGACGAGCAAAAAAAAGGGCGAGACGCCGGTTGTTGCACTTACGTATATAGTCAGCAGTTTTATCACCTAAGCAGATACAGACAGAGGTAACTCCAAACCCTCCTTCCAGAAAATATCCTGTGAGAAGGCAAGAAGCTACCTCATAAAGGCAATAGAAGCTCTAAGTGCCAGTCAGTTGCAGTCTTTAGAAGAATCTACACACGAGCGGGTTCTACACGAGCATAGAACAGACCGCGAACTTTGACTTCCTCAGGCTCTTTAGCGCCTAAATCGGTATCAGAGGGCTGTTCGCTCTCGAAGGTGCCTGCAATTTCGCCAGTAGAGTTATCTACTTTCGCTACTTGCAGAGAGATTTTACCTTTGAGAACTTCAGCTTGCTTAACATTGGCACGTCTGAGTTCTTCATCATCAGATTGGGCGGGAAGAGCCACCGCGTTATCATACCCACTGGTAACACCGCGACCTTTGGGATCGAGGAAGGAAGCACCACGATAGGAGGGGACTCTGAAGCTACCTTCAAAGTCCGTTGAGGTGTTAATGCTGGTCAAGCCAGGTTGTGTTTGAGCCACCAAGCCTTTGACGGTAAACAGGAAAGGTACGCTTTCACCACCAGGCAGTTTGACTGTAATAGCTTGGAAGTCAAAGCCATCTTTCTCGACAAAAGTGAGGCTACTATCTGGATTGACTTTTAAATCGCCGATGATTTGATCCAAAGAGTAGGTGCGGCGAGTCAACAATTTGCCGGCAACGTATTCTGCTTGTTGCCGTTTATTAACGGGTTCTTCTTTGACAAAGAATTGGGTGGGTTCTATGCACAGTTCTTTTATGGTGTAGGACTGGCTACTATCAATGGGGATGGAACCACGACTTGTTTCTGCCAATACGGGACATTTGACAGCCAAGCCGGTGCCTCTAATCTGCTCGTAAGTCAGGAATTCTGTACTAGTCGATGATGGAGCTTCACTACAAGCAGTTAGTAACCCCAGGCACAAAGCCAAGAGTGTAACAATTAAAGCGCGAAACCTCATAGTTAACCTCAATGTCAAAAATTAATATTTAACTTTTGATACTCCCACGCCGTGCATGCGATGGAATTCACACCGCTTAGCGGTGCAGGCTGAATCAAGCAGCCTCTACCCACTTGGCACAAAGCCTTGTGCTTACTTAGAAACAATGGCGATGCCCAAGTCTATCATCAACGTGTCGCTTCCTTTAGCCTAAGGCTTTAAACCCCAAGCTACCCTGCCCACTGCACGCCATTGGGATGCATGGCGATTAGGTGGTAAAAGAACCAGCAGTTTTACATACAGCCCCTTGTTTTATGGGGAAATCAAAGCGATCATCAGCCAGATCATACGATTTTTTTTAACTCAAAATCAAAGCGTTCTGATATTCACCAACAAAGCCGGGATCGCATCTGGCTAACTCAGAGGCTAACTCATGCGTCACAGTTTTATTATGTAAGTCGTAAGAACTTCAACTGTTGCTCTATAGGTAGTTCTCTAAAAAGTTCGGCTAAATATTGTAAAATATATGACATTATTTTACGTTTGACATATGCATGCGCTCAACACCTAGAGTCTCTAACCTGTTCTTAACTGCTGGTTAACACTTGCTGGTGACATAGATGTTTAAAATGTATCAAGTTTTTCTACAGATACAGAGACTAAAATCATCACTCTGCCTTCTCTGGTGGCGTGGCTACTTTCAATGAGTGCATTCAGAATAGTCGGAATCAAGATTTTTCAATCAATTCCAAGCTCTATCATGCACCACTGTGGGATAGCCACGCCAGTAGGATAATTAATAGCGGGACGCTATGAGGGTAGTGAGTCTTTGTCTCCCCAGGCTACTCCCCAAAGTTAAACACAAAGCAAAAACCTATTTTTTGTTGAGATATGCAAATAAATTTGTCACAGCAACACCTCATAAATCAATTAAACTTTTCAACGTAAGGTTGACTGGTAACACGTCAAAGCAAAAAATATCCAGTAAATTTGATCAGACCTGATTCACAGGGATAGGGGGGTATGAGCAACGGCAAAAAGTTAGAGTCTGCGAAATTGTCTTGTGAACTGCAAGCGATCGCATCTGCGGTATATAATGCGGAACAAGATTGTCTAGGGGATGCTAAGGCTCTTTTAGCCTTACTGCGACAGTTAGAGCAGTTACACCGACAGATCCGAGATGGGGCTTTTCAACAGAGTTTGCCCGATAACCGTCAAGCCCTCTACTCACTGCTTCGCGATATTGAAGCTGAGGGAGGGTGGCCTTATATTGAACGTATGAGACTCCAAGCCTTTTTAACAAATTTGGAACAAGAGGCAGCTGTTGAAAACAACAGTGAAGTTTTGGAAAACGATAGCTCGTTGAGCTGGTAGTACCAATGCGTGGATTTTAGATTTGAAAATGGGAATTGTTAGTTGTTTTTTGTTACTTGTTCTTGACTACAAACGACTAACCAATCCCCAAGACCATGTCTAACACTTGCTAGTCATGCCATCACAAAGGGTACGATGCCTGTAAGGGCAGTGTGCTGTCTTCGCGAACGCGAGTTCATGCCCTTTGGGCATTGGCACAACTCCCCCAAGAGCCGACTTTCAAGGGTAGGTTTTTTGGCAGAGCGACAATAGTTGAGAAAATTCTCAAGTGTTTAACGTAGTTTGCTTGTTTCAGGATTTAAGCATCGGCTAAAATAGTCAAAAAATGACCAAATACAAAATACCTACCTTTGTAAGCCAAGAGGCGATGGGCTTTGCCCCGGCAAGGGCGATGGCGCTTTGCGCCCCCTGAGTCCCTCGCGGCACGGCTGAGTCCCTCGGACACGCTGCTTTGTTAGCGGAGCCTGCGCTTTGCGCTTACGCACAGGGCAAGGGCGAACGCCGTTAGCGCAAGCTCCTCCGGAGGACGCACGGACACGCTAGGCAAACGCGATCGCGCTGGTTCAAGTTGCGGTTGTACTTAAACAGATATTGATGATTTTACGTTGTAGATGCAGATTTACTGCATTGCATATCTATCCATACACAATTCTTACTTAGGTCGCAAGTATAATCCTTTGTTTTCTAGCTGTTCATATGCTTAGACAGTTCTTTGTTATAGCAACTTGCTAAGCAATTTTATTATGGTAATATTATTATCTCAATTTTTTTTCAAATAAATGCTTTCGTTAATTTTTGCAATTATCAGCAACAAATTTTATCCGTGTTATTGGTCATCTAAGTTACCAATTTCCACAATTTAGGAGCTAGATTTTTTGTTGATTTCCTCAAGGACGCAAAATATTGGTTGATAAAACCAACTAAGATGGCAATTTTACCTTGACAGCTTCTATGTACAAAATTTATGAGCAGCACTGAGAACTTAAAATTCAGAATGACTCAATACCCTATGGCACAGGTTTGCTGGAAAATTGCTTCGTCTATTAATTCCTGTTGTGTGTTTTATAGCAGGGGACGCTTGGACGCTTGGACGCTTGGACTGGGTGAAAAGTCTTTTTGTGTCTAGGTTTTATCATCTGTTGATGTCCTAACCACCTTGGCTGTTGCTATAAGTGCTGATTTCTTTGTCAGTCAGATTCGGAAAAATTTGATACCATTGTTCAAGTTATTTGTCAATATAATATTTTTCATTTTTTTCAGTAATAAATGGTTGCCATAACAAAGTCAAAAGCCCAGATTCAATTAAGAAGCTTGGCTACAAACTCTAATCAGCCTCTAATAAACTCGCCGGCACAAACAAAGGTAACTTTTAGGGGTTGGGGATAGGGAGGGAATAGAAAGAAACCATTCCCGATTTACCATTCGTGACTCCAATAAGTGATGTTTAAGAACGCCCAGATATTTAGTTAAGAATTATTATCCGTACAATTCAGTGAGATGGCTTATATAGCTGCTGTAAAGTTTTAGTAAAAGTGAAAAAAGTCTTTTGAAGAGCAGGTCTGCAAAGCTCAAGAGCGTTGACTAAAATTACATAATGGTACGAGCGCAACAACGACTTGGACTGAAAGTGTGGAAGGGTTTGAATGGCTGGCATTGTATCGGTTTCCCGCTCAGATTTAGAAGGTCGGCGTAAAAAATTACGTCAAAAGCGGCAGATGAAAATTATTCAGACTATTTGGCAAACTTTTGCCGTGAGTTCATTGGCGGGAGGTTTGCTGTGGATGGTTACCCAACCGATTTGGGTACTAAGAACTCCCAAAGACATTGATATTTCAGGTAATCACTTACTTTCTCGGGAGGCAATTGAGTCACTGCTCGTGGTTTCTTATCCTCAGTCTTTATGGCGGATAGAACCTTATGGAATCGCTGAATCTCTCAAACAACAACCGACAATAGCACAAGCGACCGTCAGTCGTCGCTTGTTTCCACCTGGGTTAATAGTCCAGATTCATGAACGAGTCCCTGTAGCGATCGCCTACAGCGGGTACTCCCGTGCGATCGCTCAAAGTCGCGGGGAGCAACGAAACACTGACAGTGATCATAAAAAAGTATCTGTGGGGTTACTAGATGCAAGCGGGGTTTGGATACCCGTAGAAAAATACACATCACTCAATCCCAACTTGAAATTGCCCAGTCTCAAGGTTTTTGGCTTGCCAGAGCAGTACCGCCCTTATTGGGATCAACTTTATCACGCTCTAATTCAGAGTTCTGTGAACGTCATGGAAATTGATTTCCAAGATCCCACAAATTTAATTTTGAAAACAGAACTAGGCAACATACATCTTGGGGCTCCAAGTTCCTTGTTGCCTGAACAAATTAAGGTCATGGCACAAATGCGCCATTTGCCCGCACAACTCAATCCTAATCAGGTAGAGTACATTGATCTAAAAAATCCAGAGTTTCCTTTAGTACAAATGAACCAAAAGAACAAGAGCTTAACTCCTCAACTCCCTAAAAAGTAATGGTGTGTTTGATGTCTAAAACACACCTAATTAATAAAGAAGTTCTATGCTGATAAATATACTATTTTCTGATATTGCAGTAACCCAAGTAAAAATCCGCGTTAACTTCTAATTACAATGGGAAGAATAATCATAAAAACTTCTCATTGGAAGTTAAAGCTAAGCTTGTTGTTACACTAACATCTCATGATGGGGTGCAAGATGTTAGACAACCTGATGATGGCGTCTGGGCTGGAAAACGCCTATTGCGTAGCTGGTATTCGACAGAGCGCATTACCTTACCAAGTTGAGTTCATGAGCTTTTTATTCCCTGCTGACTCACAAGGAGAAAGCAGTGTTGTATGCAAGGAAAACCCCTGTTTACAACGGCTTTTCGTAAGGATGAACGGTTGGTGCTGCAATCAACTGCATATTGTAGGCATATATATCAGACATCCTCAAGGCGAATCGCCGTAGGTAAAACCTGCAACAACGAAAGTGAAGGTACTGCAATAAACGCAATCTAGTGGTGGTTTTTGTAGATTCCTGTAAAAGCCCATAGACACTGGTACTAGCCCGAAGGGGAATTCCAAAGCAAAGGTCGAATCTGTTGATTGCAAAGTGTCCCTCGTATTGAGGCGAATAACAGCAAAACAACTACGGTGTTCTATTACCTAAGCTCGCAATTTCTCGGTGATCTCAAGTGTAGGGATAGGTAAGTAAAAGATAAGTAAAAGATAAATCTTGTGTTTTGTATCTTAAATGGTAAATCCTATTGATGAAATCTTGATAACAAACGAGACGCGCCGAGGCGGGTCTTTACAAGTTATACAGTTATTTGAGAATTTTGTGTACAGAATTTCTGGCTTGCGGCAACTGTGTATACTAAATTACTTACAATTATTCCGAGGCAGCCGTATTAAAAAAGGAAAAAATTGGTTGTATCAGTGGTTTAAGTATTTATTCAGAATAGAAAGGTATCAAAGTATATTTATATGCAGGGTGGGTAGGGAAAAAAAAACCAGTAGCCCCACTCGTAAAATCAATGTCCGATGGAAATCAATAGCAGAAACACGGAGATATTATTGGGAATACCAAAGGTGTACTGAACCAAATCAGCAAAATACCAGTGAAGATATTAATGTCTGGTGGAAGTTACACAGGTCAATTTTAGGTGAATATAGGTATACTTCACTAGAATTAGCTGTGCGACTGGGTGCCGTTAGGGCTTACCCCATAGCAGACTTTCGCACCTCCAATCCTCTGAGGACTGGAAGTAGAAAGAACAATAAACAAAAATGCCATAGATGATGGCAGCGTCAAACTATAGTTGACTCCTAGGTGAATAACACCTTAAAAAGTCGTTTATCTACATGCTCGCAACTCTGATGACACTTGATAATAACCAAGGGCTTACCTATAAAAACTCCCAGTCTCCCGGACAGCAGGGGTTCTCGCTGGCAATTAACTCCACCAATCCCTTTAATAATACTGGGGTAAACTACGGATCAAATCATGACAGTAAGAAGATTTCCAGTGAAGAAAGTCGAATTGGTGACATTGTTCCTGGTCGGGTCGCCAATATCAAAGTGATTGGCGTAGGTGGTGGCGGTAGCAATGCTGTTAACCGCATGATTGCTTCTGATGTGATTGGGGTGGAATTTTGGTCAATCAACACCGACGCCCAAGCTTTGACTCTGGCAGATGCTCCTAGGAGACTACAAATTGGACAGAAGCTGACACGGGGTTTAGGAGCAGGTGGCAATCCTGCTATTGGTCAAAAGGCAGCTGAGGAATCACGAGATGAGATCGCTACTGCTTTAGAGGGTGCCGACTTAGTGTTTATCACCGCTGGTATGGGAGGAGGTACTGGTACGGGTGCCGCTCCGATTGTTGCTGAAGTCGCAAAAGAAATGGGCGCTCTCACTGTTGGCGTGGTCACGCGTCCATTTATCTTCGAGGGGCGTCGCCGCACCTCTCAAGCAGAGCAAGGCATTGAAGGTCTAAAAAGTCGGGTGGATACGCTGATCATCATCCCCAACAACAAGCTGTTGGAAGTGATCCCAGAGCAGACACCCATGCAAGAAGCTTTTCGCTATGCAGATGATGTGCTGCGTCAAGGGGTACAAGGTATTTCCGATATCATCACAATCCCTGGTTTGATCAACGTTGACTTTGCTGATGTGCGAGCTGTGATGGCAGATGCAGGATCAGCATTGATGGGGATCGGTATTGGCTCAGGAAAATCAAGAGCGAGAGAAGCGGCGATCGCTGCCATTTCTTCGCCGTTACTGGAGTCTTCGATTGAAGGAGCCAGAGGCGTTGTCTTTAACATTACTGGTGGTAGTGACCTTACCCTGCATGAAGTCAATGCTGCAGCAGAAACAATCTATGAAGTTGTTGATCCCAACGCCAATATTATTTTTGGAGCGGTGATTGATGATAGGCTTCAAGGTGAAGTCAGGCTGACGGTAATTGCCACAGGATTTACAGGTGAAGCACAAGCCGCACCACAGCAAAACGTCAATCAACCACGGGTTGTCCCCCAACAATCAACAAAACGACCATTACCACAGACACCACCAGTTAATCCGCCAACGCCTATTGTGGAACCTAAAGAAAAACCAGGATTGGATATACCGGATTTTCTCCGCAACCGACGCACACCCCGTAATTAAGAAAAATGATGAATTATGAATGCAATCGCCTTTGAAAAATTTTATAGGATTTATCATCCATAAGTCATAATTGGAGGATTTCGCCAGCTACTAGGCTGAGCAGTTCCCTTATAAGTGACTAAACTTCGTCTATCTACCCAGAGACTGAATTAATTTGGGCTAGAGTTCCTTCATTTGGATGTCCGCCACTGCATTTGGTACAAAAAAGCGGGGGCGGAGAGGTTTCACGGTTCTACTTGACCAGGCTAAATTTTGCTACCTGGTATTTAGTGTAATTTCCAACTTGTTTGTAATTATCTAGATTTGCCAGGGTGCTAGGGAAATTACACGGAATATAAGCCAAACTTTTAACGACTGGTATTGCTGCTGGTAAAGCCATTACTAGGATGTTACGGTCTAACTGTGGCAGTGTGACTTTATGGTAATAGTTATCATTCATGATTTTTTTGCTTGCTCGACCCATTGAATAACTTGATTACCAAGGCGAGTGCCGTCTAGTCGATCTATCTCGCGCACGCCGGTAGGACTAGTGACGTTAACTTCGGTCATGTATCCACCGATAACGTCGATCCCGACAAATATTAAGCCGTCTCTACGTAGCGTATCTGCTATTTGCGCACAAATTTCATCTTCCCTTGGAGTGATGTTAGTTTGGGCAACTGTGCCCCCAGTCGCCATGTTATTGCGAAAATCGCTGCCAGATGAAAGGCGATTGAGGGCACCAATCGGTTCGCCATTAAGTAGGATAATTCGCTTGTCTCCGTCTTTTGCCTCGGGTAAGTAAATTTGCACCATAACTGGTACTCGACCTTGGAGAGTACTGAGTTCAACTATCGAGTTGAAGTTGCGATCGCCCGGTTCTAAAAATAAAATTCCTTCTCCTGCTTTGTTTCCTAGTGGTTTGAGTATCGCTCTTCCCTTAGCTTCTACAAATTCCCGAATCAACTGTTTATCAGCAGTCACGATGGTTTCGGGAATCGCTTCGGTAAACTGGAGGGCATACATTTTTTCGTTTGCTGCTCGGATACCCGCAGGACTATTAATCACCAAAGTTTTGTTTTGGTCAATGTAGTCCAGAATGTATGTGGCATAGAGATAAGGGACTGTGACTGGTGGATCTGTCCGCATGAATACGGCATCCATTGTTTCCAGGCAAAGGGCGGCGCTTTGGATCAACTTGTACCAAGGATTCGCCGCCTGATAACGTCCCTCCACCAACTGCACTGGTACAAGTTCCACTTTTTCTAGGACTGCCCAAGCTTTGCCTTCCACCACACAAAGTAGATTAGCTTGAGTTATCCAAATTTCATGTCCTAGGATTTGCGCCGCTTCCATAAGAGCAACGCTGGTATCATGACACGGATCGAGTTGATGGATGGGATCAATGATAAAAGCCAGTTTCACGCTTTCTGCCTCAATTGCCAGGAAATTTCAAGATTATTTCATTTTGATTATCTCTTGAAGAGTTATGAGTTAAGTAGGTCAGCACAAATAAAGTTAACTCGTGTTCACGCGCAGCGTCTGGTGACAGGAGAGGGCTGTCATTCCTCTAGGGCGCGAATTTCAGGCGTTATCACTTTCGCTCTTCGTAGATCTGTTGATTCCTACCTACCTACTTATGAGTTCTATTCCTAATTCCTCACTCTTAACTCTTAACTTTTTTCCTTGCTTTCAGCCTGGACTTTTGTGTCAATCTACACATTATTGGTAGATGCTAGTAGCTGATCCAGCTTGCCTTGGGAGTCTAAAGCGTAGATATCGTCACAACCACCAATGTGGCTGTCGTTTATGAAAATTTGCGGCAAGGTACGCCTTCCATTTGCTCTTCGAGCCATTTGATTGCGTGCAGCCTCATCTCCATCAATACTGTATTCGGTGAAATTCACCCCCTTTTTTGCCAGCAAATTTTTGGCACGGATACAAAATGGGCAAGTTCTCCAAGTGTAAATTTCTACTTTTGCTGCCATAACATCCTCAACTTTCATTAATATTTCTTAATTTTAGAATAATGTTGTTGTTGGCTGTGGATGCTTTATCCTATGTTTGCTGTTTTCATTGGGTGCAAAGTCAATTGATACCAATCAAAATAAAATAAGATACTGTTATGGGTAACAAACAGTACCTTATTTTTCTATTTAAAAGTGTTTGATGACACCGATAAGTCTTCGTATTTCTCAACCATCCGCTTGTGCGCCTGCTATTTAAAGACAATCTCACTCAACGGAATATTTCACTTGTACTTATTATGTATGCTTGCACCTTATCCAATGAACTGATAATATTGCATTTCCAATACCTATAACTTCAGGGATAATACTGATAAATTTTCGATATTAGAAGTGATAACCAGTATTGTAAAACCTCTATAGATAATAACTAGGTAGCTACTGCTCGTTCAAAAAGTGTTAAGGTGTGGGCCAGGGCTTATTGTTCACCTACACCCCACACCCCTATTTACCTATACCTATGCTGACAGAGACATTAAGCTGTCTCTATATTTAGCAATAGGAGACGGCATATTCAACCAGTTGACCGAGACGCTGGCGTAAGGTTTCTAATCCTAAACGTTGACTCGCAGAGATAAACACTGCTAGAGGAAACTCTTCCCGTGCTAATGCTAGAGTATCGCTATCTACTTCATCAATCTTATTAAAAACAACCAGCGCCGGACCAGGAGTGATTGGCATTTGTGCGAGAATCTCCCTGACAGAGCGAATATGACTCAGCCAAGCAGGATGAGACAAATCCACCAAATGCAGCAGGGCCTCAGCTTCCGTGACTTCCTCTAAGGTGGCGCGGAAGGCATCCATTAAAGATGCGGGCAATTCGTGAATAAACCCTACTGTATCTGTCACCAGAATCTCTTGGAGTTCACCCATTTGCGCATGGGGAACAACGAGGCGGCGTGTGGTCGGGTCGAGAGTGGCAAACAACTGGTCTGCTGTGTAAACTTCTGCATTAGTCAGAGCATTGAGCAACGTAGACTTACCAGCGTTGGTATAACCAACGATCGCCACCGAGGGAACCTCCTGATGTTGTCGCCGCTGGCGCAACCGCTCCCGATGTGCCTGTAGTTGGTTGACTTGTTGTTGCAGTCGAGCAATGCGCCGCCCAATAGCACGGCGTTCTGTTTCTAGTTTTGTTTCACCAGGACCTCTTGTACCAATACCACCCCCCAGCCTGGACATTGCCTGACCTCGACCAGCCAGTCGCGGCAGCATATATTCTAGTTGTGCGAGTTCTACTTGTAATTTACCAGCACGTGATTGAGCGCGTTGGGCAAAGATATCCAAAATGACTTCGGTGCGGTCAACCACCCGGACACCAATTTGCGATTCTAAGTTACGAATTTGGGCGGGTGAGAGGTCATGGTCAAAGACCACAAGATTTGCTCCCAAAGTTTGGGCGGTGATGGCGATTTCTTGGACTTTACCTTCACCAACGACTGTTTGAGGATGAATGCGCGATCGCTTTTGCCGCATCATCTCCAAGACTTCTCCACCAGCGGTATCCACCAACCGTCCCAATTCATCCAAGGTGTCTTGGAATTGTTGAGCAGTCATGTCATCAGTCATCACCCCAACAATCAGGACGCGATCGTGGTCGGCGTCCACTTCTTGGGCGACATATTCCCGCCGGAACTCCGCTTCCAGTGCTTCCACCAAATCCATGAAGTCCTGCTGCGTCAGCATATCCACACTCATGGGCGGCGAAACGCTCCAACTCGTGTATGGGAGGTTGCTCTTCTGTTCTTTACCCCCCTCATTCCCCCCGCTAGCAGCGGGAATATCAGCAGAAACTTTTTGCACAGCCGGACTGGTGATCAGGGCGCGAGCATCTTGGGGTGTCAGGTGAGCTAGGTAAGCTTGCTTGACATACCCAGTTGCGCCACCACCGCGTCGTTGAAATCCCGTTCCGGTAATGTTCAGCATCACTAGAGCGTCCAGCCGTTGCAATGCCATAGCCGTCAGCGCCGTTTCATTAGGCGGTTCTGGCTTCAAGTGAGTGGCGATGCAACGAATACCGCTCAATCGTTCTGCGCCATAACGGGGCAATTCCAACGGTGGAATTTGCGTTTGACGCGGCGTGCCCACCCCTACGCGGATCACTTGTCCGCGACGGTTGAGGTAGGCACACACCGGCTGATTGATTTCAGTGCTAATTGCTGCCAGTCGCTGGGAAAACTCAGGCGTGGTGATGCGATCGCCCGGTATGCGCTGGTGATACAGTCGCTGTAGTTGCTTCAGCTGACTTGACTTTAGACCTTGGAGATTACCGAAGATAGTCTCTATAAGCGCCTATGACCAGTTAAATGGTCCCCCGAATCCTGCTCTTTCTATTTTAGAACACTCTTTTTGTGTCTAAACTCTTACCTAAGGCAGATGCATTGTGATTAACTGCTTTCAAACTTTTTCTCTGACGCTATTTTTTATAGTATAAGCCTGTACCCAATCGAGCAATGGTAACCACACGCGCTTCTTCAGAACAAAGGGTTGTCTTAAGAAATATCAGCTGGCAGACTTTTGAAACCATGCTAGCAGAAATGGGAAATGACCGAGCGTCCCGAATGGCTTACGACAGAGGTACGCTGGAAATTATGGCTCCACTCTTGCCTCATGAGTATTGGAACAGATTAATTGAACGTCTGATTTTTGTTCTTGGGGAAGAGTTGAATTTAGAAATTTTTCCTACAGGTTCGACGACTCTTAAACGTAAAGATTTGCGGCGTCCTGCTGAACCCGATAGCAGCTACTACATCCGGAATGAAGCACGGGTGAGAAACAAAATAGCAATTGACTTGAGTAATGACCCGCCGCCCGACTTAGTGGTAGAAGTAGACTTGACCAGTTCATCTCTGGATCGATTCCAAATTTATGCTTCTTTGGGTGTTCCTGAACTTTGGCGCTACGACGAAGGTGTGCTGCACATTTACCAGCTGCAACAAGGGGAATATGTAGAGTGTAGAAATTCGCCTACTTTTGCACAACTGCCTTTAATTGAAATTCCTCGTTTTTTGGAGGAAAGTCAAAGAATTGGGGTGATGGAAATGACGCGAAATTTTCGTCATTGGGTGAGGGAACAGATTTAAAATTGCGGTTTAATATACGTATCCCATACCTGATTCAACTGCTTTGCATCTGACTCAGAAATCTGCCCAATTTTCACGAGCAACAAAGATTTTTCTAGACAGTCCAGTCGAGAGAGACGCACAGTTGAAGCAACACGTAGACCACTTGCAGCCCAATCATTAAGCGGTACATCAGTCTGTGTACGTGGTTTGGCAGATGTGACTACTGCTGCAACAAAATCATCCCCATCTAACCACAATACGAGTACTGGGCGCTTTTTAGAATCGCTACCGCTTGTGAATGGAATATCTGCTACCCAAAATTCACCTGGTTGGATAGTCGTCATATAGTCCTTCGTCTTCTGGTGCGTAACCTTTCAAAAATGCATCATGGCTACGGGTATTTACAGGTTCTTTTGCTTTTTGTTGGATGGTGATGATCCAGTCTCCTGCACCCACACTTTCCAGTAATGATTCTGGGAGATTCAATTTCTCCCCCGGTTTAAGTTCAATTTCGTATGTCAAATTTTTTAGTTCGCTTTTCATAGATTTGTTTTTGGTATTTTCATAGTGTTAGCTTGGTTTTGTAACAAGTTTAGCACTAAGAATTCGAGTCTTGTCTCATGTCTCTGTGTGTGGACAACCAAAAGTAGTCGTTGATTTTGAGAATAACCTATAGTTATAGAACATAGTTTTTTTGCACAACTGCCTTGAATTGAAATTCCTCATTTTTTAGAGGAAAGTCAAACAATTGGGGTGATGGTAATGACGCACATTTTGAGAATTGGGTGAGTGAACAGATTTATAAAATAGCACAATTCTTTAGTTGAAGATAGCAAATTATGAAAACTTTTACAGCCTATATTGAATGGGATTCTGAAACAAAGTTATACGTCGGTATTGTTCCTGGAATTCCTGGCGCTCATACTCAGGGTGCTACCTTAGATGAGCTTAAGGCAAACCTGAAAGAAGTTTTGGAGTTGTGTTTAGAAGACTATGGAGATTCCTTAGAAGACTTGCCCCAGTTTGTGGGTTTGCAACAGATTGAGGTAGCAGTATGAGTCGCCTTCCTATTGTCAATTTTAAGACGATGGAGAAGGTTCTTCTGCATTTGGGATTTAAGCAAGTTCGGCAAAAAGGAAGTCATGTCTTTTACAGACATCCGGATGGTAGGACTACTACTGTACCAAATCATCCTGGCAGAGATATTGCTCGTCCACTAACTAGGGAAATTCTCCGAGAAATTGAGTTAACACCTGAAGAGTTTCAAGCAATTCTGGAGAATTTATAAACTAAATTTGGGTGATGTTGCTGTTTGAAATGTAAGTATGAGGCACTTCTGTAGATCAATTTCTAGCTTTCGACTTCCCTCATCTCATATTCCTGCTCATATAAATCATCAGTTTCTAATTCTTCAGGTTCATCTGAATAATTAAACATTAAGACAAACTTTTGTTTAGGTAGAATCAATGTTGGTAGATAAAGAGGTTGATTATCCCAATTGCGTCGTTCCTTCTCGCCTTTCTCATACATAACAATTAGGCTTGGAAAATCCGGGTATTTCCTTCTTGGTTTGCTTATCCATTCACTTTGTGCGAAACCAGAACCTTGCCAAGGTCGAACTATTTTGTTGGACAAATCAAGCCCTTCACCTTTTTGCCCTCTACGAACATTGAGCATTCCCTTTTGGATGCCTTCTGCCTTCATCGCTCTAAGTGCCTCTTTAACTCGTTTATCTTCCCAAGAATATCCAGGGCAATGGCCGCTCGGCAGATGTTCCAAAATTTGGATCAAGAATTCTATATCTACCTCATAGTATTCATCATCACCTTTGTATTCGGCAAGAAGATTGTTTAGAGCTTCTGTGTGTTGCTTTACATCTAAAGTCTTCCAAAGTGGATCGCGAGGGAAAATCGATGAGCCAGGTGTGAAAGCATCAATTGCTGCTGGATTCAATACATTAGAACGAGTTGGCTTGAGTTTTGGACCTACCCATACGGGCTTGATTTGAATATTGCTAGGGTCATCACCAATGGCTTGACGCATTCCCTCATCAGCCTCATGAATAGAACGAAAGTCTTCGAGAATATGCTGAGGTAGGAAAAGACGGGTAACATCTAGCAATTCTTGCCGATAACCAAACATCCTTGCATGCTGATGAACTGTGTCCATCATCTTTTGCTTGGCATCGCGCCCATAATAGGTAATGATTAATCCTTGAATAGTTACGCCACGCCCTAATCGGTTTCCTCCAATCAGGATATTCATACCAGGGTTGTACTTTGGCTCTTTATCTGGATTGCTGGCATCAATTACTTTTGGTATCGCATTCCTTAGCTCGTACTCTAGCTCTACAATTAGGGCATTTAGTGGTGGTATATTCAGTGCAGTTTTGCTTATCTCCACATGAGCTTGGCTCAGCCACTTTAGTGCCTCTTCGCGCTTTGTAGCAGATGATTTTCCTCGAAGAGCCTTATCAAGCTCTACTACAAAGCTACGAATAACCTTTTCTAAGGTACTGTGAGTGATACGTTTATGGTCAATATGAGCCAGAAAAGAATACTTAACATCTGGATTTTTTGTATGTTGTATTTTATAGGTTGAACCCAAGAAGAAACAGCAAAGAGCCAATCTAAGTCCGCGAGGAATATCCCAATTATTACCTGGATTTATTTTTCCTCCCTGTTTTTTTAGAATATCTAGTTCTTCTGATTCAACTAGGCAACAATATTTGCTGTTATCTTCAAAAAATAGGTTTCCTCCCATATAACTGTCGCCTGGTTGCGAGAGCACACAAAAAGCAGGCTTACAGGGATGGTCAAGATTTTGTAGCAGTAAGCTTTGAGGAGTAGCCGTAATCTGTAAGTATATGTGATTAGCAATTTCTTTCCTTATTTTGCCGATTTTGTCAAAAATAGCACTATCTTTAACTGAATCCTTTCCTTTCTTGGCTTGCTTTGCTTCATTAGTATTTGGGCTAGCATTGTCTGCTTCATCATCAAAAATTAAGGTAGGTACGCTGCAAGCTTTAGCATTCTTGAGAACCTCAAGCAAGTTATCTAGGTGGCTTCCGTTTTTGGTAGATACAAGGACAACACCCGTATCATTTATGTAATCGAGTAGTTGATTAGCAAATTCTTTTGGATCGTTCCTCCATTGTTCCCAATTAAAGACAACTGGTCCAGCTTTGATCTGATTACCGAAACGATCAGCAGTTTGTTTGCCCAGCCATGTATTGTCAGAAGTCAATACAATGAAGCAGCGAAATCCATTATCTTGAGCAATTGCCAAGGTAGCAATAGTGGTGTTAGTCTTTCCGCTTTGGACTTTGCCGTAGATTAGTCCAGTAGTGCCATTGGGTATTTTGCCCTTATAAGGATTACTAACAATGCCAGTACCTGTAGCACCAACATCACCAGAACCGAATATTTGCGAGTAAACATTAACACAGTTTTCGACAATTTTAATAGCAGTTTGCTTTAACTGCTCTGCTGCTGCATCTCCATTTTTGCTTCTAACCCTTTCAACAAACCTATTGATGCAATGTCCATCAGTTTTAATAGGAATATCACTCATAGCTGTTTTGTTTATTTGAAAAAATGACACGCGGCCAATCACTCATAGGTACAGTCTGATCTACCCGCTGCCTGCCTGGACCACTTATATGATAGCTGCCGTGTGCTTTACGAGATACGGATATGTGTTGACCACTAATGCTAGGAGTGTTATCTAATACGCTCCAAAGCTGCTCTTTAGGAATGCAGCAGATGCCGTCTTTGTGACAGATAAGAGCTATGAATGCCGCAACGCCAGGATACTTTCTATCCAGAGTATCCAAGGCGGATTCTTCTTGACTGCTTAAGGTGAAAGACCATGCAGATTTCGGTTTGTTAGAAACCTTGAATAGAATAGCTGACTTAATGCAATCAGTTTCAACTAAATATATCGAGGGATGTATCCATGATACGTGAGTTATTATAACCAGTTCTCCATAGTTTATAAGCCTTAAAAATGCAGCACCGTGAAGAAACTCCTGATCGTTGAGCATTATGAAATTTGAGTAAAGTCAGTTGAGACGAAATGTAAAAATTCTGGTAACTTATGTGAGCAGTAACGCAAGCACTAAGTAGAAGCGATCGCACTAGAATATATGTCAAAAACATAACATAGCTTTCTGTTACTGCTTCACCTGCGGGTAAGGGTTCAAATGGGTTAAAGGCGTTGTATAGATTTGTGAGTAATTCTTGACTATCAAGCATAGGTAAAAAATATAGTAATGTTTCTCATACTAAGTCTAGTTTGTAGTAAGGGCTTTAGCGCTAAAGCGCTTACTACGAGCCAGATAACCTCTGACACTCGTGCGTAAATATCAAACACTCGTTCGCGAATATCAAACACTCGTCCACGAGTCCTAAACACTCGTGCGTGAGTATCAAACACTCCTGCGCGAAAGAACTAACAGGAAAAGTGAAAATTTTCTCTGGTTCCCAGTCTCAGGCTGGGAACGCAGTTTATAGAGGCTCTGCCTCGTTTACTCAGCAGCACTGTTAGAGGCTGAGCCTCCTATATGGCATTCCCAGGCTCAGCCTGGGAACGAGGGTACTCGCTTCTGCTTGTAGGAGAGGGGCACCTGGTGAGGTTCTGCCTGGTTTACTCAGCAGCACTGTTAGAGGCTGAGCCTCCTATATGGCATTCCCAGGCTCAGCCTGGGAACGAGGGTACTGCTCTCTCCTTGCAGGAGAGGGGCACCTGGTGAGGTTCTGCCTCGTTTACGCAGCAGCACTCTTAGAGGCTGAGCCTCCTGTATGGCCTTCGCAGGCTCAGCCTGGGAACGAGGGTACTCGCTTCTCCTTGTAGGAGAGGGGTTGGGGGTGAGGTTCTTCGCCATCGCCTAACAGCTGTTTGCAATTCCACTGAGAACCAATTATCAAACTGTGGATAGACTGGTAAACGCGGAACCAGTTCCCATCCAGCAGGCTCTAATACTTCTTGCAATGCCTGATAATGAGGATGAGGATAATCAGGATTGACTTCATCTTTTGGTCCAATTCCGCCTAAATCTCTCGCACCTGCTTCTATACAAGCGAGTAACCATTTGGCATCTTTGACTAAATTCGGCGGAATTTGTATTGTAATATCTGGTGGTAAAATTTGACGTGCCTGAGAAATAACTCTTGGCAGTTGATGAGGGTCAAAGGGTGGAGCGTCAAAAGTTTGCTGATTTCCTGGACTGTGGGGTTGCAGGATAACTTCTTGAATGTGATGGTAACGTTGATGAATTTGGGCGATCGCTTCTAATGTTTCCCAGCAATCGTTTTCTGTTTCGCCAATTCCTAACAGTAACCCAGTGGTAAATGGTATCTTTAATTCTCCCGCCCACTGTAATTGTTGTAGACGCACTTCTGGTAACTTACTGGGTGCGTGTTTATGCACTGTTTTTAATAATTCTGGTGTTAACTGTTCCAACATCAACCCCATTGAAACGTTAACTTTCTTCAATTGTTGCATTTCCTCAAAACTCAGCGGTCCTGCATTGGTATGTGGTAGAAATCCCATTGCAAGAGCTAATTCGCACAAATCATAAATTCGCTGAAACCACGCCTGACGTTGTAAGGAATGGGGATGCACCTCGCCACTAAGTATTAAGATTTCACAAACGTCTTTGCCTTGAAGTGGTTTTAAAAGTGTTTCTGCTTCTGAAATCGTCATCCAGGAGCTTTTGCCTGGATCTGTGCGAAAGTTACAGTACGCACAGCGATTGAAGCACTCGTAAGTCGGAACAATTGTGTAAGCAGGGCTATAGCTGACAATTCGGGAATGAGAAGTTGGCATATTAGGAGTTGGCAGTTAGGAGCTATCAGTTACTATGTTTGCTTATACCCGTGTCTCCCAATCTGCCACTGCTACCTATTATGACCACAGCATTTCCTGTTGCTTAGCGTGAATGTTCTTCAAGTGCTTTTTGACGGTGTTGATGGTAATGTAAAGCTGACCCGCAATCTCTTTGTATGAAAGGTTGGCGCGACGCAGTAGCCAAACTTCTGCCTCACGGTTAGTCAAACCCAACTTTTTGGCATCGGACAATGCCATATTTTGACTCGTCTGATTGCAGTCTTCCAAAATCACTAATAAGAAATTCTGCTCACCTCTAGCAACTGGTAACCATCTCGCGCGAATACGTAATTGTACACCTCTATCGGTTTCTAATTCGGACTCGATGACAATTTTTTCCCCAGGGAAGAGTTCGCGGCTGTCAATCAAAGACTCACAAACACGCCAAACTTCCTCTGGTATAGCATCAGGAGAATTTCCCCTTGAAATTAATTGTTGGCAAATTCGACGAGCGCATTCATTAGTATGAAGTAACTGACGTTCAGTAGTCAGTATCAAAATGCCGTCTACAAAGCTTTCAATGACAGCTTGTAGCAGATCAGCCTTGGACTCAGGTTGCAACTGCTCACTTTTTAAGTGTGATTTAGATTCTTTTCCTCCACTAGATGGAGTGTTATGATTTGGTTCTTCATACGGAAGGTACATGCGATTCTCCTTTACAACTAAGCACATACGACAAAAATGAGCACCAGTCAGAATGAATCTGGTGCTTTGTCCGAATTGTCATTTTTCGGGTTCTGTAGTGTCTATGCCGTAAGCCGTATGCCCACCAAAAGCACTGAAGCAAATTTTTGTTGGCTGAAGTTTGTGGAAGTTACCTGAAGCAGGGTGAAGTTTTTCTAAAATAAGTCTGAGGGCGATCGCAATTGCGAAATAATAAGGTATTGTCCCGGCTCGTCAAGAGTTGGTAGTTTGTAGTCGATAGCTTTTTTGCTGTTGGCTCATGGCTATCGTGATGTAAACGCAAGTGCAAGGGATCTGTACAACCTTGGGAAATTTTGCCAGGAGTCCCGTCAGATGAATCCAGTAACCATTGACGAATGGTTTCCAATAGAGCAACAACTCAAGTACGTCGCTTTGCTCAAAGGACGGGTTGGTGTCACACGCCGTCGGGCAGAATATTTCGTGAGATTGTGGGCTTACTTATTACTCAAACAGCAGCAAGAATTAGGCAAGCGTGTAGCGCCTTTAACTCAACTGCAGTTACCAGAAGGGTTTGTTCCTTGCTCGCATCGGGAAGCTTATGAAATTTTCTATGGTCAGAGAAATAATGGGCGGGGAAGCGATCGCGCGGCGGGTTTGATGATTGATCAGCTCGTCGCTTTGGGATTGATTGAAAAAGACTTTGATGGTAGCACGACATGCATTCGCATTCGCTCTTCATTACCAAATCCTGACGAATCTGCTGATGCTAAACAAGCTATACAGCTTGTAGCAGATGACTTTGATCACCGAATTGACACAATTCCCGTTGCCAATTTTCTAGCTCGTGCTTTTGTTTTGAATAGAAGGACGGCGGCTGCACCTTATAGAATTGCTAGAATACTGCGGCGCTGGGCTGAGCTATATCCTACTGGTATGCGAGTGCTACGTCGCTGTGATAACGAACATATCGTTGGCTTTTACGCCTTGTATCCGACAGCCACCGAATCTGAAAAGAATTTCTTTCTTCCGCCAAACAAAAGCCTTTACCTTCTGAGCTCCACGAAGGAAACTGACCCATTCAAAATCGCTCTCCCAGGCGACCTAAATTGTACATCTATATATAATCGAGTTTGGCAAATAGATATCCCCTATCAACAGCGAGTTAACATTTGTCAATTCTTAGAGGATTCAAAAAAGACATTAATTCGGATGCAAGCTGACTTTCCCAATCTTTGCGATATGTATACAATTGCCATAGATCCAGCTAATGAACTACTCGCATCAGCCTTGGGTTTTCAGAAAAACAGCTACAATTCGCAGCGATCGCTGTTTTGGATGTATGTACCCATAGATAAGTATCTGGCTCTTAATATTAAACAAGCACTGTCAGTCCTGCCATTAGATTAACCAAGCCCCGAACAAGCCCAAACTCTTGCGGCATAAGGCAGCCGCGCCTATCTTCACCTACACCTTACGCCTTACTACCGACTAAGAAAAATAAATTTTCCTGAAAAGGCTTTACAAAATTAAACACAGATATTAAGATATTTACAGAGAGGTAAAGAAACCTACCTCGCTATCAAATACATACACATTACGTAAGTAACGCACTTATAAAACCATGACCACAACCTTACAACGTCGCGAAAGCACAAACGTATGGGGTCGGTTCTGCGAGTGGATCACCAGCACCGAAAACCGTTTATACATCGGTTGGTTTGGTGTGTTGATGATTCCCACACTGCTAGCCGCTACAACCTGCTTTATCATTGCATTCATCGCAGCACCTCCAGTTGACATTGACGGTATTCGTGAGCCTGTTGCAGGTTCGTTAGTATACGGCAACAACATCATCTCTGGTGCTGTTGTTCCTTCCTCCAATGCGATCGGCTTGCACTTCTACCCCATCTGGGAAGCAGCTTCCTTAGATGAATGGTTGTACAACGGTGGTCCATACCAGTTGGTAGTATTCCACTTCCTGATTGGCGTATTCTGCTACTTGGGTCGTGAGTGGGAATTGTCCTACCGCTTGGGTATGCGTCCTTGGATCTGCGTAGCATTCTCTGCTCCTGTAGCTGCTGCTACGGCCGTATTCCTGATTTACCCCATCGGTCAAGGTTCCTTCAGCGATGGTATGCCTTTGGGTATCTCTGGAACCTTCAACTTCATGTTGGTGTTCCAAGCAGAGCACAACATCCTGATGCACCCCTTCCATCAATTAGGGGTTGTGGGTGTGTTTGGTGGAGCTTTAATTTCTGCCATGCACGGTTCTCTTGTGACCTCTTCCTTGGTACGTGAAACCACCGAGCAGGAGTCCGCGAATTACGGTTACAAATTCGGTCAAGAGGAAGAAACTTACAGTATTGTTGCGGCTCATGGCTACTTAGGAAGGCTGTTTTGGCAATACGTTTCCTTCAGCAACTCCCGTTCGCTGCACTTTGTTTTGGCTGCTTTACCTGTGATTGGAATCTGGTTCACCGCCTTGGGCGTCAGCACAATGGCATTCAACCTCAACGGATTCAACTTCAACTCTTCGGTAATTGACTCTCAAGGTCGTGTAATCAGTACATGGGCGGATATCCTGAACCGCGCCAACCTAGGTATGGAAGTGATGCACGAGCGTAACGCTCACAACTTCCCCCTCGACTTAGCTAGCGGCGAAGAAGCACCTGTGGCTGTGGCTGCTCCTGCTATCAATGGCTAATTCGCAAGTTTAGCTAAATAAAAAAAGCGTCTCCCTGATGGGGGGCGCTTTTTGGTTTGAATAACAGATTTTTGACAAAAATCCCATTTAGAACTATTTGCAACCGCAGATGGACGCAGTATGAAAAACGTAGACGCGTAGCGGTGAGGCAGCGCTGCAGGAGGGTTTCCCTCCGTAGGCGACTGCGAACCCGAAGGGCGTGCCGCAGGCTACCGCCAAGGACGCATTAGACGCGAAGCGGCGTGCCGTAGGCTAGGACACAAAGAAATAAGAGTTTCAGAGAGTTCTTGCGTATGTGTTCATCCTTGGTTTGATATTTAAAAAGTTTAACTTTTGGAAGAGATGCCGATGAAGTGGCGTTGACAACCTGTTTGGAAAGTAAATATTTAAGACAAATGTTTTTCTCTATTTTCAAGATATGTCTCACAAGATATGTGTAATAAGCAAAAAAAGTCAAAGAAATGACTAAATGACAATCATGGCGTTTATTGCTTTGTAGTGAGAAAATACACTAAAGTAAACCACAGGCGCTTGGCGATACTTCCTCAACATCATGGGCAATACTTTTGGGCATCTGTTTCGCATCACAACTTTCGGCGAGTCCCACGGTGGCGGTGTGGGAGTCGTGATTGATGGTTGTCCTCCACAACTAGAAATCTCCGCAGAAGAAATTCAAGTAGAACTAGACAGAAGGCGTCCCGGACAAAGTAAGATTACAACGCCTCGAAAGGAAACTGACACCTGCGAAATTCTGTCTGGGGTGTTTGAGGGGAAAACGTTGGGGACACCAATATCAATCTTGGTACGGAACAAAGACACGCGCTCCCAGGATTATGATGAAATGGCGGTCAAGTATCGCCCTTCCCATGCAGATGCGACTTATGATGCTAAATATGGTATTCGTAATTGGCAAGGTGGCGGTAGATCGTCGGCGCGGGAGACAATTGGACGAGTTGCTGCGGGGGCGATCGCCAAAAAAATTCTCCGTCAAGTCGCCAATGTCGAAGTGATCGGTTACGTTAAGCGCATCAAAGATTTAGAAGCCGATATTGACTCCAACACTGTTACTTTAGAGCAAGTTGAAAGCAACATCGCCCGTTGTCCGGATGCTGAATGTGCAGAACGGATGATTGAATTAATTGAACAAACTGGTAGACAAGGTAATTCCGTTGGCGGCGTGGTGGAATGCGTAGCGCGAAATGTGCCGAAAGGGTTGGGTGAGCCAGTTTTTGATAAGTTGGAAGCAGATATTGCTAAAGGCGTGCTGTCCCTCCCAGCTAGTAAAGGCTTTGAAATTGGTTCTGGTTTTGCAGGAACGTTACTCACTGGTTTTGAGCATAACGACGAATTTTATATTGATGACAATGGTGAAATTCGCACTGTAACCAACCGTTCTGGTGGAATTCAAGGCGGTATTTCCAACGGTGAAAATATCATCTTGCGTGTAGCATTTAAACCAACGGCAACCATTAGAAAAGAGCAGAAAACAGTCAATAATGAGGGTGAAGAGACGACATTAGCAGGCAAAGGACGCCATGATCCTTGCGTGTTACCGCGTGCTGTGCCGATGGTTGAGGCGATGGTGGCGCTGGTACTGTGCGATCATCTGTTGCGGCATCACGGGCAATGTAAACTGTTGTGATATATTTTACATAAAACTATAAGGGAGCCTTAGTGGAAGGTAACGCACCCTATGTTTGAATGGTGCTGAATGACAGCACTTTTCAAGTCAATAGACAAGATTGCATCTCTTTGATTCCATCTGTGTCCATCTGTACGGCAGTTGCTATCTCCTAAGCCCTTCGGGCACGCTGCGCGAACGGAGACGCTGAGTCGCAAAGCGACACGCTGCGCGAACGCGAACAACGGGGGGAACCCCCCTTCGGGTTCGCAGTCCCCTACGGCGGGAAACCCGCCTGCTTTCTCTGTCTCACCGCAACGCACGCAAGAGTCCATCTGTGGTTCATTATTCTTTTTTTGGAATGAATGCAAGAAGTCTAATGAACTACATATCTAAAATTTCAATCCCTGTAATGAAAGTGCATAAACTTTCATTACAATATGGTCTATTTAAATCAAAACGGCTGTAATTCTAAAATTGCGTAAGCGCTGGTTGAGGAACAAAACCCAGCCATACCATAAGAACGCGATTATGGACTCAAAACAACTGAAGCGCAAAGCAAAATCGCGTCGGATTTCAACCGATGGACAAGGAGGATATGAACGTCATATTCTGCTTTGTACAGGTATGAGAATGACAGGTGACACTTGTTGTGCAAGTGCAGATGGCGAGAAAACTTGGAAATATTTGGGTAAGAGACTCAAAGAACTGGAAAAAAACGGACGGTACTTTTACCGTACACAAGCGGAATGTTTGATGTTTTGCAAAGGCGGACCGCTTGCGATCGTTTACCCAGAAGGCATATGGTATCACAGCGTCACGCCTCTTGTATGTGAGCGTATTATTCAGGAACACTTGCTAGCTGGTCAGCCTGTGGAAGAGTTTGCGTTTGCAAAGAATCCTCTTATTCAACTTGGAGTGCATAAAAAAATTGAGGAAGAGAGAGAATAAATAATTCACTGCTAGCATATTCAAATGGATGCATCGCATTTGAAAGTATAAATTATATGTGTGTAGATAATTCTTTAGCTGAAAGTATAGCCTCAGAATTTAGTAAGCTACCTCAAGTTGTAGCTGTTGCTTTAGGTGGTTCTCAAACAGCTAATGTTTCCGATGAATTATCCGATTTGGATTTTTATATTTACATACAGGAAGACATTCCCCTAGATATTCGTTCTGAAATCAGCAGAAAATTCGCGACTCGTAGCGAAATAAATAATCAATTTTGGGAACCAGGAGATGAATGGATAGAGACCAATTCTGGACGTGGTATTGATATCATGTACCGTTCACCTGATTGGATTGAGGCGCAGTTAGATTCTGTACTTGTGAAGCATCAAGCATCAGTTGGCTATTCCACTTGCTTTTGGTGGAATGTTTTGCACTCAACACCCTTGTATGACCGAAACGATTGGTTTAAACAGTTGCAAGAGAAAGCTAATGTACCCTATCCCGAAGCTTTAAGAAAAGCTATCATTGCCAAAAATTATCCGCTTTTAAGAAATAATATTTCTTCCTACTTGCATCAGATAGAATTGGCAATTCTTCGTCATGATTTTGTGAGTAACAACCATCGGATAGCAGCATTCATAGCAAGTTACTTTGATATTATTTTTGCTATCAACTATGTACCATCACCTGGAGAGAAACGCTTGATACAATTTGCCAAGCAGCTCTGTCAAAAGTTACCTATGCATATGGAGCAAAATATCAACTGTCTTATTTTCTGTATTGCATATCCATTTAGTGACCAAGGCATTCTTGACAAAGCTAATAACTTGATTTATTGTCTGGATGAATTGTTGCGTGCAGAAAATTTAATCAGCGATTAAATAAGTCAAATAAGTTCTTCAAAGGGTTGCATCCAATGGATTCTATTACAATTCTAGGATTAGTCGCTGCTACATTAACCACATTCTCATTCTTGCCACAAATGTTGAAAACATGGCAAACAAAATCAGCAAAAGATGTTTCTTTTGTTATGCTGATTTTCTTCAATACAGGTATATTATTATGGTTAATTTATGGAATAAGTCTCAACGCTTTGCCGATTATTCTTGCTAACGGCGTCACCTTGGTTTTTAATCTCATAATTCTATGGCTTAAAATTAAATATAGATAAACCTGCAATTAACAAACACCTGTGACATCCTCTGTATTTGCTGCTGAACGCCTTTTATTTACACCTGCTATCCCTGACACCGACGCTATCCCCACCATCTTTGCCTTTCCTAACGAGTACACCGTGGGTATTACTAGCCTTGGCTATCAGGTGGTGTGGGCAACTTTGGCAATGCGTTCTGATGTGCAGGTAAGCCGTCTGTTTACCGACACTCACGAACAACTTCCAAGAAAGCCTGAATTACTCGGCTTTTCCATTTCGTGGGAATTGGATTATGTCAATATTTTGAATCTGCTGGAATCTTTGGAAATTCCCATTAGAACAAATGCCAGAGATGATAATCATCCCATAGTTTTTGGTGGCGGTCCCGTACTCACAGCCAACCCCGAACCTTTCGCAGATTTCTTTGATGTGATTTTGCTGGGAGATGGGGAAATTTTACTGGGGAATTTTATTGAAGCTTACAAAGAAGTTAGAAACGCTGATAGACAAACCCAACTCAAAGCACTAGCACAAGTTCCTGGTATTTATGTCCCCAGTTTGTATGAGGTGGAATATCTCGCATCAGATGGGGCGGTAAAATCAATTCAACCCATTTCACCAGACATTCCCGGTGTGGTGCAAAAGCAAACTTACCGGGGAAATGTCCTCTCCGCATCAACAGTGGTGACGGAAAAAGCGGCTTGGGAAAATATTTATATGGTGGAAGTGGTGAGAAGTTGCCCAGAAATGTGCCGCTTCTGTTTGGCAAGTTATCTCACACTGCCTTTTAGAACTGCTAGTTTTGAAGATTCGCTGATTCCAGCGATTGAAAAAGGGTTATCAGTCACAAATCGCTTAGGATTATTGGGGGCTTCAGTGACCCAGCATCCAGAGTTTGAAGCTTTGCTGAATTACATCAGTCAGCCAAAGTACGATGATGTACGTCTGAGTATCGCCTCGGTGCGAACGAACACCGTTACGGTGCAGTTGGCGCAAACTTTGGCAAAACGAGACACGAAATCGCTTACCATTGCTGTAGAAAGTGGTTCGGAAAAATTACGACAAATCATTAACAAAAAGTTGCACAACGACGAAATCATCCAAGCTGCAGTAAATGCTAAGGCTGGCGGATTATCTAGTTTGAAACTCTACGGAATGGTAGGAATTCCTGGTGAAGAACCAGAGGATGTGGATGCAACCGTAGCGATGATGCGCGAAGTCAAAAAAGCTGCTTCTGGACTGCGGTTAACACTAGGATGCAGCACCTTTGTTCCCAAGGCACATACACCGTTTCAGTGGTTTGGGGTGAATTCTCAAGCAGAAAAGAGGTTGCAGTTTTTACAGAAAAAACTCAAGCCGCAAGGAATAGAATTCCGTCCAGAAAGTTACAATTGGTCGATTATTCAAGCCTTGTTGTCGAGGGGCGATCGCCGACTCTCCCAGCTTTTGGAACTCACCCGCGGCTTTGGTGATTCGTTAGGTAGCTACAAACGTGCTTTCAAACAACTCAAAGGACAAATCCCTGACTTAGACTTCTACGTTCACGCGAATTGGTCAACAGAACAAGTCTTACCCTGGAATCACTTGCAAGGACCCTTACCGCAGTCTACACTACTAAAGCACTTGGCTGATGCCACCAGTCATTTTGACTCGACCCAAAAAGAGTTACAACCATTAAATCAGTGAACAGTGAACAGTACCAGCCGCAGTGACGCCTGCGGGCGCTTTGGGGGATTTAAACCCGCAACCAACGCTTTCCACGCTCTTGGTGTGGTGTTTCCCCCAACGATAAAACCGATAACTAGTAACTGTTAAACTCATAGCCGAAAAGTTAATTTTTGAAACGCAGAGGAACGCAAAATTAGATTCTTCCTCTGTGTTCTCTGCGTCTTTATAATTCGATAATATTACGATCATGACTGTATATGCAAACAACCGCTGAATATTACTGCGCCTATTGCGGCGAACCAAATACCACCTTTGTTGATTTAAGTGCAGGTGGACAGCAATCTTACGTAGAAGATTGTCAAGTTTGCTGCCGCCCTAATCTTCTCTACGTGCGGGTTGATGAAGATACACTTGATGTAGAAATAGATACTGAATACGATGAATAAACTTTTCTACTGATTTTAAATTTAAGATTTTTTGGTAATAGGTCATAGAGAATAGTTAGTGGTTAGTAGTTAGTGGTGATTAAAAAATTTAACTAACAACTAACAACTAACAACCATTAACTACCAATTACCACTTGCAAAATCGAAAATCGTTGAGATGCTGCTGTTTAAATATTCCTCAGTGATTAATGCACCAGTGGAAGTCGTTTGGAAATTCCACGAAAGACCAGATGTTTTGCAACTTCTGACTCCACCTTGGCAACCAGTTCAAGTCCTCCGCCGCGAAGGGGGACTCGGCAAGGGTGCTATCACTGAGTTTCGCCTTTTCTTGGGACCATTGCCCTTGCGTTGGTTGGCACGTCACACAGAATATGAAGAATATCGCCTATTTACCGACGAGCAAATTTCCGGACCTTTTGATTCTTGGGTACATCGACATCTATTTCAACCAGAAAATGGCAAAACCAGGTTGACTGATGAGATTTCCTTTTCTATACCCGGTGGAGAACCTGTGGAATTTGTCAGTGGTTGGCTTGTGCAAGTTCAACTAGAAGCTATGTTTCGCTACCGCCACCATGTAACAAAACGGGAGTGCGAGTCAAGTTAGGTTAATGGCTTCTATCCGCAGCTTTTATAAGGAGGTGATAACGCAGTGCTGGTACTGGAGTACAAAGTTAAGGGTAAGCAATATCAATATCAAGCAATTGATGAGGCTATTAGGACTACTCAGTTCATCCGTAACAAAGCGATTAGATATTGGATGGATACACCACGAGAAGCAAAAATTAACACGATAGCCTTAAATAACTACTCAACAGCACTGCGAAAAGAGTTTAAGTTTGTAGAAGAGCTAAACTCAATGGCAAGGCACGGCTGCGACTGAGAGAGCATGGTCAGCTATTGATAGATTTTACGCTAACTGCAAGTCTAAGAAACCTGGGAATATTGGCTTTCCTCGCTTTCAGAAAGATAACCGTTCGGTTGAGTACAAGACTTCAGGAGGGAGCATCTCACTTTTGCAAATATACGTGTAATCCAGATTCCGCACCTACTGGCGTCAGATAGTATAAGCAGTAGACAACTGAAGTAAAAAAAAGTATGTTTGTACCATAAGCAGAGAGAAGAATGAAGAGGTGCGATCGCAAAGCGAACCAAGCTTTGTCCATTCCACCAATGGCGCTCGCCTTCACGTACTTAGTCGCGAATCATATTTTCCCCCTTATGACACTACTGGCTAGGGAATATGGGGTGTAATTGAGGGAAGATAGGCACATTAACAATACTCAGGCAAGTGCAACTACTATGACCCCTTCAGACTCCCAACGTCTAGAAGCCTGCTTGTTGGAAGCAGCAGAGATTCTTTATCGCAATACCGCGATTGAAGAACTGACAACCTTTGAAAGCTTAGAAAAAGCAGTACGGACAAAAGTTTTAGAGCAAGTAAGTCCAAAAATCGCTTTTTTTTTATCAAACAAGTCACAGGGACGGAAAAAGGCAGAGAAAGGGTAGTAAAGAGCATTGTGGGAAAGCTAACACTCACAGACAAACAAGCACATATATTGGGATTGAAGCCTTATAGTCAACTGAGTCCACTCTTGGAGAAAAACTGTTTACTGTTGAGTGGAAATGAATCGTTTCAAGATTCTGAAAAGGACATCGAAGCATTGACGGGGATAAAAGTGTCTCACAGTACCCTGCAACGACTGGTACAACGGCAGGAGTATTCTGAACCACAAGCTCTTCAAGGAGTCTCAGAAGTTAGCATTGATGGAGGTAAGGTTCGTTTGCGTTCTGGAATCAAAGGAGTAGAAAGTTATTGGCGAGACTACAAAGCTGTGCGTTTACAAGGTATTTATTACGGTGCGTTCTTCCAAGATAACATGAGCGTTGACAGATTGGGTCAATAGTCAACGCCTTCTTCACCCTCTCATCTGTTTAGGAGACGGTCATGATGGAGTATGGAATCTGTTCCAAGAGATTGGCAGTACTTCGGGCCGTCAGGAAATTTTAGACTGGTATCACCTCAAAGAAAATCTCTATAAGGTCGGTGGGTCGCTCAAACGTCTCAAGGCAGCAGAGACATTTCTTTGGCACGGTCAGGTTCAGTCAACGATTGCCTCCGGCACTGCCCCTTGGGCAATCGCTCTGTTTGTTGATTTGACAAAAAAGCCTGCTCAAAACTTCATCAACTATCTCAAAAAGCATTCACAAAGAATCGTTAACTACGAGTATTTTTCCACTGAAGGCTTATGTTCCATTGGATAAGAGCGCTGTTGAATCTGCTGTGAAACAGATCGGCAAACGTTTAAAAGTTTCCGGCGCACAGTGGAAAGTGGAAAACGTGCTTCGCATGTTACAGCTTCGTTGTGCTTACCTCAATGGTCAGCTTACTGCTTGATATATTTACAAAAGTGAGATGCTCCCACTCACATTCTGCAATCTTATCTCTTGGATTTTTTGAAAAAGTATGATTAATGAATATTTAGAACTAGTGATATTAGGTATTTTCCCCTGTGGAAACGCAAGAGCAGGGAATGGGCGGGAAGGGAGTAGTTATCTTTTGTTCACTCATGACTAATAACTGTTAACTGTTCACTGAATCATTATTAGTCTGGGTGCTTGGTTGGGTAGAAGGTTGATGCCAACATTGCAAGTAAATGAGTTCCAATTCGTTGCCAACTTGAGAAAAAAAGTTCATTTGCTGTGATTGCAAACATAAAAAAATTCTGAAGAATACAAACGCAAAAATTGCTACAGCTATTCCAGTTATAGAACTAATCAATGCCTCAACGATACCAGAGGTTACTGTAGAGAAATCAGTAATGCCCACAGAGTTAGTTTTGAGATGAGTGAAAACAGTGAACACACCATTTGCCGTACCTAGGATACCCAGCAAAGGGGCGATCGCCACCACACTTTCCAGCAGCATATCGCCTTTA
Organism: Scytonema sp. PRP1; assembly: GCF_036697665.2. NCBI lineage: Bacteria > Bacillati > Cyanobacteriota > Cyanophyceae > Nostocales > Scytonemataceae > Scytonema > Scytonema sp. PRP1. The sequence continues at coordinate 196,560 of NZ_JBAHYJ020000084.1, read as the reverse complement.
CGCATTGCCATGCATTCTTTATCACAAGCGGCTTTGATTGCCAAATGAAAGGTTTCGGGAGTGGGATTTTTCAGCCTCAGAGGTTCGACTAAAAAGCGACTAATGGCTAAAGTTTGGCTACTTTCTGCAATTTTTTCGGCTTTCTCTAAGTCTACCTTTGCCGCTGCAAAAATTTCACGCACTACCCGTTTCTCTTGAATCACTAGCTTCAACCAGAACCAACTGCGTTCCAAGATGCATGCTAAAGTTAATACCGATAAACCCAACAGGGGCCACATGACAAGACCGCCTGCTAGGAAAGTATCATATATTCTAGTCATATTCAATCAGGTAAGCCCTTACTGGTAAAAATGAATGCATATTTTGGTGAAAATACCAGAATTCTTTTTATTATTAGTTAAAGAAAATGAATTTCCTAATTAAGTGGCAGTTAAAGTGAGTAGGCGACTAGAGGAAAAACGTATCATAACGAGTGACTCATGACTAATGACTAATAATATAAGAAAGCGCTTCACAGTTCTTAAATATTAATGTATTGGAACAATGGCAAGAGATTTGCGGGGATTCATCAAAATTCTGGAAGAAAAGGGACAATTACGGCGGATTTCAGCGCCAGTTGACCCAGATTTAGAAATTGCTGAGATTGCCAACCGGATGCTGCAAAAAGGTGGTCCAGGACTCCTATTTGAAAACGTCAAAGGTGCATCCTTCCCGGTGGCGGTAAACTTGCTGGGAACAGTGGAACGGATATGCTGGGCGATGAATATGCAGCATCCCCAGGAGTTAGAGGAATTGGGCAAAAAGTTGGCAATGCTGCAACAACCAAAACCACCTAAGAAGATTTCTCAGGCGGTAGAGTTTGGTAAGGTGCTGTTTGATGTCCTGAAGGCAAAACCAGGACGCGACTTTTTCCCCGCTTGTCAGCAGGTGATTCTTCAAGGTAATGAGTTGGATTTGAATAAGTTACCTTTGATACGTCCTTATGTGGGTGATGCTGGCAAGATTATCACGCTGGGACTTGTAATTACTAAGGATTGTGAAACTGGGACACCAAATGTGGGTGTGTATCGCTTACAACTTCAATCTCAGAATACGATGACCGTTCACTGGTTATCGGTGCGAGGTGGGGCAAGGCATTTACGCAAGGCAGCAGAACGTGGGAAAAAATTAGAAGTGGCGATCGCCCTCGGTGTAGATCCTCTGATTATCATGGCGGCTGCGACGCCAATCCCTGTAGACTTGTCAGAATGGCTGTTCGCTGGGCTATACGGCGGTTCTGGCGTGCAATTGGCAAAGTGTAAAACGGTAGATTTGCAAGTTCCAGCAGATTCGGAATTTGTCCTGGAAGGGACAATTACACCAGGAGAAGTATTGCCAGATGGTCCGTTTGGTGATCACATGGGTTATTACGGCGGCGTGGAAGATTCGCCCCTGATTCGCTTTCATTGCATGACGCATCGCAAAGACCCGATTTATTTAACCACATTTAGCGGGCGTCCACCGAAAGAAGAAGCAATGATGGCGATCGCCCTCAATCGCATCTACACCCCAATTTTGCGGCAACAAGTTTCAGAAATTGTAGACTTTTTCTTGCCGATGGAAGCGCTATCGTACAAAGCGGCGATTATATCTATAGATAAAGCATATCCTGGGCAAGCGCGGCGGGCAGCTCTTGCGTTCTGGAGTGCTTTACCACAGTTTACTTACACCAAGTTTGTGATTGTGGTGGATAAAGACATCAATATTAGAGATCCGCGTCAAGTGGTGTGGGCGATTAGTTCTAAAGTTGATCCGACGCGAGATGTGTTTATTTTGCCAAATACGCCATTTGACAGTTTGGATTTTGCCAGCGAGAAGATTGGTTTGGGTGGAAGAATGGGAATTGATGCAACAACAAAGATTCCGCCGGAAACCGAACATGAGTGGGGTGCGCCTTTGGAGTCAGATCCAGAGGTGGCGGCGATGGTTGAAAGGCGTTGGGCGGAGTATGGTTTGGGGGATTTGCAGTTGGGAGAGGTGGATGTGAATTTGTTTGGCTACGATGTGAGGTAGAACCCCACCCCCTACCCCCTCCCCGCAAGCGAGGAGGGGGAACAGATACGCTATTACAAGCAATTGCTATGAGAAATCAGCTAGCTTGAGCAAGTTTAAAAAACTTGTCTTTTAACGCCGTTTTCTTTTCTTCGTTTCAGTTTTGGTTATAAGAAATTTCTGGATATTGTGACATATATTTACAAAACAAAAAATTATGACGAACATTTTATACATCATAGCTATGCTAATCAAGTGATTGCGTTTGTGTTTACGGCTCGTAAAAGTGATCGCACCCCCACTCACTACATCATTAGCCCCCTCCTCGCTTGCGGGGAGGGGGTAGGGGGTGGGGTTCTACCTCTGCAACCAACCGGCAATCTCCTCCAACACCGCATCAATTGAATTCAAAACATCCTCATTCCTGAACCGCACCACCCGCAACCCCAGACTCTCCAAAAATTCTTGACGAATTGCATCTTCCTGCTGAGTGTACTGGTGAACCCCGCCATCCACTTCCACAACTAATCGCGCTTCCCCGCAGTAAAAATCCACAATAAAGCGGTCAATTACGTGCTGACGGCGAAACTTAAACCCTAAAAGCTGCTTGTGTCTCAACTTCTGCCAAAGTTTCTGTTCTGCTGGGGTGGGTTCGCGCCGCATCTGTCGCGCAATTGGCTTGAGTTTTTCCCAGAGTTCAGGCGAGGTTTGCCAAGCGTGTCCCGGAACCCCACCCCCTAACCCCCTCTGCCCGCAAGCGAGGAGGGGGGATTAGAGTGAGATGCAAAATTGGGTGGGTTGTCTTGTTGAGTCATTTGGTGGATTGGTATCTGATTGATGTTGATTTATTGTTCCCAACTACCGGACTCCAACCACTAAACAACACCATCACCCTCAACAAAGAACGCTTGCACTTCCTCCCAAACACCATTGCACCCCCACTCACCACATCATCATTAGCCCCCTCCCTGCTTGCGGGGAGGGGGTTGGGGGTGGGGTTCTATGCGTGAGGATGTTAAATTTAGTACAACAAAGACAAGTTCTCGCGCTCTTTGCTATTTTAATAAGATAAACAAAAAGATTCGCAGAATTATAAATGGACTGGATTACCCTACTGCGATCGCTACAATCTGATTTCATTAAAAGGTTAACATCTGGTTGTTTGCTGCATTGTGAAACGGAAGGACAATATAGCGAATTAACGGTGATCTCCGGAGAGAGGTTAAAGGCACTACGAGAATTTTGCTGGCAGATGGCTGAGAAATATAAGCGCACTTCAGCAGTCCGTGATGTTTTTATCAGCAATTTGAAAGGAAAATTAGGTGAAGAAGTTGTCAAAGAACGTTTAGCTGCTTTTGTAACTGAAGTCGATTATGAAAAACGCTTCGGTGTCGGCGATGGCAAAGTTGATTTTACGCTGACTTTTGATCCATCTGTTGGTATTGCAGTAAAATCTCGTCACGGCAGTATCAATAAAGTCAGATGGTCAATTAATTCAGAAGAAGTGCAAAAAAATGCAGTTGTAGTTTGCATTTTTATTCAAGAGGACGTGAATGAAGCGCAACCTGAATATCACCTCTTCTTCGCTGGCTTTCTTCCTACCCAAATGATTAAGCTGAAAACTGGAAAAATTTCATTTGGGATAGAACAATTACTGTATGGCGGTGGCTTGCGCTGCTATCTAGAACAGTTAGAATCATTCACGCATCTCAATTCTTATAACCAAAAGTCTTCTATAGAGAAATATCCCCCGAAACAAGAACCTATTTATCAGCAACCAAAGCAACAGTTTCCCAAAACCAACTTTTCTCAGCAACAGGAAATCAGCTATCAGCAACCAAAGCAACAGTTTACTAAGACCAACTTTTCTCAGCAGCAAAATGACTATCTCCGTTTCCACAATGGAGACATGAATCTGCTTTATCTCAAACAGGGTGATGATTGCTTCGAGAAAAAACAGTACAACGCTGCAATCAATCACTACAATCAAGCTTTAAAACTTAACTCTAAAGATGCGGATACTTATTACAAACGTGGTTTAGCTCGTTATCACCTAGGAAATTACGACGAAGCAATTGCAGATTATACTCAGGTAATACAAATTAATCCTTATTACGGAAAAGTTTACACCAAACTTGGTTTGGCTCGTTATCAACTAGGAGATTACGAAGGAGCAATTGCAGATTACACTCAAGCAATCAGAATAAATTCCAATGATGCCGTTGCTTATAGAAACCGCGCTGATATTCGCTATCATATAGGCGATTATCAGGGAGCAATCGAGGATTATAATCAGGCTATCAAAATTAATCCAAATAGTTCTAATTTTGGAGATTCAAACAGAGCCATTGAGCTTTTTAGTCAGTCAATTGAAATGAGCCCTAATGATGTTGTTGGGTATAAAAATCGTGGTAATTCTCGTTTTGATTTAGGCGATCACAAGGGAGCAATTGAGGATTATACTCAGGTTGTTAAGATGAATCCTAATGATGTCGATGCTTATTATAATCGTGGTCATGCTCGTTATGATCTTGGAGATTATCAGGGCGCGATTGAGGATTATACTCAGGTTATTAAAATGAATCCCAATGATGCAGATGCTTATTACAATCGTGGTTATGCTCGTTATAACTTAGGAGATAAGCAGGGAGTTATTGATGATTTTCAAAAAGCAGCAGAGTTTTATCGAAAAGAAGGTAAGGTAGAAAAACACAAAAATATCAGAGAAAAAATTTTAGATTTAGAAATAGAAGAATCATTAGATATTTTAAACTTTTAACAATAGAAATCTTGTTGATGTAACAATGTCTTTGCTTATCATGAAAATTGAGATGATGTTCGCTTAATTACCCATAAAAAAGTTGTTTGTAGTAAGGACTTCAGTCCTTGCTGTGTCGGGACACAGGACTAAAGTCCTCACTACGAACTTCCGCAACCTCACGTCGTTTTTGACCAAACAAACAATTCCCCATTTTCACCACCTGCAGCAAGCTGCTGACCTTGGGGATGCCAAGCAAGTCTTGAAAACCCTGATGAAGCACCTGTGAGAATTTGGGAGACTTGCTTTGCTTCTTCCCATAAGCAAATCCAGCCGTCAGCGCCAGCGGAAGCAAGAAGCAAGCTTTTAGGGGCAAAGGCGATCGCCCCAACCACATCAACATGATTCGTTAATACTGTTGCTTCCCAACCTAACGAGTCATCAGCCTGCTTCTCCCATACCACAATACCGTCCACACTGGAACAAGCAAGCAGAGGTGCGCCTTGTTGAGTCGTGAGTTCTGACCATGCAACCTCGCGAATTTTGCCAGGAAAACCTCGCATCACCCAAGATTCGCTTCCGCCACCAGAGAATAGCAAATCTGATTCTACAACAGTAATGGTGCGATCCATATTACCAGAGGCAAGATATTTCCCGTCTCGTGACCAACCTATAGCTAAACTGACAGAAGGTATATCCAGAATGTATGGATCATCATCCCAGTTTTGGCAGTTCCATACCTTTACTCCTTGATATCCACCAATGGCAAGGTACTGTCCATCACAACGCCAATCAATACCTAATACCGAAGAGTTATCAAAATTCAGGGTAACGACAACCTCGCGAGTATCGGCGTCCCACACTTGCACGTAACGCCCTAAACTGAAAGCGAGTAAATGACTGGTGGGACTCCACGTCAGCTTATCAACCCAAGCGGGGGCATTTTCCAAAGTGGCGATTAATTCACTTTCTCGCCAAATTTTCACTTTTCCATCCTGTCCCCCAACGGCTAAAAATTGCCCATCTTGAGAAAAGGCAACACAGTCTACTGATTCACCTTTTGGAGTCTGTAAACTTGCTAACTCACCATCTCGCCACAGGACAACTTCACCAGCGGCAGAAGTTGCTGTTAAAGTTGTACCTTTTGGGGACCAGGCGATCGCAGTGACATAATCTGAAAGTGTCCCCGAATATTGCTCTTCAAATTCCTGAGAGTTGAGGGTTGAGGGGTTCATGGTTGTGTAGGGAAGATGAGGGAGTGAGGGAGTGAGGGGGATGAGGGAGATGAGGGGGATGAGGAGGAAGGGAATGTATTGTTTTCTTAGTACAGCATTTCATTAATTCGTAGGCCATTAAATTTGGCGAGACTCTGCGTCCCTTTGCGCTACCTTGGCGTTCCTCTGCGTTTAAAAAAGTTACAAACTTATGCAATGCCTGTACTTAGTCCCTCATCTTTACCCATGTATTTGTTTATGACAAGCAAGCGAGAAAATCTTGTCTAAGTTGGGCTTCATCCAAATTACGACCGATGAAAACCAGTTCGTTTTTGCGGGTTTCGCCATCTTTCCACGGGCGTTCTGGTTTACCTTCAAACAACATATGTACCCCTTGGAACACAAAGCGGTTATCTTCCCCTGCAATACTCAAAATACCCTTCATGCGGAAGATATCTGGTCCTTGGGTTTGCAGTAACTGTCCCAACCAATCGTTTAACTTGTCGCCATCGAGTGCGCCTTCTGCTACCAAAGCCACAGAATACACCGTTTCATCATGTTGGTGAGCATCCTCTCCCAAGAATTCTGGGTCAATTTCCAAGGCGCGGTTGAGGTCAAAAGCTTTGACACCCAACAGCGCATCCATTGATACCTCAGCATTGCGGGTGCGGTAGATTTTAGCCATTGCATTCATCCCCCGAATCCGCTTTTCTAACTCATCCAGCTGTTCTGCTGGCACTAAATCGGTTTTATTCAGGAGAATCACATCGGCAAAGGCAATCTGTTCTTGCGCTTCATCTGCGTCCCAGTGCTGCCATATATGCTTAGCATCCACCACGGTCACTACAGCATCTAACTGTAGCTTTTCCCGCATATCTTCATCAACAAAGAATGTCTGAATCACTGGCGCGGGGTCAGCTAGACCAGTGGTTTCTATGACCAAGTGGTCGAATTTATTACGTCGCTTCATCAAATTACCGATGATGCGAATCAAGTCGCCGCGCACCGTACAACAGATACAGCCGTTGTTCATCTCGAAGATTTCTTCATCGGTATCGATCACTAATTGATTATCGATACCCACTTCTCCAAACTCATTCACAATCACAGCGACTTTCTTGCCATGTTCATAAGTCAGGATGTGATTGAGAAGTGTCGTTTTACCTGCTCCCAAGTAACCTGTTAAAACAGTAACGGGAACTGAATCTGTTATTGTGTCAGCTATTACGTCAGCTACCATGCCCTAGCCTCTTGTTTATGATTATCATTATCAGTTAGCTTTGAAAGCTTCTTATATTTTAATGATGATTTCTAGTTTATGAGATTTTAGGCAAAAAATGACATAACTCAAGTTAACAGGGAGAATATGAACTGTATGGACTCTGGGGGGAACAGTTTATACACTAAAAGCATCAATCAAAAAGACCAAAAATATAGATGTATCACTACGGTGCGTGAAGTCCCAGTATTTATAATTTGTAATAAGCAAGGTCACTAATGGAACACCTAGATTCTTCACAACAAAGCCAGAACTTTTCCGGATTAGACGAACGAAAAACAGTTTTAGAGCAAGGTTCTGACGGTGATGTCAAAAAACCTGTAGCCCCGTCCAAGCGCCATGTGCTACCGAAAGTGGTATTAGGAGTGTTGCTAGGCGCAGGAGCGATCGCCTCCGGAACGTACGCGTACCGGTCATGGCAGTATAATCAGCAGTATGCTATGAAGTTTCAGCAAACGGATAACGCTTATGTCACGGCAAATATTTACAAAGTCACTTCGCGTGTAGCTGGAATAGTCACCGAAGTACCAGTTAATGATAACCAGGTAGTGTCTCCCAAGGATGTCTTGGTGAAGCTTGACAAGAACGACTACCAAGTCTCTCTGACACAGGCAAAAGCATCTCTAGAATTAGCCAAGCAGCAAGCCGCATTGGCAGCGGAAAATATCAAAGATGCCATCACTATTAATGTTCCTGAATCGAAGCCAACTTCAGTAAACAAGAATACCCAAGCAACACAGGCTGCTAACAGAAATAAAATACTACAGGCACGAACCATTAATCAGCAAAGAGAGATAAATCAGCAAAAGTACAAAACAGCGTTGGCTACAGTCGCCCAAAAGCAGGCGGAGGTCAAAAAAGCTGAACTCCAGCTATCTTACACCAATGTTACGGCGCTAGTCCCTGGAAAAGTTGGTAACAAAAACGTTTCTGTAGGGCAGCAGGTACAACCAGGACAAACTCTGATTACGGTAGTGCAGCCAAATCCTTGGATTATTGCCAACTTTAAAGAAACCCAATTAGAAAAAATCCAGCCTGGGCAAAACGTGACGGTTAAAATCGCTGCTTTCCCTAATCGGAAGTTTCGCGGCAAAGTGGATAGTATGTCCCCCGCTTCTTTTGGCAAAGTTGCCGTTCTCCCAGAAGAAAATCCCACGGCTAATTCCACGCTGACTCAAGACGTGCAACGAATTCCCGTGAAAATTGTGTTTGAACCTGAGAGTATTCAAGGTTATGAGTCTCGAATTACTCCTGGAATGTCAGCAGTCGCGGTTGTAGAAACTAATTGACACAAGAAAGTACTCAGAACGCAGAACGCAGAACTCAGAATTGAATATTGGGTACAAGTTCCCAACTCCGTTATGGAAAGAAGAAAAAGATTTATTTCCTTGCATGTAGTGCGATGAAACAAGAAGTTCGCAATCATTTCCCCACGCATTTATTTATGGGGATATTCAACTGAGTTCTGACAACTGAGTTCTGCGTTCTTCTTAAATACCTCAATTCAGCAACGCCATAAGATGGGTGGCATGCTTTACGCAATACCCTTATTCTCCGATAGAGGTATGGGGTTTTTATAGCGCAACTTCATTGAATGAACTAATTATTTATCTGTGTCCATCTGTGTCCATCTGTGGTTCATTATTTCTTTGGTGTACCTTACTCCCGGTTGCAAATCGCTATAATTTTGAATTTTGAATTCCCCGGAGGGCTGACAAGTCTTTCCATGCTTTAACGAAATTGCCTTGCATCAGGGCAGCAACTCCTGAAAGACCTCTAAATTCAGGTAAATTGGGATTTTTGGCTAAACTCGGTTCTAGAGACTTTTGGGCTGCTGCTGGCTGCCAGTTGTAGAGTTGGACAAATGCCAGGTAAGCATATGCGTAGGGATTTTCCCGATCTAACTGAATGACTTGTTTGAGAGCTGCGATCGCACCATCTACCCGTCGCTGCAACACGTTTGCTAAAGCTAAAGCATAAGCCCAATCCTGGTTTGCAGTCATATGCTGCAATCGATATTCCAAAGTCAACCGTGCCTGTACTAAATAATCCTGAGTTGGATCGTATTGATTGATACGTCCTACTTCTTCAAAGACTTGACTTACTGCTTCAGTTCCTTTAGTTAATTGAGCGCCTAAAGTCTCTAACTGCGTGACTAAATCTAGTTCTGGTGCTTGTGTGGCAGATGCTTGAGGCTCGATTTGCAGTGTGACTTTTGGCACTTGAATAGAATAACTTTTTCCTGACACTCTGTTGAGATAGATTGCTTCTAGGGTGTAGGTTCCTGGTGCTATGTCAGCAGGAGGTAACATCGCCATCTTTTCAATCACCTGAAATGTACCTTCAGGTTTTTTTGCACCAGGATGTAAATTCCCCATTGCAATACCGTGGTCATGCATCCATAGGGATTTTGACCTCTCCCCTAACCCCTCTCCTATAACCGAAGGGGAATCCGACTCCCCCTTCCCTTGCAGGGAAGGGGGTTGGGGGGTTAGGTTTTCCATCAGTGGTGGTTGGCTAGAATTATGCCAAGTCAGCAGCACTAACCCCTGTTGTAGTTCATCCCAAGAACCAGACCATTGGTAAGTTACAGGTAATGGTAATCCTGGCGGGGCTTTTTCTGGGACTGTAACTTGCGACAAGGCAATTGTGGCTTGTGGTTTTTGTTCAGAGGTGTGTTTTACCTCAACTGTTGGTGTTTTTTGATGATAAAGTTTGAGAACACTTTCATCCGGTAAATTCCAAGACTTACTGAGTTGGAAATTACCAGCTTGCTCAACAGTCTTTACCATAACAGCTTGAGATTCTTTGACTGGTCCTTGTTCTCCTGTTTTTGTGAGGAACCACTCAAGCGATCGCCCATCCTGATCGACATACTTTTTCCTGATTCCCACCTGACGCCCATAAACTTGAAAGTTTTGTAGCGCCCCGTAGTAATTCAAATTGTGTTGGTTAATTTCTGCCGTCGATGGCAAAACTCCGAGAGTTGAACGTAAATACGGTTCTGTTTGGATAATTTGGGCAATGACCTGCTGATGAGGTAACTCTGCTTTCATATAAGGATAAAACTGGGCATTGGGACTCAAAGCTTGTGTGACCCAACCACCAACAACACCTCCCACTGGAAATAAGTTAAGCAACATCAGCATTGCTGCCAAACTAATAGTACCCCAGCGGACGCGCCGTCCTAAAAGACTAGAGAAACGCGTCAAGCCATACGCCAAAAATACTGTTACAACAGGTAAATACGGCAACACATAGCGGTCATCTTTGTTCATGTTCAAAGATGACAGCAGATAAGCACCTATAAAGAAGACTGCTAACCATTTGAGTGAGTCAATCGAGAATTGAAATTTTTGGCTTTTGACTTCTCTGGTCCCCTTGTCCTCATTTTTCAGTCCTAAGCGACCCCAGTAGAGTAGTAACGTAAATATAGGCACCAGCAGCAAAAGAACAGAGACTTGATGTGGTAGTTGCTTCCAATAATAAGTCCAAGCTTGCAAAGTGTTGAGTGGTGCTTCACCTTCAGCAATAGCAGAATCAATTGTCGCCCGCTTACCAGAAGTTAGGATAAGCAACCAATTCGTGCGGTACCAAGAACCAAAAACCAACACTGATAAACACAAACCGCCCAATAGTTGCACAAACCGTCCCCAACGCCGATAAAGTGCAGCCCTGATCCCAACCCAGAGTATCGGCGTCAACAGAAAAAACAACGCCGTCTGCTTCACCAGCAACGCCAGCCCCAAGGTTAGACCGAAGGCTACAGCCCAGAAAAGAGATAGGCAGACTTCTCCTCTCTTCCTGGGCGTCCTCTGCGCCTCTGCGGTTCCAAGATTCCGCCAAACACTCAGGCAAAAGAAACTCAAGGTAACAACAGCTGTCAGAGGATAATCCAGCAGAAATTCTAAACGAAGCCGATAAAAAGCAGGCAAAACTTGGCAGAGTGCAGCAGCCCATAAACCAACAGACTCGCTAAACAGTACACTCCCTAAGCCATAGACTGAACTCAGTAAAATTGCACTGAACAACAGCATCACCAGAGTGGCTTGATCTGGTCCAATTCCAAAGATATTCTGAACAACTGCCGTAACTATGTATGTTAAAGGCGGTATTTTGGAAGAAAGCAGCCAAAAGCCTTGCCACCACTCTTGATTCCACCACTGGGGATTCTGTAGCGATCGCCAATAATTTAGAGTACCAGTTAAATAATCTGCTTGATCCCAGGCGGGGATGGAGTGATCTAAGGCAAACCAAATGCGATCGCACACCGCCCCGAACAACCAAATGATGCCAAGTATGAGTAAATTTTTATATCTCTTTCGCTTATATTTGTGATTGCTCATGATACAGGAAGAGTGCTAATAGCTAAAGTGAGGCAGAGCCTGATAAACTAGTTCCCAGCCTGAGGCTGGGAACTAGTGTCTGGGATGCTCTGCATCTAGTGAGTTGTTTAATCTACTCGCTCAATCAGGGCAAAACCTTAATCTGTGTCCATTTGTGGTTCAATTTTCATAATTTTCACTCGTGCAAGAGGTTGATTCTATAGCTACTTTAATTTCCTCCTCATTTTCACATGACGAATGCCAGCCTCTTCAAAAAGCTCTCCCTCTTGCTGAAAACCTAACTGTTGATACAAAGCCTTGATATAGTCTTGGGCATGAATGAGCACTTCTGGAATATTTTTACTATCTATAACTTCCAAAGCCTTTTGCATAATTTTCTTGCCAACACCATACCCTCTAGCCATAGGCAAAACAGCCAGCCTTTCAATCTTCGCAGTTGTCTGATTCAAATATCTAATCCTAGCAGTTCCCACATACTCCTTATCTAAAGAAGCAATCAACTGGTCACAAGTTTCATCTTCACCATCAAAATCTAAATCAGGATCTACCCCTTGTTCTTCCTGAAAAACAGATTTTCTAATTGCTTGAATCGCAGGAAATTCTTCCGAATCAGCAACTTTAACAATAACATTACTCATCAAACTCTCTGTATGTATACTCTCTGTGTTTTTCTAGTTAGATTTTTGAAGTGAGGCTGAGCCTGATAAACAAGTTCCCAGGCTGAGCCTGGGAACTTATAGCGGTTCTTAATTGAGTGCAATAGATTAAGAAATAAGAACCATAGATGGACACAGATGGACACAGATAAAATATCTTGGCGTCCTTGACGTCCCTTCGCTTCGCTCGAGGGCAGGTTTGGCGGTTCGATTTTTGAAGTGAGCCAAAGCCTGATAAACTAGTTCCCAGCCTGAGGCTGGGAACTAGTGTCTGAGATGCTCTGCATCTAGTGAATTGTTTAATCTGCTCCTTCAATCGGCGCAAAACCTTGACGCTGAATATTCTCTGTCACCGTACGCGGTTCCAGGAATTGTAGCAAGTAATCTGGTCCCCCAGCCTTAGAACCAACTCCAGAAAGCTTGAAACCACCAAACGGTTGTCGTGCCACAATAGCACCCGTGATGTTGCGGTTAATGTATAAGTTCCCGACTTCAAACTCTTCCTGCGCCTGCTCAATGTGCGAAGGAGTTCTGGAATAAAGTCCGCCAGTTAAGGCGTAGTTGGTACCATTTGCAACTTCCAGCGCTTCCTTAAAGTCCTTTACCCTAATCACCGCTACAACAGGACCAAAAATTTCTTCTTGGGCAATTACCGCGTTTGCTGGTACATCTTTAAAGATAACAGGACCGATAAAATACCCGTTATCTGGTGCTGGCATTTCCAAAGCCACTTTTGCTTCTGCCTTACCTTTGTCGATATACTCGCGGATGCGGCTGTATGCATTAGCATCAATCACCGGTCCAACTTGGGTGCTGGGTAACTCCGTCTCCCCAATGTTCAGCGATTTTGTTGCTTCCACAAACCGCTGCACAAAGGTATCATAAACTGGTTCCAGCACCACCACCCGTGAACAAGCAGAACATTTTTGTCCGCTGTAACCAAACGCCGACTGCACAACACCAACAACAGCTTGGTCTAAATCAGCACTTTCGTCCACGATGATAGCATTTTTGCCACCCATCTCAGCAATGACCCGTTTCATGTGCTTTTGACCGGGTTTAACAATTGCCGCTTCTGCGTAAATTCGACAGCCGACTTCCTGCGAACCAGTAAAAGCAATGACATGAGTATCAGGATGATTCACCAGGTAAGCACCAACTGGGAACCCTTACCAGGAACGTATTGAAAGACACCTTTGGGTATCCCGGCTTCTACTAAGATTTCCGTTAGTTTTGCCGTAATCACAGAAGATGTTTCTGCTGGTTTGAGTAAAGTACAATTGCCAGTAACCAAAGCTGCAACCGTCATTCCTGTGGCGATCGCCAACGGGAAATTCCAAGGAGAAATCACCACAGCAATTCCTCGAGGCTGGTAGATATAACGATTCGTCTCCCCAGCAAGGTCGTAATTGTAACCCTCGTCTAACCGTTCGATTTCGTCGGCGTAGTAGCGACAGAAATCTATCGCCTCAGAAACCTCACCATCCGCCTCCCGTACTGGTTTTCCGACTTCCAAAACTATCCAAACCGAAAGTTCGGCGCGGCGTTGTTCCATCAAATCAGCAGCTTTCCGTAATATCCCAGCGCGTTGTTTTACGGCTGTTTTGCGCCAACCGGGAAACGCAGCTTTCGCGGCTTGCATCGCCTGTTCGGCTTGTTCGACGCTCATCAGTCCGATTTTACCAACCACCTCGCTAAAATTCGAGGGGTTAACAGAATCTATAATTTCTTGGGTTTGGACGTATTCGCCGTTGATGAAAGGTAAGTATGTTTTGCCAAGTTGCTGACGGACAGTTTGGAAAGCTTGAGCCGCTTCTTTTCTTTCTTCCTCTTCAGCATAATCGGTATCAGCAGCACCGGAGAACCCCGCCTCAGTCCGCGCCGCAAGCGAGGGGGAAGCTGGAACTGGAGGTGCTAATAATTCTTCAACTGGGCGATTCTCCATATTTTGCCGCAAGAAGGAACTATTAGCAGTATTTTCCAGCAAGCGACGAATTAGATACGCCATTCCTGGGAGAAGTTCGCCGTAAGGTGAGTAAACTCGGACGCGATAACCTCTATCAACTAAGGCTTTTGCTAGTTTATCGCCCATGCCGTAGAGAACTTGCATTTCAAAGCAACGGCGGGGGACATTTAAGCTTTCGGCTATTGCTATGGCATGAGCTTGCGATCGCACGTTATGGCTACCAATAGCAGCATACACATATTGATAATTCTCTAGCAATAACTGAGTTATCGTCTCAAAATTTGCATCTGTCGCTGCTTTGTCGTTGTAAACTGGCTGTTGCCAATGTTTCTGCTCTGCTTTAATGGTTTCCTGATCCCAGTACGCCCCTTTCACCAAACGAATGGTAATCGGATAACCGCGCTGTTTCGCCCAAGCTATCAAGTCTTTTGCATCTTGCTCGCTGTCGCGCAGATATGCTTGAATTGTCATCCCAATATCTGTACGAGAGCGAAACTCTTCTTCGATTAAAAGTTTTTTCAGGATGCTCAGAGTGACGTCTTTGTAAGCATACTGTTCCATGTCAAAATGAACAGCAGCACCTAGTTCTTTAGCACGACGTAAGAGAATGCGGATGCGTGAACTTACCCGTTCCTCACTACCTGTAGCATCCAACGGGTCAAATTGGGAGTAAAACGCCGTTAATTTCACTGAAACTTGGACTTTTGGGAGTGGCTGTCCGTCTGCTTCATCAATCAAGGGAACGGTTGTCCAACTCTTGGATGCTTCCACCAATTGTTGCATCAAATCTAGATAGCGTTCCAAGTAAGACTGCGCTTCTGCTTCAGTAATCACCGCCTCACCAAGTAAATCGATGGTGAAAGCCATTTTTTCTTTGCGTAGTCGCTCAACCGTCTTGATGACTTGTTTAATATTTTCCCCTGAAATATATTTATGAGCTAATGTTTCTACACCTGTAGAAACAGTTGTCGCAGCAACTTGCCCTGGCATAGAATCGGGGTTAGCAAAGTTGAGCATCCCCTTAAGGGCTGACGGTAGTTCTACAGACTCATCGCCCAAATACTCTTGTAAATGGGCTGCAATTTCTGGTTTACTACGTAAAGCAGGAAGAGTATCAATAAAGCGAAATAGTTGCACCCGCAGCCCAGGATTACTCATCGCCCAAGCCAATAATTTATCATCCCAGCGCATCTGATCCCGCAACGCACCAAAGAACGAACGATTCTCCTGTGTCGCCGCTAGGAGTTGTTTAGCGATTTCTTGGGTTTTTGCTTCGTAGGTGCTTTTTTGTACTTGTAATACCACTGATGACACACTCCTTATTCAAGGCAAGGCTTTATTGTATACAGCCTGTATCTTCTATTGTGGCTTTTTGATTGTGCTACCACCACATCCAGAGTGCAGGGATATGAAAGTTCCAGGCTTCAGAACTAGCAAGCATCCTGAAGCGGATCTTGAACTCTTACCTTAAACGAGTAGTCTGGTTTGGTGGAGTGAACCCCTTCTCAAGAGCGGAGACGCTGCGCACATGAAGGAGCCTGCGCTTTGCGCTTACGGGGAATTCAAAATTCAAAATTCAAAATATAGCGATTTTCGTTTGGATGCAGTACGCTTTTAACCCCACCCCTTAATCCCCTCCCCGCAAGCGGGGAGGGGCGGTTTTGGCGCAAGCCAAAGCCGGGGTGGGGTTCTAACTATATTGCAACGAAGTGAGAACCGCTATAGAGACCCCACGGATGAATCCGGGGGCTTGAATAATTAGCTTGTGCTTTTTTTTCTGTCGATAACCCAAGTTGGGGGCTTGTATCCTTTTGTTTTTCGGTCAACGACGAAGTTCCTGGCTTTTACGCATGGGCTTGGTACTCAACTAGAGAACCCTGACTTGCCTGATTCAAAGTTTCCCAGACTAAAAGCCATTTGTTCTCCAACTGTGTTGCCTGGTTAATTCTGACACTACTCAAGTTAGCACCATTGAGGTTGGCTCTGCTGAGATCAGCACCTTCCAAATTAGCACCCTCCAAATTAGCATTCTCTAAGTTGGCGTCGCTGAGGTTAGCGTTCTTCAAATTGGCACTACAAAGGTTAGCACCACACAGGTTAGTACCACTGAGGTTCGCCCCCTGAAGTTTGGCATTGCTTAGATTGGCATCTTGAAGCAAAGCACCACAAAGGTTTGCCTTTTTAAGTTTTGTACTGTTCATGTAAGCACTGCTGAGATTCGCACCCAAAAGTTTAGCACTGCTAAGATTTCCACTCCATAAATGGACACTACTGAGGTTTGCATTGCTGAAGTTTACATCACTCAACTCGGCACTGCTAAGGTTCGCATTCCTCAACTCAGCATCTTTCAAGTTAGCATTACTGAGGTTAGCATTACTGAGATTTGCATCTTTTAAGTTAGCATTGCTGAGATTTGCATTTATGAGATTAGTACTGCTGAGGTTTGCATTCTTCAAGTTAGCATTGCTGAGGTTAATTTCTACTAACTGAGCACCACTGAGGTTAGCATTCCCTAGATTGGCTCCACTAAGATTAGCATGACTGAGGTTACTACCACTTAGGTAGACACAGTTAAAGTCAACATTTGCAAGTTGAGCATTCTTAAGGTTGGCAAAGATGAGGTTTACATTGTGAATGTCTTGAGCTTGAGATTTCAAATGAATAATTTTCTCAAGTCCCTCAGGTTCTTTTTTTGCCTCACTTGAATCTGTATGATTGAGAGCTTGAGAAATTATCAAGATTTCTTCCGACTCCTTCTTGAACCGCTGCACTTCGCACCAAGCAAAAAATAAACTACATAAGCATAAGTAAATACCAACTACTAACGTTAGTGGTTTACCTTTTGTAAGCAGCAGGATAACTGCAAAACCTAAGCCAACCCAAGTTATTTGCTTAACTAACGAAATCAGTTCAGTCTTGGCCTTCCCATATATACTCAATTTTTCACAGTTGGCTAAAACCATGCCCAATACCCCCTTACTTTTATTGAAATGACTTAAATTTGCTCAAAAATGACTAGTGATTTAACCTACAAGCAAAAGCCATAGAAGCATGATGTCGATATGCTCTAAGTACATAATTTCATAAGTTCATAGCGAAAACTTGAACGAAGACTCTGTGTACCTTTGTCTTGAAAAGTTTCCTAGGTCGGAAACCCTCCTGCAGAACTTTTCGCTGCGTTTACCGAGAGCGCTCCTTTGCGTTTAAAAACGTTACGAATTAATCAAATGCTGTACTAAGTTGGCATATCGTGGTAGATACTTGGTGGGCTTTTTTGTGTACCCGTCAATTCTGCATCTTAACGGGGTGATAGTGATCGTTAAGTAGACTGTATTGGACTTATTTTCAATTCATTCTCCTGATTGATAAATCAAACCGCCTTTTTTATTTACCAAGGTTGTTGAATTTTGTACAGCTTTCATAAAACGCTTGTCACTACATCCCAATAGCTGCAAGCGTGCGGGTTTTGCAAAGAAGATATTGGTCAATTCCCCCCACTCACTGACAAGCGGTATGGTGGGAAATCTGGATAGCTGATTGCTGATGTACTGACTATCTCGGCTAAGTTCTGTAGATTAGCTTTGCGTTGTCTCATTTGTGGAGTGCTATCAAGTCCTACCGTTGTCAAAATAGCTTCCCAACGGTATACCCAGTCATGCTTGAGGAGTGAGTTAACAGTATTATTTTTCCGTATTCTTTCTTGGCGCTCAGGGTCTGTATTTAAATCTGCTATTATATCAGCTATATTCGAGCAATCAAATGGGATTTCAATCACAGCATCTGACAAGCCAAAATTTTTAGTAAAGTCCTTACATTTTGGAGGAACACCTAACATGATTGTTCCACCCGCTGCTCCTTCAAAGAATCGTGATCCAAGATCTTCTTGAGGATTCTTTTTACTAGTTAAATCAAACTTTACTTGATTAACTATCATATAGCGACTTCTCTTCACAAAATTTGTATATAGATTTCTATGGTAGCGATAATCTAGCATATATAAATATTTGATAGGTTCGTAAATATAAAAAAAATTTTCCCGTTCTACGAGTTTTTGTAAAGCATCATGAGTGACTTTTGAACGTCGTCCAATATTTAAAACATCAATACAGCGGTAAAAATTATTTGGATAAGGGCAAAATTTTATAGCGTCAACGCCATAAGGGATTGAGTAACAAGGGCGCTGGATAATATCCGCAACTTGATGAAGACTAGAACTAAAATTCATGAAAATATAATCAAAGTCTTTGAGAAGCTGTAGCTGAACTAGCCAATTATCAACATCTTTTGACCAAATCTCATCTAGCCAACAAACAGCGTAGCGGCACTTTTCTCGCCAACCTTGTATAGAATTTAAAATCAGAATGTCTTGAATTGACTGGCAAAAAATAAAGAATAAATCGTATTTTTTCTCGACTTTAAATTTATAATTAACTAACGAATTTACCAGTTTGCCATTTTTTAAAAGCTTGGCGGCTGAGTTAGCTAAGGTATTAGTTACCTTAAAAAGAGTAGGATTGAAGTGTGGTGTCACTAAATCAACCGTATCACAATTACAGATGACATCCTCAAATTCATAGGAGCCAGAACGAGAAACATGAAATTTTAGATTCCGCATTGACACGAGTAATACCCGTGATGCTTCACCAAGAGAGGAAGCGATGTTTTCTGACATAATGACATCCTAAAATTAAATAATTATCAAAGCTTGACAGAAAACTACTTCTAGACTACACACAAAGGTTTGTTCTAGTCTGACAGAGCAAATTGGGATGATTGATACTCCCAAATCTAGAAGTGAGTTTTGTAACCAAAGCTTGAGTATACTTATGATGATTAAATTGATTAACTACTAATTCATAACCTTGCTGAGCCTGTTCAAAAGCCTTTTGAGGGTCATTTAAGAGCTTGGCGATCGCCTGCTTTAATCCGACAATATCACCAGGATTCACACCAGTAACAATACCTGCATCAATAAGATTGGCAATAATTCCTGACGAACGGGTGATGATCACAGGCCGCCGACAAGCCATTGCTTCAAACAAAGTGTTAAGGCTGGCTGAAGAATTATTTTCAACAACACTAATGACAACTATGTCGGAATCGCGGTAAAATTGCACCAACTGACACCAGTCGTAAAAACAACACGACATATGACTTGGCATAACTTTTGGCAACGCCTGTTTTAATGCCTTTGCGTCAGGTGAAAAAGCACAAATCTTCACATCAACATTTAAATCTTGAGTTGCATCAGCCAGAGTTTGATAATCCCGTTTTTGTAAATCTCGACTTCCAATCATTGGACGCACCTTTTTGGGTGAAGCTAGTCCTGGTGTAAAGAAGGATATGTCTGTAGGTGGTGCCTCAACAACTTGACAAACACGCTTATGTGATAAGCCCAGAGAGTTACGCAGGAAATCAGCTTGAACCGGGGAAATAGTCAGGAACAAATCAACCCACTCTTGCACATTCAATAGTTTGAGTGCCAGACGCCCCTGTAGTTGACTGATGTTGTGGACAAAGACAACAATCTTGGGTGGCGCAACTTTAGCACCACAAAGCCTGGCAATTGGAAAGCCCACGTCTTCGTCTGCGCAAAATATGACATCATCGCTGTGAAGTTGCTTAGACAAAGACCGTGCCAACGCCCAGTGTTGAGGTTTGCCTATAATCTTGGAACGGATAATATCTAGACGAGACAATGAGTCTGCAATTGGTAGATGAACTTTCGCTTTCAAAAGCTTACTGATGTCCCACATCGCATCCGTCGGACATTTGCCTGCTTGAGCATTTTGAGCGATCAGTTCTAGATTGGATGCATAGCTTAGAGCTATATGGTACCTCAAAATGTTGCTCCTTTTCAGCTTTTGTTATTTGCAATATAGGTAAGATTTCTGTGGTTTATATTTGTCTAGGTATAAGCAACCACCGCAAGCAAGGTTGAATTCACGTGCTAAGGTAATGCCTGCTGGAGCAGCACCAACAATACAAACTTCAGTTTCAATAGTTTCACCAGTAGGTAAAGTACGTGCATCAATCAACATCAGATCATTTCCCACACATCACAATTTTTATGAAATTCATTTAGAAAGAGTTGCTATTAGCTTTTTATAAGTCAATTTGACAGTTTGACGAAACACAATTATTAGGAATCAATGCACCGACACAGGGATACAACTGTTACATAAGCCTGTCAAAGGGAAACGGAACGGCTGTGGAAAACTAGATTGTCCATTCGCAGCCTTTGCGCCAACTATGTTGTTGCTATTTGTGAATTTACACTTTTCTCCGACTTAAGATGTGTAAATCCTGTGGCGAACCTGTGACATATTCGCTAAGATTTGTTAACGCAATCTGCACACTTTGTTAAGAGTATGTAAATTTTCTGGTGCAGGTGTGACATATTCGCGCTCCTGCCAGTACGCTCTTGCTTCCAATTTTGTTTTTCGTTAATGTAGCCGGATAAAGTAGTTTATGATTGCTCGTTATCAGAAAAAATCTTTATCAAGCTAATGGAGATTTTGATTGTTGAGGATGAAATTGAGATTGCTCAGTTAATTCAACTGTATTTGGAAAGGGAAGGATTTTCTTGTCGCCACTGTCGAGATGGATTGTGCGCAATTTCTGTATTTCAAGAGCATCCGCCTGACTTGATTATCCTAGATTTGAAAATTCCCGGTTTGGACGGACTGGAAGTTTGTGCCCGCATTCGACAGCAACCAAGCCTTAAAGACCCTTACATCTTGATGTTGACGGCGAAGGGTGAGGAAAATGATCGGATCGTTGGTTTATCTACCGGAGCAGATGACTACATGGTCAAGCCCTTTAGCCCAAAGGAATTGGTAGCTCGTGTGCGATCGCTCCTACGACGCACACTACGTCATGGTAAGCAGAGTCAAATTTATCGCAGCCAACACTTTGTGATTAATATCGAGCGGCACTCAGCGAATAAAATTGTGAGTACCAATCAATCGGCTTCTTTGGATCTAACAACTTTGGAGTTTCAATTGTTAGCAACATTTATGAGTTCCCCTGGTCGAGTTTGGAATCGCACTGAACTGATTAACAAACTCTGGGGTACTGACTTTTATGGTGATGAACGGGTTGTTGACACCCACGTTGCACGGCTACGCAAGAAGATTGAACCCGATCCAGCTAATCCAACCTTTATTAAAACTGTAATTGGATCGGGTTATAAATTTGAAGACTAGTTATGTAGGACGAAGTGTGAGTAAACTTAGCCTGCGATTGCCGAAGGCACTGCGCTTCGCGCAATCGCGACTCCTGTTGTGCCACATTGCTGTAATGTTGATTGGTTTAAGTACCTTAGTCACACTGGGCTGGTTCTTCTCGCACCACCTGTTTGGGTTATACTTAACGCTTTTAGAAGCACAAGGATTTTACCTGGGTGCAATTCGTAATCAGTTGATTGAGGAGTTTAAGACAGCGTGGAACCAAGGAGCTTTGTGGTCAGTCCTGATAAGCGCAACCTTAGTAGGTGCTTTAAGTTACCTAGTTGTCAAGGACATTATACAACCTCTGATTCAGATGGAGAAAATTACTGAGCAATTTGCTCAGGGGAATTTGACAGCCCGTATACCTGAGAGTGAAATTCCAGAGTTGAACCGCCTTGCCATAAACTTTAACCGAATGGCATCAAACCTTGAAGGGGTAGAACAGCGCCGTCAAGAACTCATGGGAGATCTCACCCATGAACTACGTACACCATTAACAATCCTAGAGGGTTATTTAGAGGGTTTAGCAGATGGCGCGATTGAACCAAAAGCAGAACTGTTTCAGCGATTAGCCACAGAAACAGCCCGCTTGGGTCGGTTAGTGAATGATACACAAGAACTTTCTAAGGCGGAGGCGGGATACTTACCCATCAAAATTCAACCCATCGATTTATATCCACTTCTGCTTTCCCTAATGAAACGGTTCTCGGATCAACTTTTAGAAGAAGGTCCCGTGTTGCTTTTGGAGTGTCCACCCAATCCTCCTTTAGTATCTGCTGATCCTGAGCGAGTAGAGCAGATTCTAGTCAACTTACTTGGCAATGCGGTACGCTACACTGCGATGGGTTCTATCAAAGTGCGAGTTTGGAGCGAACCTCCAAAGTTATGGATTGCAGTTATTGATACAGGTCATGGTATGAAGCCAGAGGATCTACCGTTTGTGTTTAATCGATTTTGGCGTTCAGAACGTTCTCGCGATCGCCATCCTGGTGGTTCTGGGATGGGTCTAGCTATTTCCCATCGTCTAGTTATATTGCAAGGAGGTGAAATTTTAGTAGAAAGTGAACTAAATAAGGGAAGTACGTTTCGATTTTCGCTGCCGTTGGCGTAAGAAATAAACTACTCTTGGCGGATTGCTTTAAGAACTTGTAGCAATTCAGTTGACGATTCCGGGCGAGTGATATCTAGTTTTGGTAATAATTGATATAGTGGGGGATTTCCTTGCTGGAGATAAACAAACTGATAATCCATCCCGTTAGTCGTCAGCCCCCAAACGGATGTTTGTTGCTCTAAACTTGTATATGCATAAGTAAGTAATTGTGGCAACCCTTCGGAGGCATTAAAACTACTATTTTTAGATTCAATCACTAGTATCCAAAACGGTGTAGTTACTGTTCTTCCTTGCGTTTTGTTAACAGCTAAAATATCCATCCGTCCTTTAATGATTGTGTCTTCATCTTCGACGGAGATATCAGCAATATTTTCTTCTAAAGTTATCTTAATGCTAGGCTGATAAAACCCTGCTAACTTCATTAACGGTGCAAGGATGAGAAATTTTATTTGCCCTTCGGAGATTTTTCCTTCTGAGTAATATTCGCGAAAAACATTGCGAATTTCCTCTAATTCTTGCTGCTCATATTCTGTAATATTATTTAATAATAACAAGGATGTAAATGAGTTATTCAAATGCTCTTCAAATTTTAAAAGCCGTTGAACATCTTTCAACCTTAGATTGGTTGCATTTAGATTTGTTTGCATTAGTTATTCTCCTATAATTAATTATTATAAATAAAATTGTAATCAGCAAAAGTATTATTAATCAAAACTTACATACATAAGGCAAATAGCAGGCTGGAGTCAAACAGGTAACTTAAGACATCAAATGTTTGATGATTAAAAAAACCTATCAAAAGTTAGAGTTTAAAAACTTTTAAGTTGCAGCTTTAGATTGAATGTAGTTTAACTGAAAATCTATAAGCTTAAAAATTATACAGAAATGTTGGAAAGCAAATTTCAGAAAAAAGCAAATTTTGTAACCCATTACGGCATTAAGCCGAACCGTGTGGAGAGTCAATAAAGGCTGAAAAGCTTTTGCTTAATGTATGTTTCAGCATTTTTGGGGAAATTGACGCATCTTACAATTGACGCTAAGGGGGCAAGCGCTTTTAACGGAGCATGACAACGCTGCTAAACAATCGCTATCAAGTTATCGAGGTGCTGGGCGGTGGTGGCTTTAGCGAAACCTTTTTGGCAGAAGATACCTACGTACCTTCTCGCCGTCGCTGTGTTATTAAGCAACTGAAACCAATCACCCATGATGCTCAAATTTACGGAAAGATTCAACGGCGGTTTGAACGCGAAGCAGCAACCTTGGAGTATCTAGGCGAAGGTAGTGACCAAATTCCCAAACTGTTTGCCTACTTTACAGAAAATGGGCAATTTTATTTAATTCAGGAATGGATTGAAGGATCAACCCTGTCAAATGTTGTCAAAGCGAAGGGATCAGTCAGCGAAACTGTAGTCAGGGAAATTTTATTGAGTCTGCTGTCAGTATTGGATTATATTCACAGCAAAGGTATTATTCACCGGGACATCAAGCCTGATAACATCATTCTCCGCTCCTCCAATAGTAAGCCCGTGTTGATTGATTTCGGTGCAGTCAAGGCAATGATTCATTCAGTAGTGTCTCCAGGAAACCTTACTCAATCACTCGTCGTGGGTACACCAGGGTATATGCCTAGCGAGCAAGCTATTGGACGCCCAGTTTACGCGACTGATATTTACAGCCTAGGCTTGACAGCAATTTATTTATTGACTGGTAAACGTCCGCATGAGTTCCGAACCAACCCTGAAACAGGGGAAATAGTTTGGCAAGATTATGCTTCTGGGGTGTCTGCAAGTTTGGCGAAGGTGCTGAATCGAGCAATTAAGCCGCAAGCAAGCGATCGCTACACCACTGCTAGTAAAATGTTACGTGCTTTGCAGTCTGCTATTGCTCGACCATTGTGGTTACAAAGAGGGTTCTTCCCCCAACGCAGTGCTTTACACCAGTTCCATAGCAATGGCTACAACCCAAACAAACCCCCACAGGCTGCTGATTCCCCTACACCAACTGCTGCACAACCTACAGTAGCCCAATCTCCTACAACTCCATCAGTGCAGCAAACCCAGCTATTGTCTTCTTCACAAAATACTCTAGCGACACTTGTGTATTCCAGTAGGAAAAACTGGCAAAAGCCGAGTTGGATCGTCAGTAGTGTGGTTGTGGGTGGGTTGATGAGTGTGCTGGCGATCGCCCTTATAACCCGCAAACCAGCATCAGAAGTTCCGATTGCGACATCACCTGCATCCAAATCTAATACCACAAATCCAAAACTTTCACCACAATCCCCGGCTTCCACTTCTAAAAAACGCAATACGCCTGTAGCTTCGCAACCTACCTCACCTGCTCCTGTAGTTCCTGTCACTTCGGTACCACTAGAAAAAGACAATCAAAATTCTCCAGTTTCCACACCCAAGACACGTACAGCACCACGTAAAAACTCACTCGGTACTAGTAGTAACATAGCTCGCGTTCCAGCATTTCCTACTGGTACATCAAGAAGCAGTGTAGAACAAGTTCTTGGTAAACCAGTTCGAGATTCAAGAGGTATTTGGCGTAATACTCGTGCTGTCAGTTATGTATTAGTGCCAAATCAAATCCAGCTTGGTTATTTATTTGACCGTGATTCTGGAGTCATTCGCCAAACCGAAGTCGCTTTTGCTCAATCTGTAGACTTTCAAGTTATGCTGACAACTTTAGAAGGAATGTTAGGCAATAAAGCAACACAAGAAATTAACCAGGGGCTGCAACAGGTACAACAGCGTCAATTGGATCATTTCCGTTTTTCCACAGGTTCGTTGAAGGGTCAGATTGTGCGTCAAGACTGTGATTTTATTTATATCAGTATATGGGATGCAAATTTACATGATTTTGTGAGCCCTTCTGATGCTAGGAAATGTTGAACTGGATAACTTGCTTGTAGAGATTTAACGATATCAATAACACTGGCAAAGTCTTGTAGCTCAACTTCCAACCGACCACAAATAGAAGAAAAGTACGCCATAATCTAATATTTACCATACGGTTTAGATAAGACCAAAACCGTTATCAGGATGTCAATGTAAAGACGCGCTCTCATGAAAGCGCCTCTACACATCACCAAATCTCACTAAAAATTCTTAACTCAACCATATTGCACCATAACCTCTAAAAAATACCAACTGCTATCTGAATTCCTCTTTGAATTCGCTCTAGAGATTCAGTACTCATTTGACCATAAGGACCGCGCTCTAAATACGACTTTTGGACTGCTGAAATATTGTCACATATAGCCAGCGAATCTATTTCCAGTCCGCCCTCGCCAGCCACAATCAAGATGCGAGTCGGTGTCTCACCTGTGCTCAAATCACTGGTAAACGGAACAAGCAGTACTGTGCGGCTCAATTCGTTGCGGACATTGATCGAAACAACGACAACCGGACGCTTTTTAGTATCTGCTATCGAGGGTAATGCTCTAGCAAGATAAATTTCCCCTTGGCGTGGATAGCCTTGTGTCATCATCAATTCAAAGATTCTCTGCCCTTAAGCTGTCTTCCATTTGTTCTTGAGCAAATGTTGCCCATTCCTCTTCAAAATCAACATCAGCCTGTGTACGAGATTCGTAAAATTTCCGCAGTTGCTCTTCAATTTGTTTAGCGTACCAAAGGCGTATCCCTTCTTCAAAGGCAGCAGAACGGTTATTTGTCAGCTTGTCAACTTCTTCAAGCAGATGTGAGTCAACCGTAATTGAAACTCGTTGCTTTTGTTGAGATTGCGTCATCATCTAGAACAGATAAAATATGAGTCAAAGTATGATTATAAATATTACTTTTTATCCTATCATGATTATCTTGATAAACTGGCTGTGAAGTACCCCACCGCATAGGCGGATGGGGCTTCGCGTCTCACTCGCCGTTGCTCTGTTGGGTACACCTATTGCTAGATGTCGAGAACCAAATCTCGTCTGAGTCTGACACAGCGTCTCTGGTGATGTTTACCTTTATCTAGCTATCTGTTCACCGCAACCGCTTTCTATGATAGATAACTGCAAGTTGCACAAATACTAGAACCCGCGCAGCCGCCCTGCTTCCCAAGGCAGTTATTATTTCTTTCCCGTACAGTAGGCTTGGCTTATTCTTTTACCGCAGGGCGTAACCGATGCGTACCAGTGGTCTACTCTTTCCCCTTTTCTCACGCTAGTTACTTTGGCAAGCATATTACTGCTACTGTAGCCTGTTGTTTGCAGCCGTGTGGGTGGGTCGCAACCAGTACTATAATAGCACTAAAATAGTACTATTTTTCAATATGAAAGCGCTAAATATTCGTTTTTCTGACAAAGAACACAAAGACTTACAGCAAGCAAGTCAAGAATTGGAACGTTCCATCAATGAGTTAGTACGAGAAGCCGTTAGAGAATATTTGCTAAAGTTGGGGGCATCGAACCCCCAACTTTAGCCTGCTATCCATCCCCACCTCATAGGAGGATGGGGAATTCCGCAGAATTTGTTAAATCCTTCTCTCCTCCTCTGCGCTCTCTGCGGTTCAATAATCCAAACCCCCTCACCTTTTGAAAGCTTTATTGATACACTTGAACTTCATTAGCCCAGTTAACCAGCGCCTATGGTCTATGTAAAGCGCGTGGAACTCACCAACTTTAAATCCTTCGGCGGTACGACTTCTGTCCCCCTGCTGTCGGGGTTTACTGTCATTTCTGGTCCCAACGGTTCCGGTAAATCAAACATCCTTGACTCGCTGCTGTTTTGCCTGGGACTTTCCAGTTCTAAGGGCATGCGTGCAGATCGCCTACCCGATTTAGTCAACACCACCCAAACAAGCAAATCTCGTTCCGCTGTCGAAGCTAGCGTCACGGTGACGTTTGATTTGTCAGATCATCAACCAGAGGATGAACTGGAAACCTTGCCTGTTGTATCCATTGTTGAAGATGAGGAAGTTGGGGAAGTAGAGGAAGCGCCAAAGGAAGAAAGCGAGGAGCAAAAAAATCGTCAAGAAAAAATCCGCGCGACACCAGGTAGCGAGTGGAGTGTTACCAGAAGGTTGCGAGTCACTCCACAAGGAACCTATACATCGAATTACTACATTAACGGTATCTCCTGCACTCTGACAGAATTACACCAAGAACTAGAAGAGCTACGTATTTATCCTGAAGGGTACAATGTCGTACTACAGGGTGATGTCACCAGCATCATCTCGATGAATGCCCGTGAAAGACGGGAAATTATTGATGAATTGGCAGGGGTGGCAGCGTTTGACCGTAAAATTAACCAAGCAAAAGAAACTTTAGATGAAGTTAAGGATAAGGAAGACAGCTGTCGGATTGTAGAGACAGAGTTAATTGCACAGCGCGATCGCCTGTCTCAAGATCGCGCCAAAGCGGAAAAATACCAAAGACTCCGCAGCGAATTTCAAGAAAAACAATCTTGGGAAGCAGTTTTATCATGGCGTTCCCTACAAGCACAACAAGAAAAGTTAGTTGCAACTATTCAAGCAGGCTCTAGCACCTCGGCTGAAATCACAAATCAACTCACAACCCTTAACACAGAAATCGCCCAAAAAACCGTTGAACTAGAGCAACTCAACGCCCATGTGAAAGCATTGGGAGAAGAAGAACTTTTGGCGGTACAATCTACCCTTGCGACTCAAGAAGCCGAACGCAAACAACTTCAGCGTCAACAAAAGGAACTAGAAACAGCTTCCCAAGAAACCGCTAAGCGCCTGCAACAAACTCAAGAGGAAATTCAACAGCATCAGCAAACTATAGAACAACTCGGACAACAACAAATTGTAGACACGTTGCATGCAACATCTCTACAGCAACAACGAGATCAGGCGCAACAAGCATTAGAAAATTCCCGTGAAGCCGCAGCCGAAATTGCTTCTGCTTCCGAAGCGTGGGTACAGCAACAAACAGCCCTGAACCGCCAAATCGAAGCTGTGCTGCAAACGGTAGAACCTCAGCGCACAGAACAAGCACAACTGAGAGAACGTAATAACCAACTCCAGCAGCAAATTCAGGAGCAAACTCAGCTCATTCAAACATTAAAACCGGAAATTGCTGATAAACAATCTCAAATTATTAATGTAGAACTCTCAGATGCAACGTCTTTACAACAAGTCGAATCTTTAGCCGAAACGGTATCCGCCACAGAACAAGAACTGCAAATCCAGCAAGAAACCCAAAAGCGGCTGTTGCAAGAGCAACGAGAGAAACAACGCCAATTGGATAAACTAGAGGCGCAACAAGCAGCCCAGCAGGAAGTCCAAGGAACCCAAGCAAGCAAAGTCATCCTACAATCAGGTATGCCTGGTGTCTGTGGGTTGGTTGTGCAGTTGGGACGCGTGGAACCCCGTCATCAATTAGCTTTGGAAATAGCCGCAGGGGCGCGTCTGGGGCATATAGTTGTGGAAGATGACAGCATCGCAGCCACAGGAATTGAACTGCTTAAACAAAAACGTGCAGGTAGAGCGACTTTCTTACCGCTGAATAAAATTCATGCTTCCAAATTTACCCAAGATTTTACGTTGCGTTATGCCAACGGCTTTGTCAACTATGCCGTTAACTTGATTGAGTGCGATCGCCGCTATAAGGATGTGTTTACCTACGTGTTTGGTAACACAGTCGTGTTTGAAACCATAAATCAAGCGCGTCAGCATTTGGGGCTGTATCGCATCGTCACCTTAGACGGGGAATTGTTGGAAACCAGTGGTGCGATGACTGGTGGTAGCACAAATCAGCGTTCGTCGTTGCGGTTTGCGGGGGTGGAAGCTGCGGAATCTGAGGAAGTTTCTTCTTTGAAAAGTCGCTTGGCGGATATTGAACGGATTTTAGAACGTTGTAGCGAGGCAATAAGTACTTTATCTAGTAGAACAAAACGACTGACGCAAGAACTGACGGAAGCACGACAGACGCGGCGAGAACAACAACTGCAATTGGAACAGTTGCACAAAGAAATTAAGAGTTTGACGGCGCAATTGGAAACAACGCGATCACAGCTTTCGCAAAATCGTGAAAGACTGGCCACCGTCCAAGTCCGCCTAGAAGTTTTGGATCGGGAATTACCTTCTCAAGAGCAGCAATTGCAACAACTACGACAAGCTTTGGCGGAGTTGGAACAGTCGCAAACTCCTCAAGAATGGCAACAAATCCAAGCAACAATAAAAATCCAAGAGCAACAATTGCAACAGGGGGATGCAGCTTTAAGGGAAGGAGAGCAAAAGTTAAAAAATTTGGAAAATCAGCAGCAGCGGTTGCAAGAAAAAATTGCCGTAGGGGAACAGCGTATAGAAGAATACCATCAAGACCAAATAAATCAGCAAACTCAACTTACAGCACTCAGCACTCAGCACTCAACACTCAACAGTCAAATTGCTGAGACTCGCGCTGCTTTGAGTCAAATGGAACAAAATCTGGGGGAAGAGAAACAAAAACGCGACGCCACAGAACAAGAATTGCGATCGCACACGATGCGTCAACAACACTTGGAATGGGAACTGCAAAAACTGCAAGAAACCCAGCAAACAAGGGCGGAGGAACTCACTGCATTACAAACTCAAATGCAAACTATGGCGGCGGAATTACCCAATCCTTTACCAGAAGCGCCAGATAAAGTCAATTTAGAAGAATTGCAAAAAGAATTGCGCTCTCTTGGCAAACGCCTGCAAGCAATGGAACCTGTGAATATGCTTGCCTTGGAACAATATGAGCGCACACAAAAACGTCTTGAAGAACTTAGCCAAAAATTGCAGACTTTAGAAGCAGAACGCACGGAATTACTGCTGCGGATTGAAAATTTTACAACTTTGCGTCAACGTGCATTTAAAGAAGCCTTTGATGCCGTAAATGAAAACTTTCAATCAATTTTTGCCACTCTTTCTGAAGGTGACGGCTACCTGCAACTCGACAATCCAGAAGATCCGTTCAACAGCGGATTGAACTTGGTTGCACACCCCAAAGGCAAACCTGTGCAGCGACTGGCTTCTATGTCAGGAGGAGAAAAATCTCTGACTGCTTTGAGCTTTATTTTTGCTTTGCAACGCTACCGTCCGTCGCCATTTTATGCATTTGATGAAGTAGATATGTTTTTAGATGGGGCAAACGTAGAACGATTAGCTAAAATGATTAAGCAACAGGCGCAACAAGCACAATTTATCGTTGTCAGTTTGCGTCGCCCGATGATAGAATCAGCCGAACGCACAATTGGCGTTACTCAAGCAAGGGGAGCTTATACCCAAGTTTTGGGTATTAAGTTACAATCCAACCATAATTCTGCTTGAGTTTTTGTTAATAATAGTGTATAGATAAACCGGATTCGAGATCAGGACTCGGTATAGAATGACCTCTGAACAAAGTATTAGACGTTCCGATATTTTAAACACCCAGGTAATCACTCGCGACAACGGCAAGCGATTAGGAATCGTGAGCCAAGTTTGGGTTGATGTAGATCAGCGAGAGGTTGTGGCTCTTGGCTTGCGAGACAGCCTGATCTCTATTTCTGGAGTGCCACGTTATATGTACCTCAACAGCATCAACCAAATCGGTGATGTCATCCTCGTGGATAACGAGGATGTCCTTGACGATGTTGAGGTTGATCTCTACAGCAACCTGATGAACTGGGAGGTTATTACAGAGACTGGTGAAGTCTTAGGCAAGGTGCGGGGCTTCAAGTTTAATGGCGAAACAGGCAAGCTTTACTCAATTGTCATTGCCTCTTTGGGAATAGCGCAAATTCCCGATCAATTCTTGAGTACCTACGAGTTTTCAGTAGATGAAATTGTCAGCACAGGTCCTAACAGATTGATTGTCTTTGAGGGGGCTGAAGAGCGAGTCACCCAATTGACTGTTGGTGTGCTAGAACGCTTGGGTATCGGCAGAGCACCGTGGGAGCGCGATGTCGAAGAAGAATACTCCACCTACACTCCTCGCACAGTGACACCAGACAAGCAACTGCCAAGTGGAGTGCCATTAGAGCAACCTAAGCCGAAAATTATTCGTACACCCGAACCTGTAGCGCAGGAAGAATGGGATGAAGACTACTACGAAGAAGAACGTCCCCAGCGCCAGGTTATGAAGGCGCGACAGTATGAGCCTGTGCAATACGAAGAGGAAGAAGAAGATAACTGGAGCGAGGCAACAGGTAAAGACAGGTATCAAGCACAACCAAAGTATGACTCAGGTTCTTACAATAACAAGTCATACGCTGATCCATACGACGATTTAGACGACGATTTAGATCGTGATGCTTGGGATGATGAGCCACCAAAGCCAGTGAATATTCCCAAAAAAGTCAAAGAAAGACAGCCAGAGTACGAAGAAGAAGGTGGTTATTAAAACAGTTATCAGTTATCAGTTATCAGTTATCAGGCGTATGGTGGCGGGTTTAAATCCCCCACCAAAGCGAGCCGTCACTGCGGCTGGTACTGGTCACTGTTTTAAGCTAGGCTTCACGTCCCCTAACCCTGCGGGTATCTCCTCGCCTTGAGGCTGCGCCAACGCCCCTGGCGTTGGTTTCCCTCCGTAAGAAACTGCGGTACTGGTCTCACCTCCTACAGCGCTGGACTCACCGCTTGCGGCAAACTCACCAGTTCCCTTAGGGGATTAAGGAGTGGGGTGCAACGAATGTGGCAACTCTAATTAACCAAACATAATATTGCCCCCCCATTTGTGCTAATTTGTGCTGAAAAAGCAACAAAAAGCCCCCGAGATAATTCGGGGGCAAAGTCCATATAAGACTATTTTGCTCTTTTAGCTTTTGCCTATTCGACTTCAAAGCTAAAAGAGTTCAATTTATGAACCTTAGTAGCGGCCACGTCCGCCGCTGTAGTTTCCTCGGTTCCCGCCATTGCCGCCAAAGGAACCGGAACCTTTTTCTTCCCTGGGTCTTGCCTTATTTACTTTCAAGTCACGACCCATCCACTCAGCGCCATCAAGAGCTTCAATAGCTGCTGATTCTTCAGCATCTGTACCCATTTCCACAAAACCAAAACCGCGTAGCCGACCTGTTTCACGGTCAGTAGGAAGCTGAACTCGCTTTACAGAACCATATTCTGCAAAAACAGCATTCAGATCATCTTGTGTAACTTCGTAAGAGAGGTTACCTACATAAAGTGACATACATTGTCTCCAAAATCATAACTGTGTAGAGATTTAGATTTCGGAGACAAGCCTGTCAAGACTAAAAGGAAGAAGCCTGTCAATACTAAAAACAAACACTATCACCGAATTTATTCTCATCTACCATCATAACATAGCTGTCCGCCCAAAAGACGGCGAGCATGAAAAACTCTGAAGAAAATTTCTGCACTGACCTAGAGAAAGATTGCTATCTTGTGGAATTTTGGGAAAATTAAGGCAATGGCAGCTGTTATGGAGGTTGAGATGACAGATGGCAGTTTAAGAATTGTCTCGCTAATTCCAAGTGGAACAGAAATTGTAGCAGCACTCGGGTTGACTGATGCAATTGTCGGGCGATCGCACGAATGCGATTATCCCCCAGAAATCAAAGACCGTCCTGTTTGCACTCAAGCCCGGATAAATAGCGCTGCTCCTAGTGGCGAAATTCATGACAAAGTCAATAATCTCTTGCAATCGGCCCTGAGCATTTATCAAATCAAAACAGATGTTTTAGAAAAGTTACAGCCTACTCACATCGTTACGCAGGATCAATGTGATGTTTGTGCCGTGAGCTTAAAAGATGTTCAACAAGCAGTTGGCACCCTCACCAAGAGTTCACCTCAGATTATTTCTCTACAACCAAATATTCTCAACGATGTTTGGGAGGATATTCGACGAGTCGCTAACGTCTTTGGGGTAGACTCGCTACAGGTGATAGAAAACTTAGAAGCGCGGGTGAAAATCGTAGACCAAAAAACACAAGGTCTTTCTCAAACAGAGCATCTCCCTACCGTTGCTTGCATCGAGTGGACTGATCCTTTCATGGTTGCTGCGAATTGGATTCCTGAACTAGTGACCTTAGCAGGAGGACAGCCACTACTAAGCATCACAGGTCAATCTTCTACTCCTTTGAAATGGGAAACACTCATTTCTACCAATCCAGATGCCATCATTTTTATGCCCTGCGGGTTTGATTTAAATCGTACCCGTCAAGAAGCCCAATTGTTCAGCCAACGTCCAGAATGGCAACAATTGCATGCGGTACAAAGTGGCAGAGTTTACATCACAGATGGTAATTCCTACTTCAACCGTCCAGGACCACGACTCGTAGATTCCCTAGAAATTTTGGCGGAAATGCTGCATCCAGAAATCTTTCAATATGGGTATAAAGAACAGGCTTGGCAACTGTTATAAAAATAAAGAAATTTTTTTCTTTTTTCATGCTTAATTCTTTCGTCCTTATCCAGATGAGAGAATTAAGCATTTTTTCTAAATTCATTCTTTTTTCTTCTATCTTTTTTGCAGCCATTCTATCAAGGGTCTTAACGTTCCTGGTAAAGCAGCCTCACTCACAGTAACTGTGTGTTTTCTCCCCTTGTCTTCTACCGTTAACGTGTATTGAAAACGGTCAGCTTGAGCCGTAGAAGCTGTGATTTTTTCGGGTAAATTGAAGAAATCTGAGGCTTCTACCAGTTGGGGGAGTTGGTCGGCTTCATTTGCCGGAATGTCTGCCGTATCGACAGTTTTTGTGCTGCTTATCCCAGCAAAACCACCCGTGCGTTCAAATGATATCCGCATTTTCTTGCTCTCCGTCTTGCCATTTTTTGCAAGAGATAGTAAAAACTGGGAGAATAATATAATATCTCCCAGTTTAGCAAGAAGTAACAACAGTTAATGATGAATTATGAGACGTTAAAAGTTTCATAATTCATCATTCATAATTTTAAAGAACTCCTACCTTTTGCCAAGCATTCTGCACTGCTTTTTGTTCTTTACTTGCTTGACCGTACAGTTCTCCAGCCACTTGGATAGTTGTATTGGCAGCTTGTTTGAAATTGGCTTTGGATTTCAGGCGATCGCGTAAAGTTATGTACCATATTTTACCAGCTTTTTCCCAAGCAAAGCCGCCAATCTCTACCGCTGCTAGGTAAAAGGCATAATTGGGGATACCCGAGTTGATATGGACACCACCGTTATCTTGAGTACCCTTGTAGATGTTTTTCATATGCGCTGGCTGCGGGTCTTTACCCAATGCTGGGTCATCGTATGCTGTTCCTGGCGCTTTCATTGAGCGAACACCGACGCCTTTGACCTTAGGTGTAAATAGACCTTCTCCAATGATCCAGTCTGCCTGATCCGCCGTCTGTTTTTTAACTCGTTGTTTAACTAGAGAGCCAAAAACATCAGAAAATGACTCATTCAAGGCTCCAGGTTCTCCTTTATACACAAAACCTGCTTCGTATTGAGTAACACCATGAGTTAACTCATGTCCAATCACATCTATTGCCTTGGTAAACCGTTGAAACAGTTCTCCATTGCCATCACCATAAACCATCTGGTCGCCATTCCAGAAGGCATTGTCATATTTTACACCGTAATGCACGGTAGAGTCTAAACGCAGCCCCTTGTCATCAATAGAATTGCGCCCAAAAATCTCTTTAAATAAGTCATAAGTTGCACCTGCGCCATCGTAGGCTTCGTTAACAGCCGGATCACTGCTAGGGGGGTCGCCTTCTCCACGCACAAGTACCCCAGGGAGTTCTTCACTATTTTTAGCATCGAAGATGCTACGGCGCTTTTGACCAGGGGAAACCGCAAAATTGATAGCACCTATTACGTTGCGTCGTCCGCGAAATTGTGCTGAAACATTTAATGTGCGAAACGCCCACTCACGCTGTTCTTGGTTACCATTGACTGCAACGTGTTCGAGTATATGGGGTGGCAAAATACAACAGATAGGGCATCTGGAGTAAATTTGATAGTCACATTCAAACCCAACAGATTTTTTCTTTTTTCGAGCCATCTTAAAGATGTTCTCCTTTTTCAGATAAGTGATGAAAAACAGTGGCTCTTACTCTTTATTGACAAGGAGCAGAGAATGACTGCAAACGACAAACACCTGGTATTTTCTACTTTCTATTTTCAGATCTGCCTGTTAAGACAACACAGTACCTTACAGGGTACTTTCAAAATACTCGTTGCACCTTGATATCGCAAGTACAATCAGCAAACAGTTGTGTTAATGGGTCGCTTCTCGTTTATAGACCCAACGGTTTTAGATCATAGTTCCTCCTAAGAGGTAATTGTGGCTTTATTACTATTTTGTTACTACAAATTTGATTATATGTATCTTAATAAATTTTAAAAAATGAAAATTAGTACCGTGTTTATACAACGGCTAACTTCTACCTCTTCCTTTGTCTGACATAGGGTAGTAGCTCAAACGGGCACTTTTTAAACATTATAAGCTTGACTCAAGTTCTTGTTTGATTGCTCATCACTTACGAACAGATATCTTTCCCAAAATTAGGATAACTAGAATATTAAGCTTTTTTGTAACCTAAGCTTCTCTTATCCACCTGCAAACAATATCTACATGAATAAAAAAAAACGAAGGATGCTTCTGTTCTGAGAGACTCCTTAAATGAACTTCAAACACTGAAAAATAAACAAGGAGTTCGACTAAACGAGTAAGGTGAGCAGCGTTTGAGTAGACTGAAGCACAAGTATGCCATAAAAGTATTGGCTTCATCTGATCAGAAAGTAGAAGCATTGACACTCTCCGCCCTAAAAGTGCGGAGATTCTTGGTTCACAGTCCAACCGTAACCCCGCAGGATTGCTCCAACGAAGCTAGAGGGTCGAACTCCCCAAGCTTATAAGATTCCGTTTGCCCAACGGTACTTAGTCCCTTCTGCAAAATGTTGATTGCAGCGTTTACGTCCCTATCTTCCATGTAATTACAATGACTGCAAACATGAGTTCTAGTTGATAGGGATTTTTGCACTTTCTCACCACAGCTAGAACAGTTTTGGCTGGTGTTGTGAGGAGAGACAGCAATCGTTATCTTTCCATATTTGTAGCCAAAATAATCCAACCATCGGCGAAAAGTTGACCAACCTGCATCGGTTATCGACTTAGCTAGATGCCGATTTTTAACCATGCCCTTTACATTTAAATCTTCATAGGCTATTAAGTCGTTTGACTTGATTAAACGGAGTGCAACTCTTTTGCAAAACTCTTCTCGCTGCCTACTTACCCTTAAATGTTTTCGGGCATATCTAACTCTAGCTTTGTGATAATTTTGGGACTGTGGTTTGCCTTTTTGGTACTTTTTAGACTTGAGACGATTGAGAAGGGATAGGTGTTTTTCTCCTTGACGATAAAACTGTGGTGATGGTTCAATATTTCCACAGGATTCTGCTAAGAAATACTTGATACCTACATCAATACCCACTGCCTTTTGACTAGGAATTAGTGGTTTCACCGTATCTCTAGGGTCTAATTGCACCGAGAATTGCACGTAGTAACCATCGGCACGACGCACAATTCTCACTCGTTTCATCTGCTCTATTTGGTAGAAATTTAAATCTCTAGAACCTACCAGCCTTAGAGTACCTATTCCCTTTTTGTCTGTAAAAGTAATATGCTTTCTGTTTTCTGACAACTTCCACCCTGAGACTTTGTATTCAACAGAACGAGCATTTTTCTTGTACTTCGGATACCCTTTCTTCCCGGAAATCTGTTTTTTGCAATTGTCGTAAAAACGATTAACTGCTTTTAGAACTCGCTCAACAGCAGTTTGGCAAGCGTGAGAGTTTAATTCTTCTACAAATTTGAACTCTTTCCTTAGTAGCGTGTTGTATCTAAACATCTCGGTCTTGCCCACACCACGATTATCCATCCAATAACGAAGCACTTTATTTCGGACAAATTGAGATGTCCTGATAGCTTCATTTATGGCGTTTATCTGCTGTGGTTTGGGGTTGACTTTGTACTCGTAGACAAACACGTTTGATACTATATCGTTGGGTATCAAATCTTATGATAACACAAAATAAAAAGCCGCCCTCCACTTCGTTAAAGGGCGGGGCTTGTATCCCTTTATTTTTGGTCAAAATGCTCAAGGAAGTGTCACCTAAATACAGCGAGTTTGGAGATTTGACGAGGGACACCGGGATCCGGTAATGCGGGGAATCATTAAAGCAAGTGTTCCGCATTTCCATGTCTGTCTACACCCAACCACCAAACACCGCTAGCCCATAGTACTTCCAAGGAACTACCACCATTTCAAAACCAGCTTTTGTTAGCATCTGCAAATGAGCATCTAAGGTAGCAAGCTGGTCTTGACTAGAGTGCCCGTAAGTACTTGTAGTGCCAATTTTAGCACGAATCTCTGTGAGGGTTGTTCCCTGTTGGGCTGCCCATTCCTCTCGTACTGCCTTGTAAACTTCTGCTAAAGTGGGTGACTCCGGTAGAATGGGGTCTGCATTCCAAAAACAACCGCCCTCACAAAGACTTTCACGAATTCGCTGAAATAATTTTAATTTCATTTCATCGTGAAGATGATGAATTGCCAAAGATGACACACAAGCATCAAATTCCTGACCAATGCCTATTTTCTCTGGATGATTTGCCCACTCGCCAAAGTCCACTTCTACACCTGTCCACCTTTGCCCATATCCAGCTGCTGTGATTTTACCTTGGGCAAATTGCAACATTCGGGGTGAGTAGTCTATGGCAACGACTTGGGCATTTGGGCAACTGTTGAGTATCCTTAGACTGAGTTCACCTGTACCGCAGCCTAGTTCCAAGATGCGACGACTTGTAGAAGGTAGACAGCGCGTGATGACTAAAAGTATTTCATCATATCGCGGCAACAGCTGGCGAATACCAGTGTCAAAATCAGCAGTGTTGGCGAACACTTCTCCAGGAAATAGTTGTTGCATGAGAATTTGCACCGATAGACACACCTAATAATAATGCCTCATTTTAGACTTAGTCCTCTCAATTCTCTGTTATGGCAATCCGATTTCATTTATGAAAATTGACTGCCCTTCAGCTCCCCGACTTCTCTAGAAGTCGGGGAGCTTGTTTTTCATTAATTATTTAGGATTGCTATATGCTAATTACTATCAATAAGAAAAATGTCAATAGCAGGTAGTGGCAGTAAAAATCTAGACCAAAACCGCAAGATTGTTTAAGATGGTAAAAGACCCCACTAAATTGTGTGTGGTTGTGTGTTGTAAAACTTGGTTAATCAATGGTCAGGGGGTTTGACCCCTCTTGACCATTTTGTTTTTTTTTCGGTGAAATTCAAATTTTAAACCAGCTAAGGCTTGATTTTTAGACTTCCCTTTACTCATATAAATACTAGAATTTTCCTCAATGATTGGTAATTATAGTTAGTCGTTTTCCTGGATCAGTTGCATTAAGTCCTGACGGTTAAACCAAGGCTTGTGGTAGTCAAAATAAAACAATGAGATCGACTTAACAGCAGCAACGCTTCACAAAATCGTAAAAGCTTGGCTATTGAACGTTTTGTGGAAGTGGCTAGCTTTAATTGATTGAAACTACACCACGGAAGGAATGAAGTATCTTCAAAAACTTATTGAAATCAAAACTTCTAGGATCGATTTTTTGACCGGAACGATCCACTAATTTATGAGTTGTAATCCTTTGATCTGGAACATTACTTTGAGCAATGAGCCAAGCAAGAGATTCGTATTGAGCTTCTGTGTAGCCGCTATGGGTTTGTTGGTTATTCCCTATACCGGAAGGCGGGGTTTCTAAACCGACGTGATAAGCAAAGTTATTTACAGACGCGGGTAGCAGGGGATTAGTCTTGACAGTTTCTGAACCCAGTGGTCCATCAAACACTGAATTAGCCGCACCAAACGCTCGCTTTTCTGGAGGGACTAGGTAAACAACCGTGCCATCTAGCTTAATCATAGTATGGTAGCTTGCCTGAATATTCTCGTCCTCGTTAGGGTTTTTAAAGAAATTAACCGCACTGGAGGCTGGTGCATCGGTTTCATGAAGCACTATAATTGGCTGATTGTTAACAGGTCTACCATAAACGTCTGTGGTAAACCGCTCTCCAAAGTTAGTTGGATTTGCCCAAGCAATCTCGTATCTAGGTTTGTAAGCCCTAAAAGCCGCAGTGGTTTTGACTGAACCACTGGGAGTCTTTTGGGATTTGCCCTTTTGGTTTGTCTTGTCTTGAGGTTGGGATTTTGAAGCTTGAGTGGAGATAGCCGTGTTTGGATTTGGTGTTGTCTTGACTTCTGGTTGGCTGTTTTGGTTTGTCTTGTCTTGAGGTTGGGATTTTAAAGCTTGAGTGGAGATATTAGCCTTTGGACTTGGCGTTGCTGTCTTGATCTGAGGCTGTGACTTTGAATCTTGGCTAGACACCGTCTCTGGATTTGATCTTACTGTCTTGAGCTGAGGTTGGAAGTCTGAATATTCACTAGAGATAGCTGTTTCTGGTTTTGAGGTTGTCTTCTCCTGAAAAAACTCTACTCTTCTCAGAAGCAGCCCCAATGTAAAACCAACAAACACCAAAAGAACTACAAGCCATTGAGTTGTCTTTACTCTGAATCTCATTTTTTTAATGATTTTGATAAATAATTTATATATTTAAATTGAAAAAAAATAAATGTTAATATATATCACTTATACAAAATTACACACAAAATATTGATTTGTCTACGGGTTTCTTTCCCAAAGATACTGTAGGTCTTTCTGATTCTTGTAATCACAATGACATCCGCTTTCTTTGTGAGAGTTGAAAGCCACAGATCCCCGACTTCTTTAAGAAGTCGGGGATCTTGTTTCTCACGTAAACATTTGGCACTTCGATCAACGACCGACAAGACGTTTTTCCAAGCTTTTGAGCTTAGAGTCTATTGAAGCTAAGTTTGGAGATGTGGAGGAGTCTTGAGTTGCTTCCAAGGAACGCTTTGCCTTAAGTTCTGTAATCTTCGCTTTGATAGCTTCCGATACAGCATCATTGACAGCGAGTTTGTTGTCTGGCTGTATTTTAGCAATGCGTTGCGACAAGCTTCCAATCTGAGAGTCGATTTTTTGCATGACTGGGGCTTCTGAGGTAAATACAGGCTCTAGCAATGCTCGCTTGACTTCTAGTTCTGCAATCTTCGCTTTGATAGCTTCAAATACAGCATGATTAACAGCTGCTTGATTACCATCTGGCTGTACTTGTGAAAGGCGTCGCCGCAAGCGTTCAAGCTCAGATTCAATTTTTTCGATAATGGAAGCATCTGCTGTAAATACAGGCTCTAGCATTGCACGCTGTATTTCCAGTTTCGCAATCTGTTGTGTTACTGTCTTTATAGAGTCTTTGGAAGTCGATTCAGAATCAGCGATCCCAGTAGAAGCCGTGCGAACGGGCTGTTGTACTAACACTACACTTATAGTTGCTAGCCCTGAAACTATAATCATGACTAGCATAGAGAGCATAAGTGGCTTGTCCCTCATAGAAATTTCCTCCAGAGGTCAGATTAAACTTAAGTTTTTAAAAGTTTGCACTTAGGGTTGAGCTTGTTATTATACAGTAGCCGATGTATTTATTTACCAAATTTTATTTAAATTTAGAGATTTTCTTAACCACTAAAAGGTTCCAAATAATTTATAATTCGTAATTCGTAATGATAAACTCAATTACGAATTACGAATGACAATTTACGAATGATGACTACTCATCAATCTGACCGACGCGACGAATATTAAGAATGTCGCTAAGTTTCTTGATTTGGGTGAACAGTTGTTCGAGTTGTGGTTGATCGCGTATCTCGATCCCCAAGTCCATTAATGCCGGTTGACCATTAGCAGTTTTTACCTGAGCATAGCGTACGTTGATCCCCTGGTCACTTAAGCGAGAGAGAATATCCTTTAGCACTCCCACCCGATCTAGCGCTTCAATTTGAATATTCACGGGGTAAGTCTGAGGACGGCTTTGGGGTTCGCTTGCTGGGTTCCAATGAACTGGTACTAAGCGATCGCACTCCACAGTTTCTAGATTATGACATCCTTGGCGATGAATCGAAATACCTCTACCTCGTGTTACGACACCAATAATTGATTCTCCAGGGATAGGAGTACAACATTTCGCCAGATAATACACTAATCCTTCTACCCCAACTATTGGCGAATCAGTCGTGCGTGAGGTAGTCGGAGGGACATCTCGCAAAGCTTTGGCTGTTGAAGCTGGTTCTTTCGTAGCAACTAGGGCTGTCGTCGCAATAGGTTGTTGTGCTTTGACGAGTTCTCGCCAACGGTTTAGCACCAAATTCAGCGTCACTTCACCATAACCCAAAGCGGCGAGTAAATCTTCCATTGAATGATAATTACATCGCTCTGCAACTATCTGCATCGGTTGGGACTTAATTAGGTTTTCCACACCAGATCTACCCAATTCTTTTTCTAACAATTCCCGACCATGAGCAATATTTTCTTCCCGGCGCGATCGCTTGTACCACTGCTTAATCCTATTCTTCGCCGCTGAAGTTCTGACAAAATTTAACCAATCCAAACTGGGGTGGCCGTTTTTGTGCGTGACAATTTCTACGATATCACCATTTTGCAGCCGTGTTGAAAGTGGTACCATCCGCCCATTTACCCGCACCGCTGCACAGTGGTTCCCAATTTCTGTATGAATACGATAGGCAAAATCTATAGCTGTAGAACCAGGATTTAAAGCAACTAAATCTCCCTTAGGAGTGAAAACATAAACATCGTCTTCAAATAAGTTATCCTTGATGCTTTCAAAATATTCTTGAGCATCCTTGAGGTCATTCTGCCATTCTAATAGCTGCCGTAACCAAATAAACTTTTCATCTGCAGCCGTTCAATCTTGTATTATTTGAGAATCCTGTATTCTTTATAATTCCGGTGACCCAATTCCATACTCAATAAAGTGGTGCATTTCCAATGTCCTGATTTGCACCTCCAAAGGACGACCCCATGGAGCAATGACTCCAGTATGCAATGATTGGTAACGGCTGGGTTTGGGCAATCCTATGTAATCCTTAAATCTACCAGGTATTGGACGACAAGCATCATGAACAATTGCTAAAGCACGGTAACATTCCTCATTACTGTTGACAATTAGCCGCAAGCTGCTAGATCGTAAATTTCGTGAAATTCTTTGTTTTTCCGCTGCATCTTTTGGTAAATGCTGTAGAAGTGCTTTGGTCGTCCACTAAGGTCCAGACACTTAATTCCCGCTTCCACAAGCCGAGTCTGCAAAGTTTGGGCAATTTTTGTTAATCTCTCTTCCCGTGCCGTCCGTTTTTCGGCGACATACTCCTGAATTTGACGGTAAGCTTCTGGTTCCAGGTACTTGAAAGCTAAATCTTCCAGTTCCCATTTCATGTGCCAAATTCCCAACCGATTCGCTAGGGGAGCAAAAATTTCTCGTGTTTCCAAAGCTATCCGGCGGCGTTTTTCGTCAGGAAGGTGTTCCAGAGTCCGCATATTGTGCAAGCGGTCTGCTAACTTCACCACAATCACTCGAATATCTTGCGCCATTGCCAAAAACATTCGACGAAAATTCTCAGCTTGACTTTCGGTCTTGCTTTTGAAATTAATTTTAGAAAGCTTTGTCACACCTTCTACTAATAGTCGCACTTCTTTACCAAAGCGCTGCTCTATCTCTTCAATGGTGACATCTGTATCTTCCACTACGTCATGGAGAAATCCAGCTGCTATCATATCACCACTGCCCCCTAAATCTCTTAGCATTCCAGCAACAGCAACAGGATGACAAATGTATGGTTCTCCTGACTTGCGGTACTGACCCTCATGCAACTGATAAGCAAATTCAAATGCTCGACAAATCAAAGCCGTATCGCTTTGTCTTCGGTCATCTTCTGCTGCGGCGCTTTGTATAGATGACCCTTTTAGACAAATCTGTAGCCATTCCGGAAGGGTAATATCAATTCTGGAAGTTAATAGAGTGCTGCTCATAGAATAGGCGCGCCTACGTGATTACTACTAAAGTGCAAAAGTGGAAAATCTTGACGGTCTCGCCGTCACAAGAAACTGTAAATGACACACGCACTCTCGCATTTTTGTGCGGAGTGGATTTTCCAGTGCGGGTGTCTAGCATCATAGTTGGGAAAATGGATTGATACCAAATCCAGCCCCAAATTCTAAATGAGGCGAGAGATTCGGAAATAAAATTTAAGAAAGTTTAACCTATTAGAAAATTTTCTTGACATTACCTTGATTTTAATAGTATCTCAAGAAGAACTTGATGTCTCTAACTCGCGAGAAATACCACGCATTGAACATATTGCTGAAGCAATTGCATTCAGACGTCACGACTACCAAAGTAGATGCTCCCCAACTGCGGCAGAGTGTGACATCCTTGCAGCAATTTTTTCAGCAGCAGATTGTGCCTTTAGTTAATGACACAGACAGTATCGATGAGGGTCGGTTACAGTCTTATCAGACGGAGATAAGTAAGCAGCTGCGGCTACTGGAAATAGATGTGATATTTTTCCAAGGAGCGCGGCAAGCTTCCACTGCCAGGCATAGACTTGATGCCATCGGCGATCGCCTGACCACTCTCATTGAATACTCTAATGCCATATTGCAATAGAAAGTACCAGCAGGGCAAGCATTCGCACAAGAA
The DNA here is from genome assembly GCF_036697665.2 of Scytonema sp. PRP1. Taxonomy (NCBI): domain Bacteria; kingdom Bacillati; phylum Cyanobacteriota; class Cyanophyceae; order Nostocales; family Scytonemataceae; genus Scytonema; species Scytonema sp. PRP1. The sequence goes on along the minus strand of NZ_JBAHYJ020000084.1, from coordinate 152,433 downwards.
AAAATGACAAATAAAAATTAAAAATTGAAAATGAAAAAATCTTAACTTTTTTGGTTCATATTCTTCCTCTATTTGTAGTCATCATTACATATTTAATTGGCACAATTTGTCGTAAATTTCGTCAAAAGTCAAGAGGTAAAGTCAAGAATTCTTGAAATTTGAGATTTTGACCAATAAAAAACTCGGAACGGAACCATCAAAAATCAGTATGAATACTTTATAAGCCAGTTACCAATCGTGGTAAAAGTATCCGAAAATTTCCGTGGATATCAAAGGATCGGTTGATACTGAATCCCCTGGATTTATCAGTGAATTTATGATGAACTTTATTTACGTTTTGTATTATTCTCAAAAAAATACTTAGGTAAAAACCCTGACATATGTAATGTGATACACTATCTTAATTTTAAAATTTAAAAGCTGAATAACTAATTATGAGTGAAGCCTTATTTTGTATTGAAAATTTACGAGTCGCCTATCCTCATCATGGTCATGAAGAACCTCGGTGGGCGATAGATGGTGTATCCTTCACATTGCAGCCTGGTGAAAGAATGGGATTGGTTGGAGAGTCGGGGTGCGGTAAGTCTACCCTAGGGCGGGCTGCAATGCGCTTGCTACCGCCATCTAGCCAAATTGAGGGACGCGTGACGTTTCAAGGGCGTTCAGTGTTTGATATGATGCCGGAACAGTTGCGAAAATTCCGGGGAGAAGCAGTATCATTGGTGTTCCAAGATCCGATGACGCGCCTCGATCCGTTGATGAGTATAGGCAACCACTGTCTAGAAACATTAAAGGCTCACTCACCGCAATTGTCGAGCAAACAAGCCAAGGAAAAAGCGATCGCTACTTTAGAAAAGGTGAAAATTCCTGCCAATCGTTGGCATCAGTATCCTCATGAGTTTAGTGGAGGAATGCGCCAAAGAGTCGCGATCGCCCTAGCCTTACTTCTCAACCCCAAGTTGATTGTTGCGGATGAACCCACCACAAGCTTGGATGTCACCGTCTCCGCACAGATTTTGCAGGAACTTACACGGCTGTGCAGCGAAGAAAACATGGCACTGCTGTTAATTTCCCATGATTTGGCTATGGTTGCCGAGTATTGCGATCGCATTGGGGTGATGTACTACGGCAAAATGGTGGAAATGGGTTCTTCAAAAGCTGTGTTCCAGCAACCCCAGCACGAATACACCCAGTCTCTCCTAAAAGCAGCTTTGCATATTCAAACAGTGGATGAAACAGAGACTGGGAGACATTCTTCCCAATCACCAATCTCTGATCCCCGAACCCCGATTTTACGCATCCGAGAATTAAAACAGCATTACACCTTAGAACCCAACATTGTAGAACGACTGTTGAAACAGCAAAATCAGACGATTAAAGCAGTGGATGGAATCAACCTAGAACTTTATGCAGGAGAAATTCTCGGATTGGTTGGGGAGTCTGGTTGCGGTAAAAGTACTTTATCGCGGACAATATTACAACTTATTCGTCCGACTGCGGGTAAAGTCGAGTTTTTGGGACAAGATTTAACTCATCTGTCGCGCCAAGAAATGCGTGTTTCTAGGCGGCAAATCCAAATGGTGTTTCAAGATCCCCATGCTTGCTTAAATCCAGCGATGACAGTAGGACAAAGTATAGCTGACCCTTTGCTGATTCACAAGCTAGCCGATGGGGCAAAGGCAAAACAAGAAGTGCTGTCGATGCTGGAAAAAGTCGGGTTAAAACCACCATCAGTTTACTATGAGCGTTATCCTTCAGATTTATCTGGTGGACAGCAGCAAAGAGTTGCGATCGCCCGTGCTTTGATTACTCGTCCTAAACTGCTCATCTGCGATGAACCAGTGAGTATGTTAGATGCTAGCGTACAATCGCAAGTTTTAGATTTGATGTTGGAGTTGAAAGAAGAATTTGAGTTAACGTATTTGTTTATCACTCATGACTTGTGGTTAGCACGGTTTTTGTGTGATAGAATTGCCCTGATGAACAGTGGCAAGATTGTAGAAATTGGTCCCACTAAACAGATTTTTGGCAATCCGCAACACCCTTACACAAAAACCCTACTTGCAGCGGCTCCTTTGTTGGCACGAGCATAAATAAGTCTCGAGTCTCAGATCTTGCACCCAACAAGAGCCAGAGGCTCTAATATCTCGTTACGAGGTTCAACCTGGTAACGAGGGTTTGGAGGCTTCGCCTGCTCAGTGTTGCAACAGGTGCAAGATGTTAGGAGTGCTACATCTGATATACTTACTCCTGTCACGCTCGAAGATTACCTATTAACGAACCGCCAAGACGCCAAGAACGCCAAGGAAAAGATAAGTAATCTTGTACCGGGAAGGGAGTAGCACTCGATAATCACGATTTAGGACTTTCTCATTTGCTTGCTTCAATTAATTTGGGCATTTCTACAGTCGAACCATGTAGCTCAACAAATCTGTTAAAAAGCCACATCGTTTCGTGGTTTGAAATCCTGTTTCGGTTGAGTAGATGACTTATATTTCTATCAGCCAGTTTCCGTAGATAAGGCAAATCCTCAAACAAAGTCAAACAAGAGGCAATGTGCAAGAGAATTTGCAATATGGGTTTAGGCCACTCTAGGTCACTGTAGATCTCAATAAAGAAATAATGCTCGTTTTCTGTTAACGGGCAGGCATAAAACATCACAGTTATTCTTTTGTCTCTGTAGACTGGAATACTCAGTTCTACGGTGTATGGATTATGCAATATTAAATCTACTTCAACAATTGGTTGTCTCCAAATTCTCAAAATATTAACTGGAGAATCCAACATTGTTTGAAATGTGATCATTCCCCCAATAGACGTAGATTGGACATTGCTAACCTTAATGACTCTCAAGTTATTCAGGCTGAACTTGTGAATACTTTCCAAATGTTTTAAATTCAACAGATGGTAGATTTGGCAGACATAAGGAAAAGGTAAAAGGTACTCCTGGCTAATCATATGCCGCTTCTTTAACTCAAACTGGCTGCCTTGAGTCGGACATAAATAGGATTGATGTAGATAACTTTGAACGCTCTCTACATCATCCACATCAAAACTCTGCTCTGGTTTTAAAAACAGCCAAGTCAAGAAAAAGAATGAGGCTGTAAAGATATGTATGATTTCTATAGGAGATAAATATCCATCAGCAAACGCAACAAGGCTTCTATCTGTTAGCCCAAAAAGAAAAGATGGAATTCCAATGAACCAAATACCACTTTTAAGTCTCAATATAGACAGAGCAAGATCTAATTCTATAGAAGGACGGTTTTTCTCCGTTTTGATGTCGTCATCTTTAATAAGATTAATAGACATAGTGATTCAAAAAGTTATTCACAAAATTGATAACAACTGAAGCTAAGAAATAATTTTGGTTCTTACTTCCACCTTAGATGCAGATAATGTAACAGCCCTCTGCCTTCAGTTATAAATCTTAATGAAGAGAATTTGCCGAAATTGAATTATCAGTAAATTCTCGCTATTTTTAGCGAACAAAAAAAGCAATATTATACATTTTGCTGTTTTGTATTTAATTTTACTTATAGTTAAAACTAGAGCATAGACTTTTTATGTCAGTCATTTTTTAGGCTCATAAAAATCAATAGGGTTCAGATAAGACCAAAACCCTTATCAGTAAGACAATGTAGAGACGCGCCACCTCTCGTCTCTACAAAGAACTGTATTGTCATAAAAATGGTGTTCCTTGACCAATGCCTTAAGTACCGATAATTACGGCGATAGCGAAGCTAATAACTAGTGAAAATATGTATAATTATTATCTAAATATTTTTCTATACTTTGTTTGAATCATCAGCAATGATTAAGGGACTTCTAATTAAAAAAATCTCCAATTTGTAGTACTCTCCAAAACAATGGTGGGTTACGGCGCTGCGGCAAGTCCTGTATCTAAAACCTCAACTGTCGTGTGCCTAACCCACCCTACATAATGGATAATTTATTTTTTGGTACTCCCTAACCACAATGCCACTGAGATTAACTTGCTAGCAGTTGTAGTCATTTATAATGCTGCAATTCCTAGCCTCATGATGAATAACTTTATTTTATTGCAATGACTCGAATACGTTTATAGTCTGCAAACCAAGTACCGTTTTTGTATAAAGTTGGACGCAACTGATTCTCGATATCAGTTAAGATGCTCATCTGAGCGTCAAGAGATAATCCATTAAAAAAGCTATTTGCAAACATTTTCAGCCAGTTTTGCATCCCTTGTTCTCCATCGTCCAAAGGCGTTGGACGTTCAAAAAGAGTTGCAAAAGTTAACTGCAAGCCATGTTTTTCTAGTAAGGTTCCGTATTCGCCAATACTCGGGAAGTGCCAAGGGTTTAATCCTGCATCAGCAGGATAACCAGCTTTTTGTAAGGCGTTATAAATTGCGGTAACAATGGCTTGTACGTTGCCTTTGCCACCAAATTCTGCCACAAATCGCCCACTAGGTTTTAGTGCCTTGTTTATACCAATGACAACTTCTTCAGCTTCTTTAATCCAATGAAGCACAGCATTAGAAAAGACAGCATCAAATTTTTCTGTAAATGGCAATTTTCTGGCATCCACCACAGAAAAATCTATCTGAGGATAGTTATGAACAGCTTGTTCAATCATTGTGGGAGCGCTATCAATGCCGATAACTTCTGCTCCCTTGCTAGCAATTTTATGAGTTAAATGACCTGTGCCACAACCTAAGTCGAGAATACATTGTCCGGGTTTTGGGGAGAGTATTTCGACTAAATCAGCCGCAAGTTCTGAAACAAAAGAATGTTTACTATCGTAAAGTTCTGCATTCCACTGGTTTTGAAAATCAGTTGCTGTTCTGTCCATATAAATACCTGAGTAATAAAAGTTGAATATTATGCATAAATTTGCCCTTAGGTTTGTGAACGCACCCATGCTCTAAATTCTCGCATTCTAGCGTTCTCACCTTTTTGAGAGTCTAGGTGGATAAATTGTGCTAATTCCTTTACAGGAAACGAGCCAAAAGCCAAACTTGTTTCAGACTCAATATAACCAGCATCTGTCAGAATATAAATTGTTAGTTGACCATCAGCAAAACGCCAAACTTCCGGCACTTTAAGTTCAGCATAAACAGCCATCTTATCGATTGATGAGTTGGTTACGTCAATTTCAATTGCTAAGTCAGGCGGTGGATCAACTTTGAGATCAATTTTGATTTTTCCCCGCATGATAGCTTCATTGTGGATATAAAAACATTCATCAGCTTCTTTGCCAACAGCCTTTGGTCTTGAACGCCAAGTTGTCGATTTCAACCCCAAAATTTCTAATTGAAGTTCTTCAGAGAGGATAGTTACTAGCCGTCCAAAAGTCCAGCCATACCTTTCATGTTCTGGTAGGGGCGTCATCAGTTCCAGAGTTCCTTTATAGTAAGCCATGCGGGGCGTAGGACGTTCAGCAAATACTTCTAAAAGCTGCTCGTACATTTCCCAACTGACGTCATATAGAACGAGGTGAGAACCCTCAAAAGGTGGTGTGGCTGGAGTTAGGGTTTGAGTCATGTTTAACTTAAGCGCTCATCTGATTACAAATTTAAACCAAGCATTGAATTCCAGCTATGCTGCAGTATAAACGCCATCGACAAAAAGCAGGGATTCGGTGGCTGATAGCGTTGATTATTGCGGTGTTATCACTGCTGGCACAGTTATTGGCAAATATGATGATCGCCGTCTTTAAATAGCTGTGTGACATAACTAAGTAGAGCTTTGCATAAATTCATAGCGAAAATTTGAACGAAGACTCTGTGTACCTTTGTCTTGAAAAGTTTCCTAGGTCGGGAAACCCCTTCGGGTATCTCCTATGCCTGCGGCACGCCAAGGGCGAACGGAGACGCTACGCGTATGCCTAGCGGCACGCTTTGCGCTTACGCCAGTTGCCTAGGTCGGGAAACAAGGACTGCAGCACTGGTCTCACCTCCTGCAGAACTTTTCGCTGCGTTTACCTCGGCTACCTGGAGCGTTTAAAAACGTTACGAATTAATGAAATGCTGTACTAAGTTAAGAGAGCTTTAGATAGTATTCAAACCGCTCCCGGAGTTGTTCAACACTCAAATTCCTAGTCCAGTATTCTACTAGAGCGTGACCAAATGCCCAAGCGTTGCGGTCAGGTGAAGCAGAGTTTTCCAGCAGCAGCGGCCACAGCGATCGCAGGTCAAAGTTGAGCGTGTTAGAATTGCCCGTATTTAAGAGCGAGAAAACGTCATATGCCATCTGGAGCTTACCAATGACAACTGGTGTTTGTTCGACTGGAATTTTCTCTGCTAGCAGATATGCCAGAGTTGGTGCTCCAGTTGATACAGTGGAAATGAACTGAAGAACGGGACTTTTGAGCAGTGCAGCTAGCCCTTGTGTAGTTGTCATTTGGAAGGTATAGTGGTCGATAATTTTGGCACTAGCAACGGTGCGCGCTTCGAGGTTACGCAAAAAGCGGGCAAGACGGAGTTGTTTGGCAGGTGCGATCGCATTTATCAGCCCCAAGGATAACGCGTCTACTCCCCAAGCAGTTCGGCTCGTTTTGTTATCACTTGTGACGACAGGCAAAACTAAATTAGAGAAGTCGCCCAGAAGCTTAGCACGATACTCAGTAGCTTGGCGAATGGCAATTTCCTTTGGGCGATCGCCCCATTGCCAGTCATAAGGTGGCTCCCACTCGCGGATGGGGCGGAGGCGATCTACTTGGGTGACGATAGTAATTGCAGGCAAGTCTGCAATTTCCGCTTTCATGTCTGTGAGAAAGTCTACATCCATTTGTAGCGCTGGATCTAGGGCGGGGGTGACGAGTAGCAGCAAATCGGCGTTTTTGGCATAGTCTAGCACGAGTTTGCGGAAGTCACCACGGTTGATTTGTTCATAACCAGGGGTATCCCAAAGTGTCAGAGTTTCCCCGGTTTGGGTTTGCCACTGGTAATTCTGAATTTTATCTGTACTAGGCAAAACATCGACGGCTGCTAAATCTGCCTGAAACAGCGTGTTAATCAGGCTGCTTTTTCCGGAGCCTGTTCGCCCAGTGAGCAGAATATTGACTGGTTTTTGCTCAACCGCCTCGGTGGGTTCTGCTTGAACAAGGATGTCTCGGAGTGTTTGAGTCTTTGCTTTGGGTAAAGTTGGTGTGGAAACGGAGGATGGTGAAGTGGGCAGTGTGCTACCGCCATAGAGGGCGATCGCCTGCCGACATAAGTTTCTCAGGGCAGCTTCCCGCAAAAGCTGACTCAAATTTACCAGCAGTTGCTCAGTTGCTCGGTTACTGGAACGCTGACTGGCAACTTTAGCCACCGCCACCACCGGGTTCAACACCCACTGTGCCCAGCTCCATGCTTGAGCGAGTTTACGAGCGGATGGTTCCAACTTACGGTAGACTTCGTATCCCTGGTATGCCTGCCCAACCGTGACTTGATTGAGGGCAGGGGATAACTTCTGTATCCACTGATCGAGATCATCCACTGTTCCCCGGATCAGCGCGTAAGCCTGGGGAACGTAAATGTTTAGCAGGGGATACTTTTCTTGGGGATTGTAGATATGAGCGATCGCAACTACAACATCCTGGCATCGCTGCCAAAAAGTTTGCCAGTCTTCCCAAATCGGGCGATCGCTTTGTGCCGTTTTCAGGATTTCTTGGAGTGCCGCTTCTGCTTGCTTCGCGGCGTCAGTTCCTTGTAGGGGCATATCATCCGCAGTGGATTCCAGTTCTTGGCTGACTTGCGCCATTACGGTTTCCACCTGCTCTACCGCAGATCGAGTCCATTTGGCTAGTAGCCAACGCCAGCCCACGAATATGAGGATGAACACGCCCCAAATCCAATTTATGCCCCACTCGTGAATTTGCAACCCTGCGGATACTAGCAAGAAAATGATGATGAAAGCGATCGGTGTTGCTAATACGATCCATTGCCAGAGTTTCAAGCGTACCATTGCTCTGTGCCTGCCTTGATGAGATTTCTTATATCACTATTGTCGATCTAATACTCGTTTAATGAGTGCTGCATAGGGTAGAGCGCTCTTATTTCGAGTGATAGACCTCTTAGTGCGAGATAACATGATGATTGACACTCTTCGCCCTTAGCGATTTCCAAGAAATAAATTATCCAATCTTGTGTGAGATGGGCATCCTTGCCCGCCCTCAATCTGAACAGGCGAGACGCCTGTTCCACAAGAGATTTTTGAATACTTTTTTATTTGGAAGTCCCTTATAGGGCGGAGAGTGTCAACGATATGCTAGGCAAAAGGGTGATGCTTCGCAGGAGCCAGCCCAACGAGACGATTGCCCAAGGCTTCGCCGTGAGCGCTCAGCCGAACCGGGCAGTGGCAAAGCCAATCGCACTGGATAGTAAAGAAGCAGCACCGAGTCATACAATGGTTGTATGCCAATGCTTGAAGAAATTCGTTGCAAAATTGCTCGCTAGCAATTTGAATTCTCAAAACATGCAGTTGACCAGTCTATCTTGCGTAGCATTCGGGTGCAGGAAATCAAGGAGGCGATTGCAGCCGGACAGGTTATCGAAGACTATCCTGATGATAAGTACGGACCTAGCTGCTTGATAAGTGGCTTGACGCCGACAAATCGACCAATTCATGTTCAATGCAGCTATCCCTCTCGCCGATTAATCAAAATCATCACCGTTTACGAACCTGATCCCAAGCGATGGAGCAATAACTGTACAACAAGGAGAATCAACGATGATGAGTGATTGGAATGAGATGCTAGTGGAGCAAAAAGTAACTTACTCCCTAGAGATGAATGGCAAGTTTTTTGTGATTGAAAATGTGCCTGCTCGGGTGAATCCAGAGACTGGAGAGCAGTTCTTTTGTCCATCTACAGTAGAACGCTTGCAGCAGATTATTCTGAACCAAGAAGAGCCTGTCCGGTTTGTTGAAACGCCAGTGTACAATTTTGCTGCATGAGGCGAACCTAACAAATGACTACACCCCATCGAAGTCAATGCAGCCTCCTTTACCGGAAGCAGCGATCCCGCCGAGGCGGGTACTTCGTGCGATTGCGGAAAGCGCACTACCCCTTGGGCAATCGCGCTCCCTTGCAATTGCAAGCTGGTTGTGGGAGTATGATCGCCCTATCCAATCGGTGATTAGCCTGCTACCCCAGAAACAGCTTATATGCAGGGTTGTGGCTTTCATCCCAATACCGATAACCGAGTGTATCGAGAAATGCTTGCCATTCCTCCATCTCGTGCGGGGGTACTTGCATCCCAACGACAATTCGCCCGTAGTCTGCGCCGTTGTTGCGGTAGTGGAACACGCTGATATTCCAGTTGGGACTCATGGAAGCGACGAACTTCATCAATGCACCAGGACGTTCGGGAAACTCAAAACGATAGAGTAATTCATTGTGGGCAAGGAGAGAACGCCCACCAACCATGTGCCGTAAATGCAATTTTGTCAGTTCGTCATCGGTTAAGTCAATGGTTTTGAATCCACAGGCTTCAAAGGTTTCAACCATCTTTGCTGCATCAGCACGGTTTTGAATTTGTACCCCCACAAAAATATGTGCTTCTTTTTCATCCGCAATGCGATAGTTAAATTCAGTCAGATTGCGTTTGCCAATACATTCACAAAACTTGCGCAGACTCCCCCGTTCTTCGGGGATCGCCACAGCAAAGATGGCTTCGCGGCGTTCACCCAACTCTGCCCGTTCGGCAACAAAGCGGAGTCGATCAAAGTTCATGTTGGCACCGCAAGCAACCGCAATTAACGTTTGTCCCTCGATTTGTTCCCGTTCTACGTAGGCTTTCGCACCGGCGATCGCCAGTGCCCCTGCTGGTTCCAGAATCGAGCGTGTATCCTCAAACACATCTTTAATTGCGGCACAAGTATCGTCCGTATCCACCAGAATAATGTCATCTACATATTGCTGACACAAACGGAAGGTTTCTTCACCCACTTCCCGCACTGCGACTCCATCAGCAAATAAACCAACTTGAGGCAAGCGTACCCGTCTCCCTGCTTTCAACGATTGATACATGGCATCGGCATCGACTGGTTCAACGCCAATAATCTTAATTTCGGGACGTAACCGTTTCACGTATGCCGCAATACCGGAGATCAATCCACCACCGCCAATCGCCACAAAAATCGCATGGATGGGTTGCTGGTATTGCCGCAGAATTTCCATCCCTATCGTTCCTTGTCCAGCAATCACATACGGATCATCAAAGGGATGAACAAAGGTTAACCCTTTTTCTGCCTCCAATTGACGGGCGTAGGCATAGGCATCGTCGTAGGTATCCCCATGCAACACAACTTCTCCCCCACGGGCTCTGACTGCATCCACCTTCATTTGTGGTGTCGTTACCGGCATAACGATAATTGCTCTTGTTCCCAGGTGACGAGCACCAAGGGCAACCCCTTGGGCGTGGTTTCCGGCAGATGAAGCAATTACACCCTGTGCCAACAGATCCGGCGGCAGTTGTGCCATTTTGTTATAAGCACCACGCAATTTAAAGGAAAATACTGACTGCATATCTTCCCGCTTGAGCAGCAGTTTATTATTTAGCCGTGTAGACAAATTTGGGGCATACTCCAGTGGTGTTTCCTGGGCTACATCATACACACGGGCAGTCAGGATTTGAACCAGGTAATCACAAAACATGGGCGTCAACAGAATGGTAAATGCCGGATGGATGATAATTTTACGATACTTGCGTACCTATTCTGTAGACAATGTTGACTATTTCAAAAATTGAGCCATTTGATAAGCCATAACTGCTTCATCGGCAGTCAGGATTGTCAAGTTGTGCTTTTATGGTGGAAGTTCAAGTAGGAAAGACACAAGAGCTAGAGCCAGAAACTTTGTCAAGTAGAGCAAGTTAAAATTGCCCCTATGCTAGGCTAGCAGCAGAGAGTATATAGAGTAGCGCAGGCGCAAGTGCGGTGAGCCGAGTTTTAACGCTAGAACTGAGCGAGGAAGCTTATAAAGCTTTACAGCAACAAGCTGAAATTGCAGATGTATCGATATCCGATTGGATAACTACTTCTCTTGAGCAACTGTACGGCTTACAGAAAAAACAACAAACTGAGGCATAAAAGGAAGGAGCACGTAAACCTTTCCGTCATCATGCTGCAGCTATTGATCTGGGTTGTGCGATGTACTAGATGGTTGAGGTGTTTCTTTAGGACATTATAAATATATATACAGGCACACAGGTTTTGTACTCGGTAGTTGCAATACATAGGCATTAGTAGGTTCAGGAATGCCACATACATAGTGGATTTACTCATATCTTGCACCTGTACGGGTAAACCACTAATACCCAAATGGGTGAGTAAGAAATTAAGACTAGAGATGAGGAATGAGCTTACGCGCAGAGAAAGCAATTTGTATAACTATGTTAATAATGATATTACGCAAGAGCGAAAAACACGGGCGATCGCCAACTTGGCAGAGAGGGTAAATTTGCATTCACGACCCAAAATATGCGAAAAAAGGGCGTGAAAAGCATATATAAAAGCAAGAACAATGGAATCAATTCTTGCCCACGCCCAAGAGTTAGTTTACACCCTCCTGTCATTGATGCCTTCTGTGTACCAACGAGATAATCTAGAAGCGATGTTGGGATTGTTTCTAGAAGCTCAAGGTTACCCCCTACCACAACACAGTCAAACCAAGTCAGCCAGCGCCCTGAGTCGTTTTCTCAATATTTACGCTTGGTCAACTAGAAAGATGATTCGCACGACTCGTGAACACGTACTCAAGGAGATTTTATCCCAGTGCCCCAAAGGACGCAAACCGTTTTTACAAGTCATCATTGATCTAACAACCCTAGAGAAATGTGGAAAATTTAAGTCCTTTAAGCATTTAATCACTGTCTACAACGGTAAACGAGGATTGCATTTGGTGGTGATGTATCTAGTCGTAGGGCAGTGGCGAGTACCGTGGAGTTTCCGTGTTTGGAGGGGCAAAGGGACTCCCTCTCCCGCACAACTGGGATTAAAGCTGGTCAAATGTTTACCTAAGAAATTAACCAAACACTTCAAGGTGATGATTTTGGCAGATACTGCATTTGGCAGCATTGAGTTTTTGCACGGTATACGCAAGCTTAAATATCACACAATTGTTGGTGTGCGCGTTGACCGTAAATTAGTTGATGGGCGTATCTTACGACGTTTACACAAACGGGGGCAACAAGTCTGGTTAGTGGGTTTAAACTTTCCGCTCACGGTGTCTTGGTATTACCTTAAGCGTGATCATGGCAAGTTGGAAAAACGCTTTGTTCTTTCTATCAGACCTCTCAAAGCTAGCACTATCAATTGGTGGGGTAAACGTCGTTGGCAGATCGAGGGTTGGTTTAAGACTGCAAAACATCGATTTGGATTACACCGCTTTGGTCAAGGAACACTTTTAGGCGTTTATCGTTGGCTAGTACTCTCACTTATTACCTATATTTTGGCACATTGGGCTTATTTATCGATCGCCACCACAAATCTACCAGATTGGGGAGAAGCTGCACAAATCGCATTTCAAACAATATTTCCACACTTACTTCTGTGTTGTTTTTTACTTGACGTTGAACGAATGCGTCCAATTGCACTTAGTCATGGAATTGACATTCAAATTTCCAGGTGCAAGATATGAGAATACAGAACTTATGTGTTTGTTTTATAGGGGTTATTTGTGATCGCTTTGTTAGTATGGAGTAGTAAGCGTCACTGTGTCAAACGTTCATACGTAAAAGCAAACACTCACTCTTTATCATTAAAAGAGTATAGAATTAACCAAGAAACCATACTCGTATTAGTACTGACGTTAGAAAATGAGTAGTCTGTTTTTAACCCCGAATGATTTTGAAATAATTTTTACTTCTCACTTAAAGATAGAGACTTACTCTAAATCAATAGACTCTCTTTTTAGTTTACGGAGCTTACACAAGATAAATTACAAGCCATATTATCAGAGAAACTATGTGTGGGATGATCACAAGGCAACTTATTTTATAGAAAGTATCTTATTGGGAACTGAAATTCCGCCTTTAATATTTTTCAACAATGGTGCTGGCATAGAAGTTATTGATGGAAGACAAAGATTTGAAACTATAAAGCGCTTTAAAGAAAATCACTTCTCTCTAACAATAAATGGTTTAGCATCCTTGAAACAGCTTGCAAAATCAACGTATGAATCTTTACGAACAAATTCTGAGACGGCAAGTATTATTGATTTATTTCTTGATGCAAAAATTAGAATTATAGAGTTTGAGATAGTTAATGAGCCTAAACTTGAGCTAGCTTTAGAAGATAAGATTAAAAAGGAAATCTTTGGTCGATACAATTCTGGTATAACCCCTTTGAAGAAGCCAGAGATAGATAACGCTATTTACGACACAGATTTAATCTTTCAATATTTCAGGAGAACTGTAAAAGATAATGTTGAGTTTTGTAATATAATTGATGAGGTATTTTTGTCACTAAGAGAAAGTAGGAAAGAGTTTGATAGTGGGAAAATACTACAATTTATTAGGAGATATTTGGTTATTCATCAATTTCCTATTAGATATTATGCGTGGGGAAATAACAGAACCGAAACACTGGATAAATTGTACGAGCATTTGGTTAATCAGACAGAAGATATAAATAAACTCTGTAATAGATTTATAGAAAAAATTCATATTGTTTACAAAATTAAGCGTATTTTCACGGAGCTTCACCTGAATTACAATCGTTTGGTTTTTGAATGCTTACTATGGGGTTTACAGGTATTAAATTCAGAAGGGGTTGACTTATATCAATTTGAAGACAGTAATTTGATTAAGCGCTTAGGTTATGAAATATCAGAGAATATTGGTAAGTATACAGAGATAGAATTACATTACTATAGTCAAGTTTATGAACGTTTCTCATTCACAGCAAGCTTACTAGAGAAAGAATTCAGTATCAATCTCCGTGCTTATGTCGATGGGGATAAAAAAACTAGAGATGACTTAAAGCAGCTTAGGAGAAGTGAAAACAATGATACTGTTACAAAATTAGGAGAACTTGCATCTCTGAGGGTAACAAAGCCGGAGCCATCGCGGAATTCAATTGATGATATTGCGAGGGTAATGGGACGTAATATGTTTCTCGTTCGTCCTTCTTACCAAAGGTCAGAAGTTATTAGTGTTTCTAAAGCATCTTCTATTATCGAGAGTATTCTCTTGGACATTAGCCTTCCTCCAATATTTATTTACAAGCGCAAGGATGGTACTTCAGAAGTGATAGATGGTCAACAACGACTATTAACAATTTTGGGATTTATTGGTGAAAATTACATAGATGAGAATGGTCGTAAATGTACAACTAAAAATTCTGGTTTTGCATTGAAAGGGTTAAAAATTTTGGAAAAATTAAATAACAAAACATATAAAGATCTAAGAGATTTGAATCCCTCTCTACAGGATAAAATCTTAGATTTTGAACTATTTGTAGTTGAAATTCAGGAGAGCCTCAATCCAGAATTTAATCCAGTCGATCTATTTGTAAGGCTGAATAATAAACCATATCCTATTCGCGAGAATTCCTTTGAAATGTGGAATTCGTGGGTAGATAGAGAAGTAATTGAAACGATTAGAAAAAATGTTGAAAAGCATAGGGAATGGCTTTATACGAAGCTGATTAAGGGACGTAATGATAGGGATAGAATGGAAAATGAAGAACTTTATACGTCTTTAGCATACCTTGAGCTTCAGCGAATGAAGAGTAAGGAATCCGAGAAATATCTATACATTTATAGTAGAAATGATGGAATTAATGTAAGAATGGGTTCATCTCAAGACATTACAAGGCTACTTCAAAGTGTTTCTGAAGATGAAGAAATGAAAGGTAACTTTTTGAAGGCAGTTAAAAGTGTAGAAAGTTTTGTAAGGAAGATAAAACTTGTTCTGCTTGATAGAGATGTTGAAGGAGATAAACGTATATTAGAAAACTTTTTTAGCAATGAATTAAATTCGGTTTTCAAAGCTCAAAGACAATCTCGTTCATTCAAGCGTACAAAACAAGACTTTTACATTCTTTGGTATCTCCTTGCCCCACTTAATTATGAAATGGTTAAGTTCTATAGATTAGAGATTAAAGAAGACCTACAAAGTCTTTTCTATGCTTTGAGGAATAATTCCGAAAACTCTTCAAAAGAAGCTTTTCTCTCACAGGCTCAGAACTTTCACGAAAAATACTCAGTTGAGAAAAGGCAAACTAGACTTTCTGAAACAGACAAAATTGAACTGCTAAAGGAACAAGGTAATCGCTGTGCTATTTCAGGAGCACCTCTTTTTATGGGAGACGAGATTGAGGTAGATCATCATGTTCCTCTGAGCATAGGAGGTGTAGACTCTGTAGAAAATCTTCAAATGGCTTATAAGGATAGTAATCGTAGGAAGGGAGCTAAACCTCCGTCTGATTAGAATTCAGTACGAGCACCTCAACCTGAATCAACGCTGAGTCATTCTGCATCAATCCCTTCCCACACTTGAGAAACAGGTAAAGTGTTTCCTGTCATGGCATCATACCAACCCTGACGAAAACTTTCTGCGGCAGATTCAGAGATTTCCTCGTCCTCTTGGTTGTTTTCTTTCTCAACTTCTTCTGGAAGCAGTACAATTACTCTAACGCGAGTATGCTTATCCACATTTAACGGTACATCTAGGGAAAGTTGCCCCTCCTCATCCACAGTTCCCATCCCTTCAATCGCTTTCATTATTCCTCCAGTGGGATTTGCCTTCACTAGTTTAAGTACCAAGTCATTAGAAGTGAGAGAAATTTAATTTGAATTATGGCAGAGTTGAGGAGAAACAAGTGCAATGACGCACAAGGTGCCTTTGTGGCGATTATGCGTTCTTTGTAGCGTGTCCCAAAGGGGACTCAGTCCACAGCAGTCCTGGCGATCGCTACTTCCGTTTTGCCTTTACTGCCCTAGACTCCACTGTGAACGCTGGAATGTCTTGCAGTTCAGTTTCACTCAGGCTGTATTGTTCACAAACCAAGCTGAGACGAGTGCCGCTGGTTTTAACCGCATTCACAGAATGCATCAGATCGCCCTGGAAATACACAAGTGTGTTAGCTTGTGGCTTAATCTGCCCGACTTGCTGTTTTTGACGGCGCAGCACCAGTTCTCCGCCTTGCAAGTTTGGCGGTACTTGCACATAAAGAACACTAACCACTACCGGAGGCTCAATGGTTTTGCAGTAAGATCGCAGCGAGCGATCAATATGTGGATCGACGCGGGAGCCTTCTTTAAGCAGGAGGGGGTTAAGATAGAAAGCGTTGCAGGTGGGCTGTAGCGCCTGGTCGAGATAGGGCTTAAAAAAAGGAAACCGCCGTTCCACTTCTGCAAGTTCTGAACGTTGGAATACCACAGAAAACCCTTTGGTGTCAACAAAGTCGCGGTTAAGGTTGTTGATTCCAAGATAAGGACACGCTAGAATTTCTCCTCGCAAATCGTTGAGGTAAGTGATTGGGAATGCGTCTTGGTGTTGAGAATAGTAGTTCAAGTGTTCAAGGAGTTCAAGAGTTTCAAGGTGAGCAGAGATTCAGATTGGTAATCAGGCGGATGCCTTTGGCAGGCTACAAAAAACGCCAGGCTGAATAAAGAAAGCGATCGCTCAATTATCTTGTGTCAAATGCTTCCTGGTCAAATTTTAACTAATGTGGGTTCTGGAAAGCAGTAAGTCCCCCGTCATAATCTTTAGACTTCTTGCAAAAGTCGAAAAAAAGGGATTTCCAGAAAATAAATTGTCCAAAAAAAGAGACAGCATTTTCTCAAGAATGATAATCATCAAAGCAGGGCTGTTTCATTCCACAAGGAGGAGGAGTTTGTCAATATCATTTGGGTTAAGGCAGTCCGTCTAAAACTGTGGGTACTCACGCCCATTATCCCCACTTGCTTACACGCTTCCCTTAATATCCTTGCGGCGCTATCTTCAGCCAAATGTCCGTTAGAGCGACCGGGAAACAGGTAAATATCACCACGGATTGGGTAGTAGTTAGTCAACAGTTGCCGTAAGTCCTCAATAACTGGGATAGACCTGGTAGCCAACTTACCTTTAGTGTTGGCTTTCCTGATGATGAGCCGAGGTCTAACCTGTCCCTTGGGTGTGTAGATGTCCTCAGACAGCAGGGTACACGCTTCACGGATTCTTGCAGCAGTAAACAGGCATACACCAAACAAGGTTTTATCACGCTCTGAATCAAACCCTTGGGCAAAAACTAGCTGTATCTCTTACTGCGTTAGAATCTTGGCGCGACCGTGCCTGTTGATTTTCATCCCTAGACCAAAACCACTGTGATCCACAGCCTACAGCTGATCTAAGCACTAGCGATACCCGTTTCTACGTCTAAGGATATAAGTTTATTTAATTTTGAGATATTAATGAGATATTCATGAGATATTAAGATATTAAATTGAAAAATTAATTCCGATAAAAAGTTATGGCAACCGAGCAAGAGCTTCAATCTCTTTTTAATAATTTAGATCGCGATCAAGACGGCAAAATCTCTATTAATGAGCTTTTTTTAAGTCCTGGATTAAGTGCAATTATCTTATCAGAAACAAATACCACGAGCCCCCAGGAGTTACTGTCACGGTATGGTTTAGTCGAAGACGGTAGTATTACCTTTGAAGAGTTAAAGGAAGTAGTTGAGAAAGCAAATAATTTAACCTAGCAGTCAAAAACCCAATACCTAAAATCCCTCTATAGACCACGCTTTGAGGGATTTGCAATTTCTAGGTCATTGGTGACTTGCTCCTGGGAATTCCAGTGTCTTTTGCTTTTAGAGATTAAATGGTTCTAAGATTTGGATAGGCATTTTTATACCGTGAAAAGTAGAAAATAATGGTTGATTCAAAAGGTCATAAGAGTTGACTACGACTATTTGAGGAATAGCGCCAGTCTTCAGAAAATTTATTGCATGATTGGGTATTTCGTCAAAAAATACAGCCGTGTGTATAACTCCTTTATGTTGAATAGCAATATCTAAAACTGTTTCAAGTACCAGACCAAAATTCCAAAGTTCATCGATTGTTGGAATCGCATCTTTTCTTGTTGACTCAGTATTAAATAAATATTCATCCCAAACTATCTCAATAATGGTGTTTTCACTTTTTGCAATTGGATAATCTGGAAAAATCCCCCAGTATGGTGCGTCTCTGTTTACACGCCAAGTAATAGTTGGTAAGACTTCACTCTTGACATATGCGTCATATCCGACAAATTTGGCTTCTTCTCTCAAGAATTTAATAAGTAAATCTTGAGCGTATTTTTGAGCGTAAGTTTTAGATTTTTTATTGAAGTTGTCCATTATTGAGTTTTCTCCTTAATTTATTTCGTCGTCAAAATTAATCAAGCTCATTTGAATCATAATTCGATACCACCGTCAAATTCTTCTGGGTCGTCAGTCTCTATCGTTGTAGAAGCTGTTGACGGTGTAATGGGTACAACTTCCCGAGAAATTACCGGGCTGATTACAGAATTTATGGGTACAACTGGGTACTTTCCTTCTAGATATCGCAAGTAGAAAGTTATCACGTCTTCCACAAACCTACCTTAATGGGAGGTCTGGAGGGCGATAGTGCCCCCACTACAACGGTACTCCGTTTAGTGGTGGGGTACATGGACCCTCCAGGTTCTTTCTGTGGGTTCAATGCCCACAGAAAGAACAATCCTACGTTATAAATTTAAACGTAGGATTCAGGAACGCCATGCTAGTTTTTGAGGCAAAGTTGCAAGGAACAGAGGAGCAGTACAGATTGCTAGACGAGGCAATCAGGACTGCTCGTTTTGTTCGCAACGCTTGCCTTCGACACTGGATGGATGGGAAGAACATAGGTCGATATGACCTGAGCGCATACTGCAAAGTATTGCGAGAACAGTTTGATTGGTGCAAAAAGCTGTCTGCACAAGCGTGTCAAGCTTCTGCTGAGCGTGCCTGTTGACACTCCCCATGCCTAAAGGCAAGGGGATTCTTGGCTCAACGTCGCAACTTGCTCAACCAGGCTTGCGCCAACAAGAGTAGCGGTTCCGACTCCCCAAGCGTTACTTCCCGGATGCCCTCCGGTAGACTTTGCTTTTGACAAAATATTGATAGCTGCATTCACATCGCGTTGTAACACACATCCACATTTGCAGGTGTGTGTTCGGGTTGACAACGTCTTTTTGACGATATTTCCACAACTACTGCACTTTTGGCTTGTGTAGTGAGGTGGAACAGCCACAACTTGAGTATTAAACTTAACAGCAAAGTATTCTAGCCAACGACGAAAAGCACTCCAAGCAACATCACTGATTGACTTGGCTAAACGACGATTTCTTACCAGCCCTTTCACATTCAAATCTTCATAGGCGACAAAAGCGTTAGCTTCGCATACGTTACGCGCAACTCTCTTAGCGTGTTCATCCCGTTGCCTACTTACTCTTAAATGTTTCCGAGCATATCGTCCTTTGGCTTTTCGTCTGTTGTTTTTCCCTTTTTCTTTAGTGTAAATGCGGCGTTGAGCGTGCTTGATTGACTTCTCGGCTTTACGCAAGAATCGAGGATTCTCTTCGTGATGCCCATTAGAATCAGAGTAAAAGTATTCCAAACCAACGTCCAAGCCAACCTCAGAATCCCCGGCTCTGGATTCAGTGATTATGTCTACCTTGACGCAAAACTGCACATAGTACCCATCAGCGCGACGAACAATCCGTACTCGCTTAATCAGGTCTACGGGATATGCGTGGATGTCCCACTTGCCCAACAATTTAAGTTCGCCAATGCCTTTCTTGTCTGAAAAGGTGATTCGGCGCTTGGTTGGGTGAAGTTTCCATCCTGATGTCTTGTATTCAACTGAGCGAGCGTCTGTCTTAAACTTTGGATACCCCTTCTTCCCAGGTTTGTTCTTTTTGCAATTGTCAAAGAACCGCGAAATAGCACGTTCTACATTTTCAACTGATGCTTGACAAGCATGACTATTTAAGTCCTTGACAAATGCGTATTCAGCACGCAACTGAGTGTTGTACTGGTACAGTTGCTTTTTCCCAATACCACGATTATCCATCCAGTACCGCAACACTTTGTTTCTTACAAACTGACTTGTTCGGATAGCCTCGTCTACAGCTTTTGACTGACTGGGTTTTACTGCTGCTTTGTACTCTAGCACCAACACTCTTAATCACCTCCTTGTTAGATAGCTTATATGTATATAATAATTATATACATATAAGCTATCTAATTTTTAGGAAGTTCTATGAAAAATTACAAATCAAATCGGAATATTGTCTACTCATGCAAATATCATGTTGTTTGGTGTCCAAAATATCGTCGTCCTGTATTAATTGGGGAAGTTGAGACACGATTGAAAGAACTTCTGTATCAAATAGCTAAAGAGATTGAAGTAGAGATTATTGAGCTTGAAGTGATGCCAGACCACGTACACGTATTGCTTGAGTGCGACCCACAATTTGGTATTCACAAAGTAATGAAGAGACTCAAAGGTGCGACTTCTCGCTATTTAAGGCAGGAATTTCCTCATCTAAAAAGCCGGATTCCAACATTGTGGACGAATTCTTATTTTGTCTCAACAGTCGGTGGCGCACCCTTAGAGGTAATTAAACAGTATGTTGCCAATCAAAAAGAAGTATGACGGGGATTAAAATCCCCTACGGGCTTATCCCCATAAATAGAATTTAGGGGCTTGCGCCCTCCGACCTTCGGTCAAAATTGCTCCAATTGTGGCTCCGAAGTCAAGAAAAGTCTCAGTACTAGGACGCATAATTGTTCTCATTGCGGACACATTCAAGACCGCGACCACAATGCAGCACGAAACATACTAGAAAAGGCATTACGTACCGTGGGGCACACGGGGAGTCACGCCTCTGGAGAGACCGACCTCTGTCTTGGTGAAGCAATTCCTCAAGATAAGCCGACTTGTGGAAAGAGGAAGCCCAAGAAGTGATTCTTGGAATCCCCCGCTACACCCGCAAGGGTTAGCGGTGGGAGGATGTCAAGAGACTTACAAGCCTGTTCCCTGTTCCCTGTTCCCTGCTATAGTGCGGGAGGATGTCACGGATTTGCTGCCGCAAAAGTATTACATTGTGCAGGATTACCCGTCTGAATGCCCCGCTGGAACCAGCGAACTCGCTGGGCTGAACTACCGTGCGTAAAAGACTCTGGGGTAACATACCCTTTTGCCTGACGTTGCAAACGATCATCGCCAATACTGCTGGCAGCATTAAGTGCCTCCTCAATGTCGCCTTGTTCAAGGATCTGCCGCGAACGATTGGCATGATGCGCCCAAATGCCAGCAAAACAGTCCGCCTGTAACTCTTGCCGAACTGAAAGCTGATTTGCCTGTACTCGATCAACTTGACGCTGCATTGACTGAACTTGATTTGAAATACCCATGAGATTCTGGACATGATGCCCAACCTCGTGAGCAATTACATAGGCTTGGGCAAAGTCTCCCGGAGCCTGGTATCGATTCTTCAGATCCTGATAAAAGCTTAAGTCAATGTAGAGCTTTTGATCGGCGGGGCAATAGAACGGACCAACCGCTGATCGCGTAAAGCCACAGGCAGATTGTACCGCATCAGAATAGAGAACTAACTTAGGCTCTACATAAGTCTGTCCCCTTTGCCGAAACAAACTTTGCCACGTATCTTCGGTATCTGCTAGGACAACCGAAACAAAATCAGCCATGCGATCGCTCGTCGCAGAACGTTGTGTTTGAGGAGACTGCGAGTAAGGGCTGTCGCTCGGCGCTTGTTGTTGTTCCCAAAGGACACTGGGATCGCCGCCCAAGAGGGCAACAATCACTGACAGAACGATTGCCCCAATGCCACCTCCCACCACAGGAGCCGAAATCCGACTTCCACGCCTGTCCTCAACATTGGTGCTTCTACGACCGAATTCCCAGCGCATAACCAAGAGTCTCCAAACTACTTAACCTGGCAAAAGTGAACAAAGTACAATTGCCTTCGGCAGGTTCAAAGGGCGAACGCACCAAAGCCAGACTTTCCATAATTCACCAAAAATATTAATGATTTCATTCATCAAAATCCTCTGCCAGAGGGACAGCACTTATTTGATAGGCACTCCTACTTAGGAAAGGCTATGTCATAGCGGCGGTGATACGATCAAAGCAATCGCCTTCTACTGATATGTATCGAACCTTTATCCCTGGCATTGCTCCACCCCTAGTACAGCCTGAACCCTCCTGGTGGTTTGCGTTTGTTGGCAATAAATTGCTGGTTCGCGCCGAAGGAAAGGTCAGCGAAATTCCCAAGCTCATTACTCTGGCAGAAATTGGCTTAGAGCCAGTGCGATCGCAGTTCTTAGGCACCCTGGATGGACAGCCCTGTTACTCGGCAGAACTGCCCAAGGATGCGTTAGCCCCCGATGGCTTCACCTTGCAAGGATTGCGCGAATTGTACGGAACGTTGGATGAAGAGTTATATACGCTCAGCGGTCGCGCTATCCAAATCGTGGAATGGGACAGCACTCACCAGTACTGCGGGCACTGCGCAACTCCAACAACCCAATTATCTCATGAGCGTGCCAAACGTTGCCCCAACTGTGGACTCGTGAATTATCCTCGCCTCTCGCCTGCGATTATTGTTCTCGTTTCTCGGGGTGAAGAACTGTTGTTAGCTCGCGCCCCTCGGTTTCCACCGGGAATGTACAGCGTGCTAGCTGGCTTCGTGGAACCGGGAGAATCGTTGGAAGAGACGGTAGTGCGCGAAGTCCGCGAGGAAGTAGGAATTGAGGTCAAAGATATTCGCTATTTTGGTTCGCAACCCTGGCCGTTTCCCAACTCACTAATGATTGGATTCACAGCCACTTATGCAAGTGGTGACATCGTCATTGAACCGCAAGAATTAGTAGAGGCAGGTTGGTTTAGTAAGCACAACTTACCGCAAATTCCTCCTAAGCTGAGTATTGCCCGCAAGCTGATCGACTCGTTTGTGCTCTGAGTCCATCCACCTTAAATTGGGGTGTGATGAAAAATTTAATTTATGGTTCAATCAATTATTGTTTTTGTGATTATTGGGCTGATTATCGCTGGAATTTTAATCAGTCCCCTTTTGACTAAACAACGTAGAAACCGTCTTAAACGTCGTCCTTTCCCCCCACTTTGGAATGCGATTATTGAGAATAATCTTCCCATTTATCTCCATCTTGCTTCCGCTGAACGCCGACGGCTTCAAGGACATATTCAAGTATTCTTAGCGGAAAAACAATTTATTGGCTGTGGAGGATTGCAGGTGACGGAAGAAATGAAATTGGCGATCGCTGCTATCGCTTGTTTGCTCCTGCTCAATGAGCGAGGACAATACTTCCCTAAACTTCGTTCAATTCTGATTTATCCCAGTACTTATTTTGTTAATGAAACTGTTGCCACTGGGAATTATATTGTTGAGGAAAGGCGTGTGGCAAGACTGGGGGAATCATGGACTCATGACCAAGTGATATTGTCTTGGGAACAGGTACAACAAGACACTCTCGACTGGAGCGATGGACATAACGTTGTGCTTCATGAATTTGCCCACCAGTTGGATCAAGAGGATGGGAAAGCGGAGGGTGTTCCTATTTTGCAACGAAAATCAGATTATCCCATTTGGGCGCAGGTGATGGCTGAAGAATATCAACAACTGTGCAATGATGTTCAACGAGGCGTAAAGACTGTAATGGATAGCTATGGTACAACTAATCCCGCAGAATTTTTTGCTGTAGCGACTGAAACATTCTTTGAAAAACCGCAGCAATTGCTGAAGAAGCATGCGGCACTTTATGAACTACTGCAAGGCTACTATCAACTAGATCCTGTGCAATGGGGTTAGATATTAGATTGGGTTGAGACGTAAGACCTAAGATCTTATTCAGTGGTGATTATTTTCGTTTCTTAACCCATCCTACGACGGTAGAGTTTGCTGCGCTTCAATTAGTATAAATTTATATTTATCGAATATTCGTGTAAACTATTAAATACAGTTAATACAGGTGCGATTCATATGAAGATGGAGCCTGCATACACTTCTGTGGGGAAAATTTTTGAGTACAGACCGATGTTTTTTATCCCCAAGTATCAAAGAGCTTATGCATGGGAAGCTGAATCGGTTGAAGATTTTATCAAAGATTTGAAAAACTGTTTTGAGAGAAGAAAATCACATACGCCTGTTAATCATTTTTTTGGAGGGGTTCTCTGCGTTAGATATCCTGTCGAGGGAGCTGTCAATCAACACGAATATGAAATTATTGATGGACAACAAAGAATTTCAACCTTTACGCTATTGATGTCTTGTTTACTCAATATATATAAGGAGTTGCTCGAACAAGCTAAGAATTCAGGAGATGCAAATAATGAATTCATCTTGGAGAGACGCGTCAAAGCCCTTTCTGAAAGATTTATAGAGTTTAGTCAAGAGGTTCAACGAAAGGTAAACTCTGTTGAAGTTATGAGACTATCAAGAGTAGATCATCCCTTCTACAGAGAACTTATTCGTGGGATGAATCCATCTCCTTCAAGAGATTCTCATCAAAAGATTAATCGCGCATACCAAACTCTACTAAAAGCAGTAGGAAATATAATCAGTCCATCCAAGTTAGAAGAAAAAATGGACGACATTGAAATAATACAAAATATTATAGATAATGACTTTACAATACTATACATGGTAACTGATAGTAAAGAGGATGCGTTTAGATTATTTCAAGTTATTAATGATAGAGGAACAAATTTAACAGTTGGCGATTTATTAAAAGCAAAAACTTTAGAAATTTTAGAAGGTTTTAGAGATTCTCAAGATAGTTGTGAGAAATTCTGGGACGATATCCTCGCCGATTCTCCATCAGATACAGGAAATTATTTGAACTGGATTTATGAATCGTACAAAGGTAAGAGAGCTAAACAAGATGAACTATTTGATATATTTATTGATGGTTTCTTGCCAGAACATAAAAAACATAAAATAGAAGAATTTTCAGATCGTGAATCTAAACAAATATATCAAACAGTCAAAAATATACATGAGGATATTTTTAAGTGTAGAAAATTGCTGGAAGGACAATGGCTATATACAACTCAACAACCAATAACTAATTGGGATAGGACTCGCTTAAATATTCTTGTGAAAGAACTTGACCATACTTTATCTGTACCGCTCTTTCTAGCAGCTTCACAACTTGACCATAGGATTTTCTCAGAAATAGTACAGATTATAGAAAAAGTTTATTTCCGATATAAAATCATATGCAATCAGCACGCCACATCATTAAAAAGTATTTATTATGAGGAATCGCTTGCTATCCGGGAAAACCCAAGCTCTTATAATGTTTCGGGATTAAGGCAGAAATTACAGAAGCTAATTAACTCGAAAGCATCAAATCTCACATT
Organism: Scytonema sp. PRP1; assembly: GCF_036697665.2. Taxonomy (NCBI): domain Bacteria; kingdom Bacillati; phylum Cyanobacteriota; class Cyanophyceae; order Nostocales; family Scytonemataceae; genus Scytonema; species Scytonema sp. PRP1. Next base: position 127,071 of record NZ_JBAHYJ020000084.1, on the reverse strand, counting down.
TAAAAATGGTCTTGAAATATTAGAATATAAAGAATCTGGAGGTAGTAATAAACCTCTGAAATATTATTTGATGACTTTAGAATATTATTACCAGTGGTATCAAGCTGGAGGTACAGGAAATCCGTCATGTAGAGATAAAAGTAGAGTCTATGACTTTGCTGGAACTTCCATTGAACATATATATCCACAAAATGCAGGTAAGAACTTTAGAGATGAAAAGTTGGAACCCCTGAAAAATACATTGGGAAATCTGACTATTTTAGACCCGGCGCAGAATACCATAGGCGGAAATGACCCTTTTGAGGCAAAAAGGTCGCTTTATCAAGAATCATCAGTAGTTTTAACTAGAAACATAGCAACAAACCAAACTTGGACTGAACAAGAAATCACAAATCATAAGAATTTACTCATAGATATTGCGCTCAAAGTTTTTTATCCATAATTTTCAACTCAGTAGACACATTTTAAAGCAATGGAGTCAGCAACCGAGATACTCTCACGGCTAACTTGAACCACAGAGGTTTTCTATCGTACTCAAATAGATCAACAGCAACAGAGGCAGCCAAATCACTCTGTAACATTTTCTCCACACTTTCAACAAAGTGAGGATCAGCAACAAATCCCATCACTTCAAAGTTGAGGAAGAACGAGCGATTATCCAGGTTGACAGTTCCTACTCCTGCCATGTCCTGATCGATGAGCATGATTTTCTGGTGCATGAACCCATTTTTGTAGCGATACAGCTTAATAGCGATCGCCTCCATTTCAGTGTAGTACGAGAAAGAACATAGATAAACAAATAAGTGATCCGGTCGGTTCGGTAAGATAATTCGCACATCTACACCGCGCATCGCTGCCAGTTTCAAGGCAGTTAGGGTTGAGTCATCCGGCACAAAATAAGGAGTGGCAATCCACAGGCGAGTCTGCGCTTGATTGATAGCATTCACGAAAAAAAGGTTACAGGCTTTTAGCCGATCTGCTGGTCCGGTAGGAAGTACCAAGGCGGTTTGGTTGGTTTGCCGATTAACTTTAATCTGCCAGTTAACATCGAGAACTTTTCGAGTTGCCCAGTACCAATCTCGCAGAAAGGAATTTTGCAGACTTTGTACAGTCGGACCTTGCAGCATCATGTGGGTATCACGCCAAGGACTGAGGCGGGGATTTTTTCCCAAGTATTCGTCACCAATATTTAGACCACCCACAAATGCTGTTTCACCATCTACCACTAGAATCTTGCGATGATTGCGGAAATTGAGTTGGAAACGATTACCTCTGCCTTTGGTGGTGTGGAATGCACTCACCTGAATGCCATTTTTGCGCAGAGACTTGATATAGGAGCGAGATAGTTTGTTGGAACCAATTTCATCGTAGATAAAATAGATGCGTACTGCTTGCTTTGCTTTAGCAATCAATGCTTGCTTAAAATCGTTACCTGCTTGGTCATCATTAACGATGTAAGATTGTAGTAGAATATAGTCGGTTGCTTGTGCGATCGCTCTCAACATCGCCTCATAAGTTTGCTGACCATCAATTAGCAATTGAGCTGCATTACCTGATGTAAAGGGAATTCCTGTAAATGCCTCAGCAAGTGGTTGCAGACCTGCTAATTTCTTTGGTGGTGCGACCTTAAATTTAGCAATTTCAGTGTAGGTTTCACGAACAAGCTTATGGTGTTGGGCGTAAACTGAGCGCAGGGCTTCAGCATATCCATGAAATTTAGTTCTTCCTAAAATCCAATATAATGGAATAGCTAGCCAGGGAAAGGTGATCAGAGAAATTCCCCAGGCGATCGCCCCTTGAGAAGAACGCACATTCATCACCGCATGGGCAGCATGCAAAATTCCCAAGCTATGAACAACAACTACTGTAGCTGCACTAAGAAGGGCTAAAACACCGCTATCTACAAGCATCTTAAATTTTTATTGAGTATCGATATAAGAAAATTCTGCCAGTAAAGGTTTGTGATCGGACGAAGAAACATAATCTAACACTTTAGCACTGGCTTTGTTTTCACTGAGTCCTCGGTAAAAGATATAGTCTAGAGGAGGTGATAACAGAAATCGTTTAATTTTCTTGCTTTCATGGGGTGCAAAAACGACTGGTGCTAACCCCAAACGAGTAACCGCTTGTTCAAGCAAAGCAGCTCTTTTTCGACTCCAGGTATTGAAGTCTCCTGAAAATATAACAGGACCATGATGTGTAGATAAGGCAAACTCTAACTCATGCAGTTGTGTTTTGAATTTGTTTAAATCCACAAAATTGATGAAATGACTATTGATAACTAACAGAGTTTCTCGTTTATTAGATAACGGATACTCCGTAATGAGGGAAACCTTAGGAGTTTTAACAATCGGTTCATGATGTTTAGTGAGAATCGCTCTGCTGGTGAGTGGACTGATTTTAGCTGCCGTTAAAATTCCAGAATAAGTCTGATGATGAGCATCGATAAAATTAGGGGCAAAATTCCAACTCATTTCTCTCAATTCAGCGGCATGTTCTGCATCCATTCTCAAGCGAACTTCTTGCAAAAAGATAAGCTCTGGTTTGTATTGCTCAAGAATGGCTAAAAAATCTTTAATCCAAATTTTGTCATGATTTTTCTTCGCAATATTCCAACTCAACACTTTAATTGATGTACTATTGAGTTCTGTTTGAAGAACATGGCTTCTATCAATTGTGGATTCTTGTGTGCGAATGAATCTATACGATGGAACAAATTTTCTTGCAAAACTGTCTGCGTGTTCTTTGAAATCAAGCATTACTACTCCCTTCCCAGTCTAAAATTACCTAAATTTCTCTAACTCTTACCTCTGTGTCCTCTGCGGTTTTTTAATTAAGTAATCTTCGGGCGGGAAGCGAGTAAAAGTTTACTGGGCTTTCTATAGCTTAACGCTATTAGATAGTCAAGAGAGCCTATCACATTGGAGGATGTTGGGTAATATTGTATCTACTTCCATCATGTTCTTGAATCAAGAATTATCCTTGCTGAGATAAATCCATGAAATTTGCCAGCTTATAAACAATCCGCGCACCGACATTGCCATCCCACTCAGCATCACCAATTTCGCAGACATCAAAGCCAATAATTTTTCTACCGCTATTAACCAACTCACGGAACAGACAAAAAGCTTGCTCCAATTCCAGTCCACCAGGAACAGGAGTCCCTGTACTCTGACAGAATTTTGGATCAAGACCATCGACATCAAAGCTAATGTAAACGTACTCGGGCAAATGAGCGATCATTTCTCGGCATAAATCAATCCAAGTCGTTCCAGAGTAGAGCTTTTGTTTAATTGCTGGGTCGTAATAAGCAACAATTCGAGCATTCGATTCGTTAATCATTTGCACTTCATCATGAGAAATATCACGCAACGCTACCTGCACTAACTTGGAAATTTGCGGTAGCTTCATCGCATTAAACATGATGGACGCATGGGAAAACTCAAATCCCTCATAGGCATCGCGTAAATCTGCGTGTGCGTCAATGTGCAAAATACCGTAGCTTGCGTATTTAGCTGCTAATGCTTGATAATAACCTAAAGGTGAACTGTGATCCCCGCCAATAACTGCGACTCGCTTACCATTGTTAATTGCTTCCTGACACTGTTCAAACAGCCATTGATTCACCTGTTGACAAGCTTGATTAATTTCTGTCAGGACAGGTGTTAAATCTGGTGTTTCTGTGAGTGCTTGACCTTGCTCTAGTCGTTTGATAATTTTTGCCGCTAGAGCGCGATAGTATTTGTTCTTCTCTAAAATATCCTGGGGAATTTCTACCATGAAAATTCCCTGCTTCCATCCGTCAGGATTATCGAAATCGAACAGATCCAGTTGCGGCGAAGCATCCAAAACCCGTTGTGGTCCGTTGGCGGTCCCTGCGCCATAGGAAACAGTGACTTCCCACGGTACACCAAAGACAATCAGGTTTGCAGACTCGTAATTGAACGGTAAACCCAAGAGGTTGCCATTGATTTGACCGACGCCGCTGGGATTATAGTCTTGGAGTTGATTACTCATAGATCATCTTCTGGATTTACGTGGGTAGACAGCACGCCGCCTGGTGGATACCAGCATTGTAGTCGCGCAGGTTATGCTGTGGCTGCAAATTGCGCTGCTTTATTTTAATCAAAATTTCTTGTAGTAAGCTGCTATCTCATCGCCAAATATATGAACGGAAAAACATTCTACCTATGCCGTTCAATGTTTATAGTCAACAGTTGAGTGTTGACGCGAAGAATTTTCTGGAATGACTTCATCTACCTACAACAACGCCTCTACCACCTGGTCAAAATTGCGGCAATACACCTGTTGGCTGTACTCCTGCCACTGTTTATCCGAGGAGTGAGGAAACCGTGTCAATGTAGCCTGTTGGACATATGCCATCAATGGGCGACGAAGACTTTCATATTTCTTGAAAGCTTCGGCTATAGCTTGCGTGTTATCCCAATGATTCTTCTGTGCAATGTTAGCGATAAGCGTTGTAACAGCTAGTGCATCTTCTAATCCTTGATTAGCGCCTTGAGCCATGAAGGGAGGCATTCCATGCGCGGCATCACCTACCAATACGACTCGCCCTGCACTCCAAGGTGGTTGAATTGTAACAGGATGACCTTCAATATTGGGCTGGGCTGTGCTAGGAAGTTGTACAGAATCTGAAATAGTAGCGTGGTGAATGTAGTACGGACGCTGCTGCATATTGGCAGGAGGAGATATACGCACTAATTGCGTGAGTACAAAGGGAAAGCCTACCTTCTCCAACTCCTGTACAGCTAAGTCAATTAAAGAACTTCCAGACTTCCTCTGCAACAAGTCCAAAGGCAAAGCAAGATGTACGATGTACCCAACTTGACCAGTTGGTCTGCGAAATAACATCATCCTCGGGTTTGGCGTACAAGCGGGATCTCTAGATATTTGATCATTAGTGATTGTGACAATTGGTGAGTCCTGCAAGAATTTCTCTTCCAGTTCTGTCCGCAGTTCGTTTGGTATCTCCGCTATTTCCCGACAAGATACTGCTGCAAACCCGGAGTATTCAGGTCGGGCAAAAGCTTGGTACGGACTATCTGTGTAAAGCACCCTACGAATCGTAGAATTTATCCCATCTGCTGCAACAATGAGCTTAGCTCGGATCGATTTTGTTTCTAATTGTTGGGGGACATTATCTGAATTCTGGGACTGTTTGTCATTATTTTTCTGCTCGTCTGCCCAATACGCATAGGGGTTGGCTTCTACCCCTATATCAGAGACGCAATCTATCCGCACACTCCCAGTCTCTGGTTCATCCACAACATTAATACAACGGTGATTGGCTTTGACTCGGTCTTGGGGAAGTAGGTGTCTTAGGGTTGTCTGCAAATCATACCAAGCAATTGACACTCGACCCTCCCCATAATCTTTAAACCAGACATCGTAACTAAGAGGGATTGACCGAATCCGCTGCCCCTGCAAATTTTTGTAAACCCATTTGGGTGAAGTCTTTGGAGGTTTTTGTCCCTGAGTTGTTTGTGCAGTTTTCTCGTCATTGGACTGCTTAGGATTCAAGAACTTATTGCCCGTTTTCTTGACTTCTTCGTAAGCGTTAGAATCTAAATATTTGATAGCTTTTAATCCATTGGGCAGAAGATCTAACACCTGACCAACCTGACGAAAGGCGCGAGTTTGATCAACGACAAGAACATTTTCAATACCACGCTTGCGTAAGCCAATGGCAGTTGCTAACCCGATAGGTCCAGCGCCAACTACAACAATATCATAGATCCCCGTAGGAGAAGAAGACGAGACAGACGAGACAACAGATCCAGCCAAGGTCTCAACTTTGGGCGATGTGTTTGTAGGTGTATGAGGGCTTGAGTTAGGTTCTGGCATATTTATACACAGGAATCGTGGATAAGAACTGGGCAATGTGGGAATTAATAGCTATCCAGTAAGATAGCATCATTCATAAAACAGCTTTTGTACCATAGATGTAACGGACTTGAAAGCGCGCGGCATCCATAAAGGCGGTTCATAGTATAGTTCTGAAAAGTGTAGAGTTTCTGGTTATAAAATCATAGACATACTAGCCCTAGTTAAATCTAAAAGCTGATGACACAGGCAATTCTTAACCAAATCCTAGATCAACTTGAAGCGCTTGAACCACAAGAATTACAGCAGCTTAACCAAGTCATCCAGAAGCATCTTGCAGCTATTGAAGAAGCTGTTCAACGGACGACATTTCATCAAGCACTGTTAACATCTGGCTTAGTCAAACAACTGAAGCAACCCTCCTACAATCGGCAAACTGAACGGCGACTCATTCAGATTCAGGGAAAGCCTGTTTCTGAAACAATTATTGAGGAACGCCGCTAGATGGCAGTTTACTTTCTTGATAGCAGCGCTTTGGTGAAACGCTACATTAGTGAGATAGGTTCAGCATGGGTTGTGAATTTGTTTGATCCTGCATTAAACAACGAAGTATTAATTGCTGCAATTACATTTGTTGAAATTATTGCGGCGATTACAAGACGGGCGCGTGGTGGCAGTATCAGTCTTACAGATGCTACAGCAACGTGCAATCTGTTCAGGAGTGACTTATTATCTGAGTACCAAGTTGTAGAAATCACGGAAAATATTATCAACTCTGCAATGGCATTAGCTGAAGTATGGGGATTACGAGGTTACGACGCAGTTCAGCTAGCAGCAGGTTGTGCGGTAAATGCTCTCTGCATAACTAACGGCTTGCCCCCTGTGAACTTTGTCTCTGCTGACGATGAGTTGAATAAAGCAGCTGCAAGTGAAGGGCTGATGGTTGAAAATCCCAATAACTACCCGTAGGGCGATCGCCTCCTTACCACAACTAGAATTGACACATCAAAACGGCGTCTTTGCCTGTAAATGAAGGGTTTCTCCTAACTGTGGATGTTCAAAAGAAAGTTCCCTTGCATGCAGATGTAACCGATTTGCCGCTGCACGACATCCATAAAGGCGATCGCCTAAAATAGATTTACCAAGACGGCTATGTAGAGACGTAGCATGCTACGTCTCTACACTGCCAAATCTCACCAAAAATCCTTAACTGAACCGTATTGGACTATAATGCTTTGCTGGATTAATTGAGTCATTTACTAGAACGGCGTCTTTGCCTGTAAATGAATGGTTTCTCCTAACTGTGGATGCTCAAAAGAAAGCTCTCTCGCATGCAGATGTAACCGATTTGCAGGTGCACGACATCCATAAAGGCGATCGCCTAAAATAGGTATTCCAAGTCCTCTCACATCAGCAGCATGAACTCTCAGTTGATGGGTGCGTCCTGTTAGCGGTATAAACTCTACACGAGTGTAGTTTCCTTCTGTTGCTATCACCTGAAACTGAGTTATGCTGGGTTTTCCGTACTGGTAATTGACTTGTTGATAAGGGCGATTCTGAGGATCTCCCCACAATGGTAGTTCAATCACACCTCGATCAGTTGTCACACAACCGGAAAGCACAGCTTCATAAACTTTGTGAACCTGTCGGTGCTGAAACTGCTGACTCAATTGCCGATAGGTTTGTAGATCGCGAGCTAAGAGAAGAATACCAGATGTTTCCTGATCCAACCGATGCACGGCAATAATCCCCATGCCATCTGGTAAAATCTGACGCAAACGACTGAGAACGCTGTCTTGAGTGTCGCGATAACGCCCTGGAACTGATAATAGTCCTGCGGGTTTGTTCACAGCAATCAACCATTCGTCTTCATAAAGAATGGGTATCACCTCTCCCCAAACCCCTCGGCTGGTAGGGGAGGGGCTTAAAACTCCCCCTTCCCTTTTAGGGAAGGGGGCTGGGGGGTTAGGTTTCCACGGAGGCAACCCTGACAGCAGAAATCCCATCAATGGCTGACAGCGTTCTGCACAAGCTCCGTAGAATTTTCCCTGAATTTTATCCTGATTAATTAAGGACGAACCCCACCAAAACTCTGCCATTGCCAATGGTTTTAAACCATGCGTCGCCGCATAATGCAGCAGCTTTGGCGCACAACAGTCTCCTGTTCCTGTGGGCATACCTTCTGGTATCAACTGCTGCAACGATAAAGATTGTCCTAAAAAATTCATCAGGGTGTAAGTAGCGTGCATCTGTGCCTGGAGTTGGCGGGACAGTTCTCTACGCCGCTGTTTCAGTTCACCCATCCGCGCATCTGCTGCTGCAATAAGCTGCTGAAGCGGCTGCAAGACTTCATCCCGTTGCCGTTTAAGTTGCCGTCGCTCAATCCCATGTTGACGACTTTCTTCGTCGAGTTGTTCCAACGCAACTATGAGCGCTTCTCCAATTAGCTTTTCGTAGCATATCTGACGTTTTTCGTGTCGTTGGTTTTTGCAATCTCGATGGCGATCGCTCATTTGTTGCAGGCGTAACTCAAACTCACTTCTACGCTTTTCGTACTCCTGGCGTTCTGGAAGTTGCTTGAGGGTAATGAGTTCCTGCTTGATCGCTTCCAACTGCGCCAATGTGCGGGCTTCCTCTAATGCCACTTCGTCTCGTCCTGGAATGGGGGGTACCCAGCCCTCAACCAGGCTGTCACCATTCAGTAGCCCGGAGAAAGCTTTGAGTACCCGTTGTTCGCCAGTAGGCAGTTCCACGAGTAATACTCCATACATCTTACCTTCAGAGGAATAACGCTCATCCGTGGCAAGATCTTGCATTAAAGCATGGGCGATCGCCTCGGACATTGGTGTGCGGGGTAGTCTCAGGAGTTCACCAGTTTGAGGACAACGCCCTTCATACCAATAGCTAACAGATAAGTCGCTGACAGCAAAATTGCAGTTTATGAAATCACAAAGCGAGTGCAGAACGACCATATATAAAGCTTCTAATCTGGCTTACTTGGACTTATAGCGGTAAGAACCCGGAGTAAGGTATAGAAAGAAATAATGAACCACAGATGGGTACAGATGGACACAGATAAATAATTGCTTCATCCAATTGAGTTGCGCTATATCAGGAACTTTTCTATAAAGTTATCCCGTTATATAGGAAGGCATTATCCCAAACATAATCAATCACTGCTCTGGCATCCTCCAAAGGTAGAACATGGCAAAATCCCTGGTTATCATAGCTTAATAAAGGCATTTCCGGGACAATATCTGCTTCTTCAGCATTTGTGATCACTTTGCCACGAATATCTTGCAGATTGTTCAAGGGACCGTGGATATCGAAGTTAATCCTGATGCCCAGCTTCCTCTCCATCCAAGTTTCAATGCGAGAGTCTAGCTGTTTCGGAGTTAGCGGAGTCGCACTGGTCAGGAGATGGTAATATACGAGAATAATTTCCTTACACTCTTCTTCCTCAGCCATGTCAATGAGCATTTGAAAGACGCTGGCATTGTTAGCTAAATTCTTGAAGAAAAGCGTGTCGGTAACATCTTTTTGGAATTTGATTTTTTTGTTTTTGTAATTGGTGTATTGCTTGAAGGCAAATCCACCGAGTGCTATCCCTAAAGATAGCGTTGCCACTAGAATGGGCATCACATCTCGCACCTTATGCTCTTCTAAATCTAGCGATTCGACTAGCAATGGTGCATTGAACACTAACGAAATTGCAGCTATGAGCAATAACAGATTTGGCAATGCTTTTAAGACCAGGGGAATTGCAGCCCCAATTGCAGGAATTCCAAATAACAGTCGATCTTTCCAAGTCATACTGGTAATAACATTGGGAAAGAGTAAGTCAATATCTAGTTTTGGAATATTCTTGTAGAAGTAAACATACATTTTACCAGGGGTAAAGTTCAACTCCTCTATCTTGACTTTCTTGGCACGAAAGTAAGCCGCTTCTTTGAACTTAATGAGTAAAACAATTCGTTCCAAAATATTAATCGTCTTTTCTTCCTGCCAAAAGAAGAACTTTTTCAGCGAAATTTTCTGGTTAATATCGCCTTGGTAATAGCAACAGAAACGCTCAAAGTCATCGAAATCAACCTGAGTTTTCAAATCAATCAGAGATTTCTTTCCCAATGCTCGTTGTACAATCGATTCAGGCAAAAGAATGTAATTCGCTCTTTCTAAAATGTGTTGAAATGCATCAACCACTTTTGACTCCATCTCGTCGTATTGGTCGAAGGTTGGTTGAGTGAGTGGTTGAACATCTGCATTGGGATTGAAGGGTACGTAGTTGTCTTTGATAATTTCCAGCGTCTTGTGAAAGCGAAAGTGGTAATACGCGGATAGGATTTGGCAGAAATCTTGAAACTTTTCAGCATCAGCGGCACTTAGCTGACCATCTTCCAGGCAAAGTTTGATAATATCGGTGCGACGGTAGGGAATGAACGCTTCTCGATTTTCATAAACTGCCATGATCTAAAATTAGTCGGAGTCCAACTTATAGGTTTGCAATCGCCTCTGCCAGACAAAAATCGCGATGGTTCAACATCATCCACCAATTTGGATCTCAATGACTAGTATCTTGAGTAGGAACTTTAGCAAAAACTGTTGATTCAATACGGTGATGATGAGCAACGTATTGCATTAAACTATAGGGATCGCCTTTACCAAAGGTGTGCGGGGTAGTCGCAGGAGTTCGCCCGTTTCAGGACAACGCGCTTGATAGTCATAGCTGGCAGAGGAGTTGCTGATAGCACAATTGCAGTTTTTGACACTCCCCGCGTCTTTAGACGCGGGGATTCTACATTCTACGTCGCAACTTGCTCAACCAGGCTTGCACCAAGAAGAGTAGCGGTTCCGACTCCTGTAGCGTTACTTTGGGACTGCCCAACACTCACGCTTGTCGTGCAAGATTCAGAATATTTATCGCTGCATTCACGTCTCTTTGTAACTCACACCCACAACTACATTTATGAGTGCGAGTTGAAAGGGATTTTTTGACAATTGTTCCACAATCCGAGCATTTTTGAGATGTGTATTTTGGATTGACTGCAACAACTGTGGTATTGAACTTGCCAGCAAAATATTCTAACCAACGACGAAAAGTAGACCAAGCTACATCATTAATAGACTTGGCAAGACAATGATTTTTTACCATGCCTTTCACATTCAAGGCTTCATAGGCGACTAAGGCGTTAGCCTTGCATAAGTTACGCGCGACTCTCTTCGCGTGTTCATTCCTCTGCCTATTTACTCTTAAATGCTTCTTTGCATATCTAGCCCGCGCTATCCGTCGCTGGTTCTTCCCTTTTTCTTTCTTGTAAATCTGACGTTGAGCGTGTTTAATCGCTTTCTCGGCTTTCCTAAGAAACCTTGGATTTTCTTGATGATGTCCATTGGAATCAGAGTAGAAAAACTCAAGCCCTACATCAAGCCCTAACTCACCGTTAGCTGTTCTCGGTTCAGGTTTAGCCTCAACGTCAACTGCAAACTGGCAATAGTAACCATCAGCCTTACGGACTAATCGAACACGCTTGATTGATTTGACTGAGTAAGTGTGAATATCCCACTTGCCTAACAACTTGACTTCACCAATACCCTTTTTATCAGTAAAGGTAATACGTCTTTTTGTCGGATGCAATGACCATCCCGAAGTCTTGTATTCAACTGAACGGTTATGTTTTTGAAAGCGTGGAAAACCTTTCTTGCCTGGTTTCTTAGACTTACAATTATCGTAAAACCTAGCAATAGACAGCCAAGCTCTTTCAGTTGCAGACTGACAAGCCATTGAATTCAAGTCTTTAACAAAACTAAATTCTTTACGCAGTGTTGTTGAATAGTTGTTCAAAGCAATCTTGTCTACTTTTGCTTCTTTGGGTGCATCCATCCAATATCTAATAGCTTTATTTCTGATGAATTGAGTGGTTCTAATAGCTTCATCAATAGCTCGATACTGCTGTTGTTTACCTTTCACTTTGTATTCAAATACCAGCACTGCGTTATCACCTCCTTGTTTTTCTCAACTAAAATTATGATAATATGAATGTACAATATTTGTTCGACGATGTGAAAAATAAACGATTGGCTTTTAGATTGTCAGAGCGTAGATATCATAAGCTACTCTTATTGTCTGTTCAACTAGACAGAACCATGTCTAGTTTGGTGGAAGACTGGATTGACTCTTTGCCTGAGCCACAAAAAGAAAACATCACGGTAGGCTAAAGCCTACGCAGTGGTTTTCATCCCCGGCTTAAAAGCACGGGGTTTTCAACCTACCCCTTATAAAATCTGAAAGCGGATGCAGAACCATCATAGAAGGTATTGTTGGAAATCTGGTTGTTCTCCATATCTGATGACATCACGATTGTTGTTTCAACCCCTCTATGATAAGTGCTAGAGTTCTTAATTATGGGAGCAAAATTTAGCAAACGAGCTATGCAGACCATTACCGACATTGGTACGTTTATTGTCCGTACGCCGGGAACTTGCGGTGGTCGTCCCCGCATCGCCGAAACTCGCATTACGGTTCAGTACATCGTGAATGAGATTAAAGCAGGTGTCACGCCTGAAGAAATTTTGGAAGATAAACCGCACTTGACGCTAGCAGGGATTTATAGCGCTTTGGCGTACTATTATGCCAACAAAGAATCGCTTGACGCCGAATTTGCAGCCTACAACGAGGAATGTCGTCGCCTCGAAGCTGAGTATAAAGCAGGAAATCTGTCGTGAGCCGAATTCGTTTGTACTTGGATGAAGACACGATTAAAGGGGCGCTGATACAAGCTCTGCGAAATGCAGATTTGGATATCGTTACAGTCGCAGATGCTGATAGATTAGGATATCCCGATGAAGAACAACTAATTTGGGCAGTTGAGCAAGGGCGAGTCATTTATAGCTTCAACATTAGGGATTTTTGCAGATTGCACGGTGAGTTTGTGGTTCAACAAAGATGTCATGCTGGCATAGTTCTCGCACCGCAACAACAATACTCGGTTGGACAGCAGTTACGCGGTTTGCTCAAATTAGCTGCTGATAAGTCAGCCAAGGAGATGGCGAACCAACTGGTGTTTCTGAACGCTTATGTTGAGAAAAGTATTACATGAATGAAAGAAAGTAGATTTAAAGAATATGTCTAATGCAGTTAAAGTATTTTTTTCCTACTCCCATAAGGATGAAGATTTGCGAGACGAATTGGCAACTCATCTGAGCTTGATGAAACGTCGGGGATTTATTGAAGCTTGGCATGACCGGGAAATCAGTGCTGGTAGGGAATGGGCAAATGCGATCGATGACAATCTTAACACTGCGGATATCATTTTATTGCTGGTGAGCGCTAACTTTCTGGCTTCAGATTACTGCTACGACATTGAGATGCAGCGAGCAATGGAACGACATGAGGCAAGAGAAGCTCGCGTAATTCCGATTATTCTCAAGCCAGTAGACTGGCGTGATGGACCTTTTGCCAAACTGCAAGCATTTCCTAAAAATACCAAAGCTGTGACAACCTGGCAAGATAAAGATGAGGCTTTTTTGAATGTTGTTCAAGGAATTCGCACAGTAGTTGAAGAAATGGCGAAATCAAAAACCTCTTCAACCGCTTCTGAAACTACTACAGCAGCGACTTCAACCTCTCTTGCAACGAGTGGCGGTATAACTGATAGCCAACGTCGCAGATTGAAGCAAGAACAAGATTCACTGCAACAACAATATGACTTGGTTAGCACAAAATTAGGCAAGCTGCGCGAAGCATACTTGATTGAAACAGATACAGCAAACTCGAGCAGGCGATCGCCTCTTACCGTAAAGCGTTGCAAATCGACCCAAATTTTGCATATGCTTACAATAACCTGGGGTTAGCGCTGTACTATCAAGGCAAACTCGATGACGCCATCGCCTCTTACCAAAAAGCGTTGCAAATCGAGCCAAATTTTGCATATGCTCACTTTAACCTGGGGTATGCGCTATCCAATCAAGGCAAACTCCATCAGGCGATCGCCTCTTACCGTAAAGCGTTGCAAATAGACCCAAATTATGCATATGCTCACTTTAACCTGGGGTTAGCGCTGTCCGATCAAGGCAAACTGGATCAAGCGATCGCAGAACTGGAAATAGCTGTTCGCCTCGAGCCTAGTAGTACGCTGTTTCGTAACAACTTAGAGATTTATAAGAACGAAGAAGAACTGTCATTCTGAGTGTAGCGCTAGCGAAACGTTACCGTTCGCCCAGCGTGTCCCCTTGGAACTCAGCGTGTCTGAAAGACATAAAATCTCCCTTGATACTTCGCTACACTCCGTTTCGCTCAGTATGACATTCTCGACTTTGCGTAATATCATGTCCGGCTAATTACTTATGATTCCCACGTTAACTGTACCCCACCCCGCGCCGCCCCTCCCCCTTCGGGTATGCCTAGTGGGTACGGCCACGGCTATCGCCGTTCGCGCAGCGTCTCCGAAGGAGATACGGCACGCTACGCGTAAGCCTGCGGCACGCTTTGCGCTTACGCCAGTCGCCTACGGCGGGAAACCCGCCTGCAGCGCTGGACTCACCGCAAGTGGGGAGGGGAGGTGAAGCGTAGCTTTACCGGGGTGGGGTTCTTAGGGTAATGATAAGTATTTAACCGGACTTGATATAAGTCCTGTTTCATATTTAACCTTAAATAACAGCACAAGCCATGAGTACACTTCCTACAACAATCACCGCGATCGCACTGATTTTGGGAGTATACTGCTGCAAGGGTTGAACCCATGAAAAACGCTTTAGCCAGTGCTGAGCATAGATAACCGCTAAACCAACGCTCACTAATACGACTGCTAATCCAAAACTAAACGCACACACTAATAACAAGCCGTATACTGTTTGATGAAGAGCGATCGCGCTCAACAACAATACCAGAGCTGACGGGCACGGAACTAAACCACCTGCGATTCCCAAAGTTAGAAGAGACTGTAACGTGATTTGAGAATCAGAGGGATAGTGGATGTGATTAGGAGAATCATGGTGAGTATGGTGATGATGGTGAACATGGTGATGATGTTTGGGTGCAGGATTGAGATGTCGCTCAAGTAACCAAAAACCAACACTACAAACCATCAACCCGCTCAAAAAACTTAATATTGGATACAATTGCTCTGGTAAAATATGCTGAGATAACAACAAAGCTACAATTCCTAGCGCGAAAACGCTAATCGTGTGAGTAAGCGTTGTCACCAAACCCAGCACGACTGCCTGTTGAGGAGTGCCCCGCGAACCGACGAGATACGCCGCTACCATCGTTTTTCCATGTCCGGGTGAGAGGGCGTGTCCGGCTCCAGCAATCAGGGCGATACCGATCCCACTTAACATTAATGTTGGGGATAGAGTCATGCGAGCCAGATTTTGGGTGAGGAAGCTACCATGTCCGATATGAGCAAGAACTGGCTGACTAGGCAGGAAAGTGATCAGTAATGCAAAGCTAACAATCCAAGTCAGTCTCATAGACGGTTCGCTTCCGACGAGGCGCGGTACAAGCCATAACCAACCAATGCCAAAATGACGCTGATTGTTGCAATCACGACGTTGGGGTAGATCGGAATACCTGCTAGTATTGGGGGAGCTTCTTTAAGATCGGCTTGCAAACTGGTTCCAGGAATCACTAGCGTTACAAAGAAAAAGGCTGACCAAAAGATAACAGGCACCAACATTGCAACGGTATAACCAATATCAGGTTCTAGCGATCGCCGCCATAGCAACCACAGTGCCATAATAGTCATTCCACTAAGCAACCACAGCATCACCGCATCATGGAATTTAGCGTGAGGATGCCATTCGGGATTGAAAAGGTGAGTCACGTTCCAATCTACCGCTACGGAAACTACAGCAGTGCTGACGAGAACAACAGAAAGCAAGATACGACTGATTCTTCTCATAAATTCGTTGGTAGAACCTTAACCCTGTGAAGTATTACGTTTAGTGATAAGGGGATTATTACGCGTAGAACCCACAGATGAAGATACAATGCACTACTGGATAAACGATAGACTTTTCTTGCTGGATCGAATTATGATTTAGCCCATTCTTGCTATGGGGAGTCGTATCGCACAGTGCTACTTTTTCCTTAAAAACATTTTGGGTGTAACTCCGACATATTTTCTAAAGTGCCTTGTGAAGCGACTTTGATCCGCGAAACCAACGAGTAGAGCAATTTCAGCGATCGCATATTTCCTTTGTTGCAATAGTTCTTTAGCTTTTTCCATTCGTTGCTGAAGCACGTATTGATAGGGTGCTACACCCATTGACTGCTTAAATAATCGGCAAAAATGATATTGACTGATGCCTGAAATTTCTGCTAGTTCATTTAAATGAAGCGGTCGGTCTAAATAGGTGTGGATGTAGTCTAGCACTTGCTCGAGTCGATTGTTAGACAATCCTCCTACATCGTGTAGCTTTTTCGGCGCAAACGCACAGTATTGTCGCAGCAAGTGAATGATAAACACCTGTGTAAGCGATTCGACATAAAGTTGTCTACCGATGCTATCCGCATCAAATTCTGTTATAAACAGGCGAGCGATCGCTTGAATCTGTGGATCATAGGCACTGACTGTACTAAGTAATTCAACCTTGTTTTCATTCAAAAGAGCAACTTCTTGTGCCGTTTGATTCAAAAAGAGTGGATCAATCACAAACATCAGCGATTCATCGGTACTATCCCATGCCCAAACCCCCGACACCTGCGCAGGACAAATCCAGAAATCTCCTTTGGTTTGAGGTTTTTCAGATTCTTGTTCACCGATGCGAGTCAGTTTTTGTTGATTACCATCACTTAACAGAAGACAAAGCAGATGATGATTGCATCCGGGAAAGTCAAGCTCGTTCGGTGCTGAGATATGTCGATCAATGGTTAACCCGGGTAGTTGAATAGTGCGGCGTTCAGAAATCCATGTTTCCTTCATACAAACTGAATGGGTTTATCAACGTTTCGTACAAGGCAGAGGTGTACATCCTTAGCACTCAATTTGGTACTGCGCAAGAAGGAAACAGAATTAGGTTAGAGAGTTTGAGGAAAAGAGATGCTGCAAGAATTCAACGCTTGGCTTGGGATGTTGTCAATCAATTTTAGATTTTAGATTTTAGATTTTAGATTTTAGATTTTAAATTATCGTTCAATCCAAAACCCAAAATTTAAAATCTAAAATTCGCTCACTAAGATGTTGTCATCTCGGAATTAGGTAATAATAGTCACCCTTCCTGTATCTAAATCATAACGACCTCCGACGATTTTTAATTTGCCGGACTGCAACCGCTCAGTTAAGAGTGGCGATCGCTTCAATCGTTCAATTTGATATTGCACATTTGCTACCACAGCGTTTTCAACTGCGTCCCCCGACTGATCCTTGACTTTTTCCACGGCTGGCTTAATTGCCTTAACAAAGCTACTAATATCACCCAGTAGGGCTTGGTTTTGTACAGCTGCGGTAACTGCCCCGCATCGTTCATGTCCCAGCACCATGAGCACAGGAGTCCCCAACAGGGCAACTGCATATTCAAGACTGCCCAGTGCTTCAGGGATGACAATATTTCCGGCAATCCGAACATCAAAGATGTCTCCAATGCCCTGATCAAAAACAATTTCTGCGGGTACTCGTGAATCCGCACAACTCAGGATGGTTACAAATGGATGTTGAGCTTGAGCAACTTCCTGCAACCGAGCCTGAGATTGATCGGGATATTGAGGGTGATGCTGAGCAAACCGCTGATTTCCCTCCATCAACTTTTGCAATGCGGCATCGGGACTAAGGGATTGAGCAGTTGGGGTCAATTCAGCGGCTTTCACCTGTTCAACTTGCCAAAGGAAATCACTAGCAGTGAATGCCAAACCAAATGCCCCCGTGACTCCCAACTTCAAGAAGTCACGACGTTCCATGAAATGCTTCTTTGGGTTCATCATTCTCTTACATCGACGCGACACATCTTACAGAACGAACTTCCATAACATCCGAAATGTAACAAGTACCTCCAAACTTATTAAGCAAAGGTTTGATCTTTTCCACAACAGGCTTGATTTGCTCTGGCATACAGAATGCGATTATGTAAACATTATCAAGCATCGTCATGTCTAAATCTTCCCTCGTGCCTCCTAATCCTTTGCCGGCAACATTTCGGATCACAATATGACCGTTTACACCAGACTTATCTAAACCATCTAAAATTTTGCCAAGCTCAAACGAGTTGGCAATGATTTCTATCTTTTTAACTAAGTGCATATTATTACCTCCACAACAGGTTAATCCCGTACATATATAGGGGAATTCCCACAATAATATTGAACGGAAATGTCACTGCTAAAGCAGTAGAAACATACAGACTGGGATTCGCTTCCGGAACAGTCATCCGGATAGCTGCTGGGACAGCGATGTAAGAGGCACTCGCACACAGCACAGCGAACAACAGCGCATTTCCCTGAGACATACCAATCAATCTGGCAATCAATAACCCAATGGTTGCATTGAGTATTGGAATTAGTATCGCAAATGAAATGAGGAAAAATCCGGTTTTTTGCAAGTCTTTAATTCTTCGAGCAGCAACCAGTCCCATGTCTAGTAAAAAGAACGTAAGAACCCCATAAAACAACCCCTGAGTAAAGGGTTCCAAAACTTGCCAACCGTGTTCTCCCGTCAAGACGCCAATCACGAGGCTACCAACCAGGAGAAAGACTGAACTGTTGAGAAACGCCTCTTGCAAAACTTCAGACCAGGCGATTTCCCGTGGTTTCCCTTGGTCAAGAGTAAATAAATTTACCAGTATAAGACCAACAATGATAGCTGGAGATTCCATTAGGGCAAGGGCTGCGACCATGTAGCCATCAAAAGCAATGCCAAGCTGAGTTAAAAAAGCACTAGCTGTGATGAACGTGACAGCACTGATAGAACCATAGGTTGCGGCGATCGCAGCAGCATCATAAGTATCCAGCCTTAGTTTGAGGATAAAAAAGGTGTAAATTGGGACAAAACACGCCATCAACATGGCTGCCAAGAGCGTCAGAACCACTTCCTGAGTGATTCCACTTTTGATCAGTTCAACTCCTCCCTTAAACCCAATCGCCAACAGCAGATAAAGCGACAGGAGTTTGGGTGCAGGTGCAGGAATTTCCAAATCGGACTTGACAAAAACGGCTGTCATCCCCAAGAAGAAAAACAGGATTGGTGGGTTGAGAATGTTGGATATGATCAAGCTGGCATCCATGTCTATCGCTCCTTGTGCTGATGAAACCGAAAATTAAAAAAACTTTGCATTGTAAGAAACTTAACCATAGCCATTGAATTCATGAGTATCGTGTAGGGTGACCTCATGTCAATTGGGTGATGATGTATCTATAAAACACTACGAATTACGAGAACCTCAATTAACCCCAATTGGTCGTGCTAAACTCCTTTGAACGTGTTTGTGTTGAGCATTCTTTATCTCATATTGGTCATTGGCAAGGGGAGCAGGCTCATTGTCGATTCTCGTAAAAACTTATTTGAGCTTCATCACACACCCGTTGTTCATAATCTTCATGTCCTTGCAAAAAATTTTACTCACACTACTGAATTTACCTCTACTTCTATTTGATTACTGAATCGGTGTTCTAGTTGCAATTTATTAGACATCTGGTGAAAAACAATGTAGAGACGCGCCATGGCGCGTCTCTACAAGGATTGTAAACAACGCAAAATTAATTTCTGGAGATGTCTATTGTGGTTTCGCTCATTACCTTTCTGGCAGTTTTGGGCTTTTATGTTTGCAGGTCCCAACAAGTAACCATTTTTTGATACAGTGATGCTTTGTGGATCGCTCTTCATCTCTATGTCCCAGGTATCGCTTCCCCAATCGCTCCAGAAAGACCTACCCCTCACCGCTCTTGCGCCCATGCAGGATGTGACAAACCTCTGGTTTATGAAGGTCATTGCCCACTACGGCAGTCCTGACTACTTTTTCACGGAGTATTTCCGCGTGAACGATACCTCACGGCTCAATCGTAGCATTCTGGCAGCAATCACCGAAAACGACACGGGTCGCCCCGTTTTTGCTCAAATGATTGGCGAAAGCATTCCAGACTTAGTAAGAACAGCACAGGAACTTTGCCGCTATAATATCGCTGGAGTTGACTTGAACATGGGCTGTCCAGCACCTAGAATCTATCGCAAAAATGTTGGGGGTGGATTGCTGCTCTTACCAGAAAAAGTGGATCGGATTTTGGGAGAACTGCGTTCTGCTGTGAACGATCGACCTTTGACCGTCAAGATGCGCGTAGGCTTTGAAAATACAGATACCTTTTACGAAATTCTAGATATGATCAATCGCCACAGCATTGATTTGCTAAGTTTGCATGGTCGTACGGTGAAAGATAGGTACCACGGGGCAGTGAAATATGATTTGATTGCTGAAGCGGTCAAACGGGTGGATTGTCCAGTGCTTGCCAATGGCAATATCCATTCTGCGACAACTGCCCTATCTGTGCTTTCTCAAACGGGCGCGGCGGGTGTGATGGTGGGACGCTGGGCGATCGCCAATCCTTGGCTTTTTAATCAAATTCGGCAGGCTTTGCGCTCCGAGCCGATCACGCCCGTTCCTTTAGTAGAGGTACGCAGCTATATTGATCGTTTATGGCAAACCCCCACAGCAGCAACAATGCCAATGCGTTCACGCGTAGGCTACCTCAAAATGTTCCTCAACTACATTGCCCTCTTGGTTGACGCTGAAGGTCATTTCCTGCGGCTGATGCGACAGGCGCAGACCGAGGTAGAACTGTTTAACCTCTGCGATCGCGTTCTCCTTGCTGATAGTACGAGAACTTTAGCCCTAACACCCTCCTTGAGCGTTTAACGCCTGGCAACTATCAGCAAATACCTGGCTACGCACTAACTACTAATACAATTTCATTAAAAGTGTTGTATGGTGTTGGGCAACAATCGCTAACGACAAGCTGCTATTCTTGTACACGCGCGTCCAAAGGTGATTCAATTCTCGGTCTAGCGCGAGCCACGAAAGCGGGAAAGAGGGTTTGAAATCCAGCTTGCCGCTGTGCAACAGGCTCTGGAGCAGAGTTCCAGAGGCTTTCGTAGTAAAAGAAGGCTACGCCCAAGCCTCGTTGTTGGGCAGCCCGCACCTGGGACTGAATTTGTTGCATTGAAACTCGGTTAGTTCGTAACCCTGCCATAACACCAACTCCAGTGGGAATCATTTGTTGCGCTTCTTGAATTTCTGCACGGGAAATATTGGCGATAAAACTTTGCAGATTGGGACGATAAATTTGCACAATGAGTTCATCCACAATATTCAGCCGCATCCAAGTGAGCCAGTCTTGGAGTTGAAACTTGTAAGCAAAGTCATAGTAATTGGGAGAAATGGAGAAAATCGCATTGGGTTTTCTCGCTTTCACTGCTTGATTGAGTTGTACCATGAACGCCGTGATTTTATCTGCCCGCCAGCGCATCCATGCGGGATCTTGGGGATCAGTCGGGGGATTATTCTTGGTTTCCTGAGTATACAAGGCAACCGTGTATTTATCGTAGCCAAATTCGTGGGGCAAACTCATGTGATCATCAAACTGAATGCCATCGACATCATATTGGGTGACGGTTTCCAGCACGAGATCGGTGATAAACTGCTGCACTTTTGGATGGAAGGGATTGAGCCATGCAACCTCACCAGCAGCACTGATAGAAGTTTCGCCGCCATCGCGCTTTTGCGTGAACCAATCCGGATAATTCAATGCCAGTTCCGATGTCGGGGGAGCCATGAAGCCAAATTCAAACCAGGGAATCACAAGCAAGCCTTGGCGATGTGCTTGGGCAATCAGGTCTGCAAGAATATCACGTCCATCTGAGCCTCGCAAGACAAACGGTTGGATACCAGCACGTTTTGCCACGGCGCTGGGATACATCACATATCCAGAATTCCACACCACAGGGTAGATTGTGTTGAAGTTCAGCCGCCTCAATTGAGTCACAGCATCCTGGACTTTGGCTCGATCCTTGAGGGTGTCAAAATCATTGTTGGTCATCCAAACCCCGCGAATCTCCTGACGGGGTAGCTGTGCGATGGCGGGGGTGAGGCTATCGACTAACAGTACTGTAACGAACGATATCAGAACCAGGAGTGGAAAAAGACTCTTAAGCAATCGCCGCCAACCTTGAGGAATGAAACGTAATTTCATAGCGTTGAATGATGTATCAGCTACCCACGCCCGCCATCGTATGCTTTTGTGATGGAATCTACTCATCATATAGTCTACAAGTATTTATGCTTATTAGAGACTTGGTTTGTTGGTAGTTGTTTATTCAATGCGGCGCATCAAATCGTTGCATCCTTTGAAACTGAAGCAGACTTAGTACACTAGGAATAGTTGACGCAGCTACTAGGTTAGTAGTGCCAAGTACAGCTTTTTTGATAAATAGCGATCGCTAATAAGTCATATTATGAAACCTGATATTCTTGTACTGAAGTGCCTGATAATGAACTTTTAAAAAGTATTTGTAAAGATTGTGGGAATCTACAGAGAGTGAATATGCAAATGAGCCAAAAACTCTACCTCCCAACGATGGGCTGCGGAACTTGGGCATGGGGAAACCGACTGCTTTGGGGATACGATGAAAGCATGGATGACCAGTTGCAAGCCGTTTTTAACCTTTGTGTAAGCAACGGTGTGACTTTATTTGACACGGGTGATTCTTACGGAACTGGGAGATTGAATGGGCAAAGTGAGCGACTCTTGGGACGGTTCTCTAGGGAATATCTTGGTTCGGGTAAAGAAAATATTTGCATTGCCACCAAGCTTGCTGCTTATCCGTGGAGATTGACACGCTCCTCAATGGTGTCTGCTGGTAAGGCGTCTGCCAAGCGCTTGGGAAGAAACGTGGATTTGGTACAGATGCATTGGTCTACAGCAAACTATGCTCCTTGGCAAGAGGGAGCGCTTTTGGATGGTCTTGCAGATTTGTACGAGCAAGGACTCGTTAAGGGAGTGGGCTTATCCAATTACGGACCGAAACGGCTCAAACAGGTGCATCAAAAATTTGTTGAGCGAGGAGTTCCAATCGCTACTTTGCAAGTTCAGTACTCTCTGCTGTCCACCTATCCTGTTACGATATTAGGACTAAAAGACGTTTGTGATCAGCTTGGAATAAAACTTATTGCTTACAGCCCTTTGGCTTTGGGGCTATTGACAGGAAAGTACTCAGACGGTCGTTTTCCAAAGGGAATCCGAGGTTTCCTGTTTAGGCAGATATTACCAGGAGTGCGATCGCTTTTGTCATGTTTACAAGAAGTTGCCCAATCAAGAAACAAAACGATGTCCCAAGTAGCAATCAACTGGTGTATCTGTAAAGAAACGATCCCCATCCCTGGAGCAAAAAGCGTGGAACAGGCAAAGGAGAATATTGGTGCTTTGGGTTGGCACTTAGATTCTAGCGAGATTAGCGAGTTGGATAAAGCGGCTATGAGTGTGGATAAAAAAATGGTACAAAATATTTTTCAGACTAAGTAAAATCTCGGTTATGAAACTCGCCCCTCCTGACAAAATGCAATTACCTGTGCCTTGACTGCATCGAGCGGAAAGTTTTCTGGATAGGTCGAGAACATCAGCATGATACCTTGCAGTGTTGCCGAGAAATAACGGCATTGCTGTTGGGAATTTGCTACCCCAAGGTTGTGAAACATCTGGGTCTGCACTTCAAACTGTCTTTTTTGTTCATTCATCTAGACCTCCCTTCGGTTACTCCCGCCACACACGAAGTGTTGGGGGTACGCGGCATTTTTGTTACTTGCTTAGCTGAATCGGTCAGAAGCTTTGTGATTTGACTTCATTAGGAGTGGGCGACAGCTTAGCAAAATCGAATACAAGCGAATACCATAGCGCAATACGGTTCAGATAACACCAGAAACCTTATCACCAAGACAATGTTGAACTCTCGGATGGCGCGTCTCTACACACGTGATTTTTTACACATCAACCTTAACTGAACCGTATTGTACCATAGCGGATTGTAACTGTAAATAATCAGTATCTTATCCCGCTTTTGGGCATGGTTTTAGGTAATGCCCTCACGGGTACATCTTTGAGTTTAGATCGCTTAATGGAGGACTTGACCAGCCACCGGGAAGAAATAGAGGCGCTACTGGCTTTGGGTGCTTCTCGTTGGGAAGCCGCACATCAAGCTATTAGGGAGGCTTTGACAACAGGAATGATTCCTACTATTAATTCTATGATGGTGATGGGATTAGTTAGCCTCCCGGGAATGATGACTGGTCAAATTCTAGCTGGGGCAAATCCTAGTGATGCCATTCGCTACCAGATTGTGATTATTTTTGCACAGGCAGCAGGCACAGCGATCGCCACAATGGGCGTTGTCATCCTGGCTTTTCTAGTTCTGTTTAATCGAGATCATCAACTTGCAGATTTGTTACGTAAGCTTGATTAATTTGAATTTCACCAGGTTGGATGATTTGCAGGCTTGGTTAGAAGCAAAGAATCAATTAATCTACTGGCTTTTAAGAGACTGACACCGCAACTGCAATCAAGTCGCTT
This sequence comes from Scytonema sp. PRP1, assembly GCF_036697665.2. NCBI lineage: Bacteria > Bacillati > Cyanobacteriota > Cyanophyceae > Nostocales > Scytonemataceae > Scytonema > Scytonema sp. PRP1. Next base: position 102,689 of record NZ_JBAHYJ020000084.1, on the reverse strand, counting down.
GTAGTCGGGCTAAACCCCAGACTGCACACCCCACAAACTGGCATAAATCCCATCAAGCGCCAGTAAATCCTCGTGCTTGCCCTGCTCAACAATTTGACCATGCTCCATCACATAAATACAATGACTATGACGAATTGTAGAAAGACGGTGAGCGATCGCTATAGTTGTGCGATTTTGAGTAATCATAGCCAAGGATTTTTGAATAGCCGCTTCAGTTTCATTATCTACCGCAGAGGTCGCCTCATCTAAGATGAGAATGGGTGGATCTTTGAGAATAGCACGAGCGATCGCCAAGCGTTGTCTTTGTCCACCAGAAAGTTTTTGACCGCGTTCGCCCACAATAGTATCGTATCCTTGCGGTAGTTGGAGAATAAATTCGTGAGCCTCGGCTAATTTGGCAGCGTGGATAATTTCTTCATGAGTTGCATCAAAACTGCCGTAAGCAATATTTTCCGCCACCGTACCGTGGAATAGAAACACATCTTGACTCACCCAACCAATACTACGCCGCAGTTCGCCTAGTTGCAACTCTCGAATATCGATACCATCGACCAGGATTTGTCCACTTTGGACTTCGTAAAAACGTAGCAGTAGTTTGACTAGGGTACTTTTACCAGAACCTGTTGCACCGACAATACCAATGTTTGCCCCAGCCCGAATGTGTAGTGATAAGTTTTTGAGGACATTGGTGCGATTGTTGTAAGCAAAGGTGATATTGTCAAGATGTACTTCACCGCGTACTGTTTTTAATGGTAGTGGGCGGTTCCCTGTAGGAATAGCAATCGGAGTATCCAACAATCCCATGACTCTACGGATGGAAGCCATAGCCCGTTGATACTCATCCATGATCGAACTCAAAGTGGCAAATGGCCACAGTAATTGCTGTACAATGAACACCATGAAACCATAGGTTCCCACAGTTAACTGATTATTTGCCACTGCAACACCACCAAAAAACAGCGTGGCGATGAAACCTATGACAACCACAAATCGAATCGCCGGAAAAAAAGCAGCAGAAAGTGCGATCGCACGGGCGTTACTGCGGCGATAAGCTTCACTTTCTGAAAGGACACGTCCTCGTTCATAGGTTTCAGCAGTAAAGCTTTTAATTGTGGCAATTCCTGAGAGATTATTAGCTAAACGACTATTGATAAATCCGGCTTTGTCGCGCACATCTGCATAACGGGTAGCGAGTCCTTTTTGGAATGCCAATGAACCCCAGAAAATAAAGGGTGTAGGTAATATTGCCAACCATGCCACATTAGGAGCAATAAGAAGAAACGAGCCGCCTACAGCTAAAATTGTGGTGAGAAATTGCAGAATGCTAGCAGCCCCAGAATCGAGAAACCGTTCTAGTTGATTGATATCATCGTTTAAAATTGATAGGAGTGTACCTGTAGAATGTTCCTCAAAGTAGCCCAGTTCTAGTTCTTGTAAATGGCTATAGGCATCAAGACGTAATTCGTGCTGTATGGTTTGGGCTAAGTTACGCCACAGGCGATCGTAGAGAAATTCAGATAGCGACTCTAAGCTCCAAATTAATAATGTTAATAACGATAGTATCGCCAGTTGTCCAATGATGTTGGTGATGCCGATTTGAGCAATGATGGAATTTTCTTTTTCCACTACGATATCTACTGCAACACCAATTAAATACGAGGGTGCGAGGTCGAAGATTTTATTGAGGATGGTAAAGGTGACGGCACTCCATATTTGAGGGCGGTAGTCTTTGGCGTAGTGTAATAAACGTAAGAGTGGATGCTTTTTAGACGTTGGGGAAGAGTACATGGTCATATGTATTTTTTGTAGCCGAATCCTGATAACTAAGGCTGAACGCAATTCTCCATGTTTTCAATCCTCAAGATTTATTGAGGGACGTTGACAAATTTTATCATCATAATTTTTACGAAAAGTCAGCATTTGGTTAAGTTTAATATTCTTTGAGAAGTCAAGTCTATCTAAGAATGGAAAATGCTAAATCATTTTATCTAGTCATTGTGATGCAGAACATGAGCAAGGCAAGCTGTTTATTGTGGAAGTGAATCGAATCCGGATTCGAGAAGATTGTGCGATCGCCAATTTGCCAAGAGACGACGGGCGCAACTGTAAACTGCTGTCGATCAAAAAAGTCAATGAAACTTTCGGTAGTTCTTGCTGCTAAGTTCAAGCGATACAAGAGTGTTAGGCGGATAAGTGCGTAAACGCGGAGCGGCTTGTCTGTGACATCGTGGTGGGCGCTTTGCGCGATGGCACGGAGTGCCCGCCTGCGGCGATCGCCATAGGCGAGATTAGACATCGCTTTTGACAGGACTTTGACTATCGCGCAGATATAACTGTAGCTACGTTTCCACAGGTGGAATTTGCGCGAAAATAGCAGACTGTAAAAGTTCAGGAAATTGTTTCCAAACTACAACCCCTTTAGCACTTCTGACGTATAGTTGGATTAGTTGAGCGACTGAAACTGGCGTAGACAGAAGCAGAATCTGTGAGATTGTAGACTAATCCTACACTGGGGGCAACAAACGTTGCCTCTCCATTTGTTCTAATAGCGGTGGCAGTTGCAGGCTTCACCTCGGACTTAAACGAGCCATAACGTAAACCCGCAAGAACACGAAATCGCCCAAGGGTCATGAAATTTTGTACATAGATACCATATTGTGTGTTGCCAAAAAACTGCTTACCCAAAATAAACCTAGGAAGTGGGACGTTGAAAACAGGATTGAGTGGGTCGATAGAACCAGTAAACACATTGTTGATGTTTAAAATTGTGTCGGCTTTGAAGGCATTGTACTCAACACCCACTAGTAGTTTATGAGCCAATTCGCCAATTTTGAAATTGCCTTGTACCTCAGCCCTCAAATCTCCTTGGGTATAACTTTCTGTAAGTGGTCGGGTTAGAAACTGTAGCCTATTGCCAGTAAAACTAAAAACAGAGAAGATATCTAAATCTCGGTTGATGTCGATGTATTGACCACTAAGATTGAGCGACCAATTTTTACCTAATGGTTGGTCAATGTAGGTGCTTACTCGATAATTATCACGCTGACCGCGATCGCGTGGATCGACATAGCTGCGATCATAAAGAAATGGGTTATTGAAAAACTTGATTCCTGAATTGTAGTTTAGCTGTTGCTGAAAATACTCAGCTTCCAATGCTACTGAACCACCATTACCAGTTAACCAAGTCAGCGAAGGTGCAAGTAGAAGGCGTTTGTCCTCAACGTTATCATAAAACGAATCAGCGTCTTGAGCAGCCCCTACAAATCGATAAAGCAACGTCTTATCTGCATTCAATGCGCCTGTAAAATCGACTTCTCCACGATAGAAATTAAAGCTACCTGCCTGAAAAGTAATATTATTACTGGATAATGCTTGGGGTTTTTTCGTGATGTAGTTGACTACGGCTCCTGGTGCACCTGTTCCATAGAGTAAGGAAGAAAGTCCTTTGAGAATTTCAATCCGCTCCACATTTGCCAGATCTCGAACCACAAAACGCTGGCTATCTCGTAAACCATTAATGTAGGTTTGTCTAGCAACACCAAAGCCCCGAATCGTAAATTCAGGGATATTCCCTCCCTGATTATCACCTGCGCCCGAGCCTCTGGTCACACCAGGAACAAAGGGGATCAAATCTTCTCCACGCCTGGGAGCCGTGTCTTCAATCAATTCTCTTGGAATCACATTAATGGAAGCAGGAGTTTCCAGAAGAGGAACATCTAATCTTGTGCCAGTGGTAGCATTTCTTACGCGATATCCATCATCTTGCTCACCCGTGACTACCAACTCAATCGGCTCATCACCTTGTGCTGATGGTTGACTTGGCTGGGTTTGAGTTGTTGGTTCCTCTTGTTGAGGCTGTGGTGATTCTGGTTGCTGTGGCTGTTGTGCAGAAGTTGCAGCACCAGCCACAGAGAAGATCAGACCCTCATCTGGACTATCAAACAACTCAACAGTTGGAACACCCGCATCACCCGTTACTGTTACCCGGATAGTATTAGCATCGAGATTTGTGACTGTTATTTCAGTCACACCTGCAATCGGTTTTTCCGAGCGGAATGTGAATGCCTCACCCGACGGTAAACGTAGTTGGGCATTCGGAATATCAGCGATAAAGTTATTGCCCTCACTACGATTTGTAACTTGCAACTGTTGACCTTTGGCAGTCTGTAAAATCACCTCCACACCTTTGTCTGTGGGATTAGCTTTCACCGACGTCACTTGTATAACATTTTCCTGGGAAGGAGGATTAGTTGGTGTCTCTGATTGAGAGAGCAAACCTTTAATATTGGTGGCTGGAAACTTTAGTTCACTCAACCGAGGAATATCTGTAGTTAATTTTTTATTATCTGATTTAACTTGAGCCATAGCAGGCTGACTCAGAGCAAAGCTGGAAACATATCCGAGCAAGCTAAGTACCAGCCATGAATTTTGTTTGGGCAGAAATATCCAACCTTTCATCTTCTTACACCACACTTATGAGAAATCAAATAGAGATTTGACTTATTGCATATAATTGTTGATTGCAATGAAGCATAGTGTAGGGAAGTACTAGGGTAAGAGTCTATCCCAAAACGGCATTACAGACGTAAAACGGCATTATATAGCTAAAATATTTCTCTTCCCTAACAAAGATTCACTAGGCGTAATGCCAAATTTTCTTTTAAAAGCAGTAGCAAAGTGTCCCTGATGGGCATACCCTACTAAATTGGCAACTTCAGCAACGCTCAGCTTCCCCTCCCGCAAAAGTTGCTCTGCTTGCTGCATACGCTTATTAGTGATGTAGCCAAACACTGTTGTGCCAAATAATTCCCGAAACCCATAACGCAAAGTGCGATCGCTTACACCTATCATTTGCGCCAATTCCAGCAAGGACGGCGGGTTCTCCAACCGTGTCAGTAAAATCTCCTTAGCGTAATGAATCCGGGTGATGGTTTCTGGCTTCAATCGCGGCGATGGTTGTAATCCATCCTGAGCAGATAATATCGGAGCTAATTGCAACGCCATTAGTTCTAATACCTTTGCTTGTAAATATATCCGCTTTGTCATTCCCTGGTAGGGACAGTTGACAATTTGTTGTGCTACTCCCCTAATAGCAGCTGTGGTTTCCGGGTAAAGCAAAGTCTGCCACTCATCACCCTTTGCCAACAAGCGCAACTGGTGGGGAATTTCTCCCTCTTCATCGGGGAAAAAACTTGCTAACAAGTCAGGAGGCACATGAATGTTAATACCTACGCGTCGAGATTTAGCTAATTTGCCGGAAGCCTCACGCCATATCTGTACTCAGATTGGCGTGAGATGGATAGGCGGTCAATCGAGGGGGTTCAACACCCCTCTTATTGACAAACGACGAATGAGTTCCCTAACTACATCGTTTTGGCTGCGTTCTGTATGCTCACAATACTTTGATAAGTGTTGCTTTTCTCGTTCAGACAGCCGGATATTGATTTGAGTCATGCTAGCAATACTGATATAGATATGCTAGCATTTTACTGTACAGGTTAATCAATTACAGCTAACCGCTGCCTGTACGCTGAACCTTGACAACCTGGAATATGGGGTTCCGTCCAGAAACAGACTACACGTAGTCGCACCTGTGGGCGGGTAAAATTCCAGCAGTATAAAGGTGTTGAACATCAATGCAATTGTTCCGGCGCGGAGGGGCATCCCGTGTCGTTAATAAAGCTCATCGAGTATCCGAGGCAATAGCTGGAGTTGGTGAGAAGCCTAGCACCATACTCGTTAGAGTTGGTGTAGGAGTATGTCACGTAACTCCAAAGTCATTTGGCGTTGAACACCGCTACCAGATATGCACGTATATCCTTCCCCCACTTGTCCCCCATATTCGTCTATAGTTCTTCCGTAAAGGAGGACAAAAAATTGCAGTGGGTGATCCCATTCAGGGATTTTCACTAACACATCATCGTGATATTCATAGTCAAAAATTCCAAGCTGGAATTCTGGATGCACCTCAACATCCCGCACATAGCCTTTGCCGAGTCGCTTGGGGAGTTCTTGGAAGATTTCAAATGACTCTCGTTCCGGTTGTTGTGGGTTGTTATGGTTACCTTCCGCCCACAGTTCCGACTCCTCTTTCATAGTTAAAGTGATGGTCATGACTGGTGTTGAGTAGTAATTAGTTATTTAATGATAAATAATATCATTTAGCAGAAATTGAATAAAGCCGTAGTGACTCGCTTTTTATACCAAGCAATGTCTTCAATCTATTAGTAAATCTCTTCTGAAGACAGCTTCGCTAAAGTGACCATTTTCAGGAAGCTCAAAGTAAATGATAAATTATCCTAATAAAAAAGAAAACATTTTCTGAGAAAAAGTTGAAAAAATATAGCAATAAGTATAAAGTATTATCTTAAATATTTTCACTCACATTTAGCCTGTCAATTAAGTGAATTCAAGAAAAGACATTGCTCAAATCACTAAAGTTATAAAAAAGACTATCAATTAATATGTTGAAATTGCAACTTTCAAAGGAACTACGGGTAGCCCCCAAAAACGAACATATTTTTCAAGTAACCACAAGAGAATGACAAGAGCAACCACAGCCTCACCCAGAAGTTGGAAAACACCCGAAATATCACCTTTGGTGGGTCTGTTTCTGGGACTAGTTATCCTGCTCATTTGCTTAGTATATAGTGTGACAGTGGGTGCAGCAGAAATACCTCTAAACAAGATTCTGGAATCGTTTATCACCTTTGACAATTCCTATGAACATTTAGTCATCCAGACTATAAGATTACCGCGATCGCTCATTGCTATCCTTGTAGGTTCAGCCCTTGCAGTATCTGGAGCATTAATGCAAGGTTTGACGCGCAACCCTTTAGCAGATCCAGGGATTTTGGGTATTCAGTCGGGTGCAGCAGTGGCAGTAGTTGCAACAATTTTTGTTTTTGGTAGCACATCTGTTAATGATTACACGATTGCAGCATTTCTGGGTGCAGGAACCACGGCGATATTAGTCTATTTCCTTGGTTCGCTGGGAAGGGGAGGAGCGACCCCACTGAATTTGACAGTAGCAGGTGCAGCGTTAACTGCTTTTATTTCTTCCGTCACCACTGCTATCCTCATCGTCAGCCAACGAACGTTAGAAGAAATTAGATTTTGGTTAGCTGGTTCATTGGCTGGTCGCGATGTCAACATATTTTTCCAAGCATTGCCTTTTGTCGTTGTAGGATTAGGAATTGCTTTTGCCCTTGGTAGACAAATGACCACCATGAGTTTAGGTGAAGATGTCGCCAAAGGCTTAGGTCAACAAACAGCTTGGATCAAAATTATCACAGCCATCAGCGTCGTTTTACTGGCGGGAAGTTCAGTAGCTATTGCTGGACCAATCGGCTTTATTGGCTTGGTCGTTCCCCACATTGTGAAATTTTTTATAAAAGCTGATTACCGTTGGATTTTGCCTTATTCGGCAGTTTTCGGGGCAATTTTACTCTTGGTTGCAGATATTGCTGCTCGGGTGCTGCTCAAACCGCAGGAATTACCTGTGGGTGTTATGACAGCACTGATTGGCGCTCCCTTTTTTGTGTACTTGGCTAAGTCAAAGGTGAAAAAATGAAGTTGGATTGGCTAGTCATCCGTTCCGAAGCGATATCCTTCCGGATCGACCGACGTGTACCACTGATGCTGCTATGTTTAGCAGTGGTGATTGTGGTAGCAATGGTGATGAATGTAGGACGGGGTGAATATCCCATCTCGCCCTTGGATATTGTCAAAACTGTATTAAGTATAGATACAGGCAACCCAGATCATGCCTTCGTGATTCACAACCTGCGTTTGCCTCGTACTCTTGTTGCTTTTATGGTGGGAGTAGCGTTGGCAATTTCTGGCACTATTTTCCAAGGTCTCACACGCAACCCACTCGCTGACCCTGGTATTATTGGCATCAATGCCGGGGCAAGTCTGGCAGCAGTAACGGTAATTATACTATTTCCGTCAGCACCTGTTTACACCTTGCCTCTATCAGCCTTTGCTGGTGCTTTGTTAATGGCTGTTTTGATTTACTCGCTGGCTTGGAACAAAGGGAGTTCCCCTATTCTGTTTATTTTAATGGGCATTGGCTTGTCTGCGATCGCCAGTGCTACAACCAGCTTATTGATTACCTTTGGCGAAATTTACAACGTTAGTGATGCTTTGGTATGGTTAGCAGGCAGTGTCTACGGACGCAGTTGGGAGCAAGTCTTTTCTCTGTTGCCTTGGTTGATTGTTTTTGTCCCAATGGCATTGACACTAGCCAGACATTTGAACGCTCTTAACTTAGGAGATGATGTTGCCAAAGGTCTAGGGACTCGTGTGGAATGGCAACGTGCTTTACTCGTGTTAGTGGGTGTAGCCTTGGCAGGCGCATCAGTCGCCACTGCGGGAATGATTGGCTTCGTTGGGTTAATTGCACCTCATTTAGGAAGACAGCTGGTAGGTCCAAACCATGAAGGGTTGGTTCCCACGTCTGCACTTTTGGGAGGAGTGATTGTTGTACTCGCAGACTTGCTAGGAAGAACGCTGTTTGCACCTATCGAACTTCCTTGTGGGGTGGTGACTGCTGCTATTGGTGCTCCTTATTTTCTATATTTGCTCATCCGTAACCGCAAAAAGTAAACCAGGGAACTATCAACTATGAAAGGACTATCAACCAAAGGTCTGTCTTTAGCTTACGATGGTACTACAATTATCCGTGACTTGAATTTGGCAATCCCCACTGGACAAATGAGTGCTTTAGTTGGTGCTAACGGTTGTGGGAAATCAACGTTGTTACGAGGTCTGGCAAGATTGCTTAAGCCTCATAGCGGTACGGTATATCTTGATGGAAGCTCAATTTTTAATCTTTCCACCAAAGAAGTCGCACAGCAATTAGGAATTTTGCCCCAAAGTCCAGTTGCACCAGAAGGGTTAACAGTCAGAGATTTGGTTGCACAAGGACGTTACCCTTATCAAAATTGGTTACAGCAGTGGTCAGCAAAAGATGAAAAAATTGTGCAGCAGGCACTGTTGATTACAGATATGTGGTCGTTAGCAGACAGGGCATTAGATACTTTATCTGGTGGACAACGACAAAGAGCTTGGATTGCTATGGCGCTGGCACAGGATACAGATATTTTACTTTTGGATGAGCCGACGACTTTCTTGGATTTGGCGCATCAGATAGAGGTTTTGGATTTGTTGTATGAGTTGAACCAAACTCAGGGACGGACTATTGTTATGGTGCTGCATGATTTAAATCAGGCGTGTCGTTATGCTGATTACTTAGTTGCTATCAAAGATGGTCGGATTTTTACTGCTGGGGAACCGAAGCAGGTGATGACTGAGGAAATGGTACAAGAAGTTTTTGGATTAGAGTGTCGTATTGTTGCTGATCCAGTTGTGGGAACACCGATGTGTGTCCCGATAGGACGTAAGGGACTTCCAAAAAATAAAATATCTCATAATAACCCAAGTTGCTAGTTACTCTTGTGGGCGATTGCGCAGAGCGGAGTGCCCAAAGGGCAATCGCTGATGTTACTCCGTTACATAAAACCTACTCACTGCCTGGGTCAATTCCAAATAATGAGTTAGTACTATTAGCAATGACTTGCTGCACCAGTGCTTGCTCTCGCTCTTCCAGAAACTTCAAAAAGTCGATGTACAGCAAGACCATCACCTTCTTGCCTCTAGTAATATTTTCAATTTCTAAATTTGCCAATATGGAATTTGGCACAATAAAAAGTGTACTTTTTGCCGCTGTACGAATCTTGGTAGAGCGTAAACCAATCGACTCCACTCGACCAAATAAACCTTCTGGAATTTGTTGAGAACGTTGTAAACGAATATATTCTCCAGGAACAAAGGGGCGATCTAAATACAACACGATAGTTCCCAATAATTGCTCTAAAGTCTTCTGAGAAGCAAAAGCAACCGCCACACCCGCAATTCCTAAACCCGTTACTAAACCAACTAAATCAAATCGGTTCTTGGCAAAAGCTAGCACAGCAAAAAAGCCAATAATCACATTTGCTAAAGTCTCAAATACTAGTAGTAGTTCATCAACTTCCCGACCGAACTTGCGGAGTAAATCTATTCCGTAAACAAGGAGAAATTGACGAAATAAACGCGAGACTAGCCAGGCTAAACTAATAATAACTGCCAAATCAATAAAAGGATTAATAAAGTTATAGACTAGTTGATACTCCTTAATCCAATTTAAAGAGAAAGAAATTAAGATTAAGGTACCAGCAAGTTTAAATAAGTTTCTAATTGGATAGATTAATTTTTCATAAACTGTAGTCAGTTGCTGTGGAAAAAATTGCCTGAGAAGCAACCTAACAAGCAAAGGTGTATATCTTCCTACTAGGAAAGACAACAGTATAAATAGTAGAAAGATTCCAAACTTAATTAATATAGGTTTAGCTACTTGTTCAAAGTCTCTAAAATTTTGAATAATTTCTGAAAAATTCATAAATGAGTTTTAAATTGTAATAGGAGAATCAACATAGATAGTTGGCTCGTCAATATCAAAGGCGATACCATATTCTTTTAAACGCTGGGTAATACTTTGATTAGCAAGGTCAAGGAGTTGACGTCGCAGTCCCATTGAAACTTCACCAGAACCTAAAATAAAGAAGGTAATTTGTGCTTGTGTTCGCTCTGCTGTTTGTACTTTAGAAGACTGCCCTACTTGCTCTGGCAAATCTTTAAAAATAACATCGGTGCTGCGCGTATCAATTCCAAAAATATCGACGGTACTTTCAAGGATAACCTGGCGAATCAAAGCTCGTTCTTCATTCTGAACGGCGCGATAGAAGTTTAAATAAGTAATTGCCATCACCTTCTTAGCGCCACTAAAGTTTTCAATGTTAACCTGCGTAAGTGAACTGTTAGGGACAATTATTACTGTACCCTTACCAGAGGTGCGAATTTTGGTAGAGCGTAAGCCAATTGATTCAACTCGACCAAAAGTTCCATCTGGTAAGCCAATATAGTCATCAATGACAAAGGGACGATCAAGATAAATAACGACACCACCTAATACTTGTTCCAATATCTTCTGGGCAGCAAAGGCTATTGCTAAACCACCAATCCCTAAACTCGCTACCAGTCCAAAAATATTGATTTGATGAGTTTCGGCAAAGATAATAGTTGCGACAACTACAATTATTATATTTGCAAGTAACTTAGTAAGAAGTAGTAATTCACTGTTAACTTTTCGCCCACTTTTGATTGCTGCATCTAATAGATAGAAATCAAAAAACTGCTTGAATATTTGAGAAGCTAACCAACTGGCAGTAATCGTTAAAGCTAATCCAATGGGAATTTCTATCAGCCTAGACCAATCAGATTCTGGGAGTAAAATTGCGAATATATCAGCAAGTAAAAGACAAAATGCAACGCGCAGCCAGTTTTCATAAGGCTTGACAACTTTTTGATAAGCAACTCTTTCTTTCAAAGAAATGAAACGAGTTATTAGTGATTGTGCAAAGCTCATACTACGTAAACCCAGTATAGGGAGAAACAAGCCACCACTGATGAAAGCCAATAACCAAGTCAATCCTAGAGCGCCGATATGTAATCTCCCATCGTTATTCAAAATTTCAAACAAGGAATCTAGCACTAGTAAACTCCATTTTTTTGGTGATACATACTATTACATTTTGCTGGAATAAATCTAAACTGCATTCCTTATGCTTCAATAAGGGACAGCGCTTAATATTTGCTTATGCTCTAAAGTTAAAGTATAGGCGCGGATCTCCCGCCGTAAACGCAAAGCGTACCGCAGGTATACGCGCTGCATATGCCTATGCCCTACAAGCAAGCTACGCAAACGGGCGATGGTGCAAAGCGATCGCCTCACTTCGATTCTCCAAAAGAGGCGATTGAATAGGACGAGCCGTTGCCATACCAGCATTCCTTGAGCTGATTGGGAAATTGTGCTCGCACAAGCAGTTGTTGAGACATAGCATTAGGTGGGTATGTCTGAGGAGCCAAGACTCTATGGTTGTAGGGTTCTTCATACAAAAAGCCAAAGCAGGGATTGAGCGCCGAGCCAGAACTTGCCAATGCAGTTAAAAGACTGGCTAAAAGAACAATCAGTAGCCTCGCCCAAAATGTCACCCAAATTGTTTCCACTAGCTCAATACTTTTTTGGCTCAGGTGAGTAAGTTTATTCATAAACATTGCTCCGTTAATTTTTCTGTTGTCTAATTAGTTTTTTGTCAGTATAGGCAACATCTTTTCGCCAAATACCTCAATGAACTGCTGCTGCTCTGGGTTAACGTTATGCAGAATGATATCAAGTTCGGATGAAAACTTGTCATTACCCTAGCAACCCCACCCCCGTAAAGCTACGCTTCACGTCCCCGGACCGCGAGCGGAGAGCAGCGCCCTTCGGGTTCGCAGTCGCCTGCTGTCGGGAAACCCTCCTGCAGCGCTGTCTCACCGTGCGGGGGTTCCCGAGGCAGTGCGTTGCGGGGGTTCCCCCGTTGTAGCAACTGCCGTCCCGTTGAGGCGACTGCGGGGGAGGGGATAAAGGGGAGCCAGCGCGAATGACGGCTTTCCCGACAGCAGGCGACTGGCGTGTGGGGTGCAGTTGCTGAAGTATAGCCGTCGCCAAAGGTGTTAGGACAAGTCGGCTGTAGACGGCTGCAACAGCATGATTTGTGGATTGAAAAGTTGTCCTAAGCTTCGTGTCGGTTGCTATAAATTGTGATTTTCACATGGGCATCTTGGTCTGAAGTATTCAGCAGACAGGCAGTTTCATGGCTGGTAAACTGCAGTTCAGGTCCGTGGCTATAAGCGGGGATGTAACCTTCAGCTATTGCCCACCTTGTTTGTCCAATTGGGTTACTCATAATCGAATCTCCTGAGTTCAAATTTGCGCTTGCAAAATTTTTCTATTCACCCACGCTCAATTGATGCAGAGAAATCTGTTTGCATACACTCTCTAGGGCTAGCATCAGTGACTGCATCAGTTCAGAATTTTCACTATAGTCAGCAGGTGCTAGGTTGACTACTCGCTGACTTTGGGTAATGCTTAACTCTTGCCCCCAATCCTGGGGTGTGCGGTTTTTGTAAACGCCGATCACTATCCCCTGTTCCTCATTCAGTAGTGAGAAGCAAGGAATATCAGACGCTCCATCTCCAACATAAATCACCTGCGTCAATGGTACGTGCAGTTCCTCTTGTGGCACATCCCGATAAACAAATGTCCGACCATCGTCCTTGTCATAGTCTACACCTTTGGCAATTTGGAACAGATAGCGCGTTTTCTCAGTGTGAGTAACAATCTTCTTGAGAAACTCAATTCCCCCCTCTTTGCCATAGTGAAACTCGCAGCCCCACATTGCTTTAAAGTTAGGGGCAATGCAGTTATGACGGGCAATTTCTACCATCCCGCAGGTGATTAAGTAAAACTCAACTTCCACTTTTGGATTGAGTTGATAAGCAAGCTGTCGCAGGCGATCAAACATTTTCGACACCCCATCAAAGGGAGCTAACTGTTGACCAAACCAGACAAGATATTCCTGTGTAATTTTGTTGCCTTGTCGCTGCGATTCCTCAATCAAAGCGTAGAATCGGGCAAGTATCTTGTCCCAACCGCTGTCAATCAGTGGTTGAATACGTCGGGCGCGAAATTGAAGAGCGTCAATACCGCAGCTGTTGAGCAGACTATCGACAGTATCCGGCACAAGAGTATCGTCGAAGTCGAAAACTACGGCAATGCGGTTAGAAAGTGATTTAGTTGCTAGAGTCATAACAATAAGCTTCAGTTACAGTTAACCAACAACGGCAATTTGATAGTTGCGGTTCTCCCAGTGGTTAGGGTGATCACGGGTAACATACCTCCTATCAAGTTGACTCGAAACTGCCGACGTAGGGCGAGCTTCTACTGACTACTGACTGAGTAGCTGGTAAAGGTAGATAACCGCAAATACAGCGAAGAAAATTCCGGCAACAGCAGTTGCACCAAACGTAAACTTTGACGGGCTCAATTCCTTGGGCAACATCCGGTAGTTCAGGTACAGGGTCAGTCCCGTGACAATGGGGATGTGAGCAGCTTCAATTGCTCCTGCTGTTTGCAACAAGCCGACAGGTTCGCCAAAGAACAGGTAGATGGCAATGGGCAGCACTGCCAGAAGCACCACTATGTAGAAACGCTGCAAGAACTTTTCGTTCGTCCAGCGACCCCGTACCCCAAACCCTTGTAAAATAATCTGCGTACCATCAGCAAACATCCGCCCAAAGCCATCTTCAACTGAAAGGGTGGTGCTACAGAAGGTAATAAAAACGATCGCCACCATAAACCAGAAGCCTAAGGGTCCCCACAAATCGCCCAGTAAACGACCCAGAGTTTCGGCAACCTGACTTTCTTTTGGCACCAACCCTTCTGGACGCAGCAACTCTCCACCAAGAATCAGAAAAGATAGTGCTGCCAATAGCGCACCAACCACCGCTAAGGTGTTGGAGAAGGTCATCAGAGAAATCCAGCCACGCAGCTTTTTTCTTTGCTCCTGACTTAGTTGCTTGGGGTCAATTGCTTCTTGCCCCTTGATACCAGCAGCGCCGTACCCTTTAGCTTCCACCCAATAAGAGTACCACATCAATCCTGCTGCCCCTGCTAGCATAAAACCCAGCCAAGGGAGAATTTCCTGATATTGCACGTTATTAGGGATTTGAGGGACTAAACCCCCTGCCAGTTGTTGAATGTTGGGGAAGACAAAAATTGCTGCAACTACCACTGCCACTGTACGGGCGATACCTATATAGGAGGAAATCTTTTCAACTACAGAGTATTGCCCTAAAACGACGATCGCCGCCGTTACAAGGATGATAATCACCGTCCACATCTGGGCAGTTCCTCCTGTCATTAAAATCAGTGCTGTGGCGGCAGCACCTGCGAGTCCCGCAACGGTAGAGATTGCTACAAACACCTGCGGCAGCAAAATCAGCCAGACTGCCCAGTTTTTCGGACCGGGAATTTGCTTGAAGCCTTCAAGTATCGTTGCGCCAGTGCAAACTGAAAAACGACCCACTTCACGGTTAATAAACCATTTGAGGATCACGGCGGCAAGCAGCGCCCACAGCAGAGAATAGCCGTAGAGAGCCGCGATTCTAGGTGTAAACAGCAACTCTCCTGAACCCGCTGCCGAGAGCATCCACAAAAAACTTGGTCCCAACCACAGAAAGCGCTGCCAACCCTTTGGTGGCTGCGGTATCTGTTGATTGCTGCCCTCACTCTGCTTGTTAGATGTTTCTACTGAAGAAGTGTGATTATTTTTATCGTTCATTTTTGTGCCATTTTTGCTTGCTTTTAGGACTAATTTCTAAAGTCCAAGGCATGAGCGATTCACTCAATGCAGCCACAGCAATGCATTGCCAATGGTTGCAACAATCATGTTTATCTAGAAGGTGTCACGCTTCTTGCTACAAGTAAGTTGCTGTTTTATGGGACTATACCCAGGCGATCGTCTTCTTCATATTCAGATCCTTCACAGCCAGCAGCAAGCGCTAACATGGACCCAAGAAAAAGCACAGAAATCATTTTTTTAGAAATAGCCATTGTTCTTATTTCCTTGTCATTATTTGACTAGATTTTTTACCTTTCAGGCTTTATAAAAAAAGATGTATAACCAATAAATAAATGACATACTAAAAAAGTAGATTCAGACAATTACATGACTACTGCTTTAATAAAAAATTATTATTAGTTATGGGTTACAGATACACTGCTAATTTTTATTTAATTAAAAAAAAAGGAACTGATGAATTAGAAATTTTCCATCTCAAATCATTGTTTATTTTGTTATTTAACCTGCAAAAAACTTAGATAAAAAATTTAAATTTTTAAGAAAATATTAAGCGTGTCAACCTAATTGAAGGACTGAGGAACTGTATACAATTTGAAGATAAGCCTCAATAGTGGAAAACTTGTGGAGAATTCAAGCTTGTTTTCCAAAGTAATACTAAAGAGATAGTGCTACTAACTCAATTTGAATAGCTAAGGATGACAGCAAGCCTTAAGTTGACCGCACTCCTATGCAACATATCTTGGTTCAGGTCATAATACTATTGAGGACTAAATCAATCTATCCAAAGGAATAAGAATACGTTACTGAGGGTATTTGAGATTCTTCAGTCTTTAGTCTTCTTCACCAAGAAAGAACTTAGAACAAGCATTGCCAGAATTCAGCTTAGGAATTAAAAACTCTGTTGTTAAATATCAGCATGAGTTTTGTACAACCAGAGTGGAGAGTGTTAGTCAGAAGCCCCTAAATTTATTTATGGAAAAGATTCTTTCCTTACTTAAATGCCTCAAAATTATTTGTGGGGATATTCTGCATTCTGCGTTCTTCTTAATGCTAAGTGCATCATGTCATATAACAACTGCTAAGCGTTCTCCACCAGTTTTCCACCATTGAGACTTAAGCTCAATGTGAGTTCGACAATTTAAAAAATTGCAGGAGGTAAAGCAGGTAAGTGTTTCGGGTAAATATCAAGCGAAGGTTTTTAAGTACAAATCGCCGTTGTTAACTAATGCGCTCTTTAACTTTAACAGTGGAGGCGCTCAGCAAACTTGATGGTTGACTGGATTACTAATGTTATTTCTTCCCTTCGATACCTGGGCATCGCTCTATTAATGTAATGGCGCTGGAAAATATCTTTCCTCCCTTGCCTTCAGAGGTAATTATGCCTTTAGCAGGGTTTACCGCCCAACAGGGCAAGTTAAACAGCTTACTTTGGGTCGTTTTGGCAGGGAGTCGAGCTTACAGACTAAACCTTTATTCTACCTAAGCAATATCAATTAAAATTCCTCATTTCATCTTTGCTCGATAGTAGTTTTACTTGAGCGCACAACCTAATGCAAGACGTACTATTTGTGCAAATTGCTATCACTATTGCTGTACAGATGAGAAAACAACAAACAGGTGTATTTATGACTGTAACGACAGACGAGGAACTTAAAACTATAGTCGTGGATAAACTTCGCTGGGACGATCGTGTGAACGCAGCTGAAGTTAATGTAATAGTTGAGAATCGCAAAATAACCCTCAAAGGTACAGTGTCAAGCTACAGAACCAAACGTATCGTCAAGGACAATGTGAGAGAGGTTGCGGGAATAATTGAGATAGATAATCAACTACAGGTGCAGTATCCACTTATGACCCCTCTCCCTACAGATGAAGAAATCGCATTAAATGTGATGAATGCTCTTACTTGGAACGCAGATATTGATGCTAGTAAGATTAATGTCAGCGTTATTGGAGGTTTTCTAACTCTGCAAGGCGTAGTGGATGCTTTTTGGAAGAAATTTCAGGCACAAAATACTGCCTACGGGATCACTGGGGTTATTGATGTTGTCAATGAACTAGCGGTTGTACCTACCAAGGAAGATCAAGATGAGGAGATTGCAAAATGCATTGCGAATGCCTTGGAACGCAACATGGATGTAGAAGCTGGAGATGTAAACGTGATAGTAGAGAATGGTAGAGTTTCCCTAACAGGTTTTGTTCCTAATTGGGCAGCGTGGCGAGCTGTGCATAACACAGCTTCCCATACCACAGGAGTCATTATGGTAGTAGATAAGCTCGTCATTCGTTATCCAGATAATTGAATAGACACTCAAATCTGAGACAAGACAGAGTAGTTGTTGATCGTTTTTTTCTACGATTTAAAGCCAGAATTATCAATTTATCCTTGCCTCGAGGCTGCCTTGATTGTTCGCCAGTTGATTAGAAAGCCACCCTGCAAATTGTCCCTCATATTCATTCGCCTCTCTTTCCAGTTTATTCTTTTCGTACCTCTGACCAGCCCTTCTGAACTCCCTAAAATAATAGTATCCAAACTTATCTGCACCACCGAATTGCTCACACTGCCTAGAATGTGTAAGCTCATGAGCTAACAACGTAAGCTGACGAGAATCATCAAGTTTGTATGAATCTTCAACATAAATACGTTCGCAATAGGTTTGAGCAATAGAATCAATCTGACTAATATCTATTTTGAAATCAGCATACAACCAGTCATCCATCAATTTTGCGTTGTAGATAACCAGAACACGATCAACTAAATCTCCAAAATAGGGTCGCAAATATCGCTTCTGTGTCTCGTCTAAGTATTGACTAATACCGTTATTAGCACGCATTAATTGAGCAGCGGCTTGATATGCTATTGCACCTCCCTGACCCCATGCTTCTTCACTAAGCTGCTTAATATATGGATAACAATCTATGTTTGCCAAATGACACCGTTCACCCTGAACTGATTGAAACTTTAAACCTCCAAGACCTACTATATTTAATGCTATTAAAATACTAATTAAAGCTAAGCGAATGATTTTTTTCATAACATTGTGATTGATGTTATTTAAACTTTATTTAGACCTCCTACTTACGGATTGCATGAGCGGAAATGGACTAAGTACTGTACCTACTACCAGTGATGCGTCAGTAAGGAGAAAGCCCTTGAGTACTAAGGTGCTTGTACGAATAAGTATTTGGGTTAATTTAAGTGAAATAATCTTGAACTTAAAGATACATTTCAGTAGTGGAAAATTCGTGGAGAATTCAGTAAACTTTCAACACAAAGAGTTCGGCTACGTTAATATCAACAACACTGGGAGACCAACAAATACCCTTTCCATTGCTCTTGCCAGTGATCGCCAGGGTGTTTGATTTGGTTTCTGAAATTGGAGCTACCTTAGGGATTAGTCTAATTTCTCTAATTCTGTTATCTCAAAATGTTTGGCTATCCCTCAAAGTCCTGGTAGCTTGTATTGTGCTTCAGCAGATACAAAATAACTGGTTGACTTTGCGACTAAACTAGCAGTTGAGCGTTGAGTACTAATTTTAGAACAAACGACTATACAAATGGCTGTCAACCTGTGGATTGAGCGACTTGCACGGTTCGGTTATGCGGCTAAAGGGGGGTCTACTTTATCGTCGGCTTGCTAGCGCTGCCTGTGGGATTTGGCATCGGCAGCAAAACAACTGGCACGAGTGGTGCTCTGCAAACTATCATTACGCAGCCGTTTGGAAAATTTTTGCTTAGCGTGGTTGCTTTTGGTCTAATTGGTTACGCAATCTGGCGTTTCACTCAAGCATTCATAGATCCTGAATACCAAAACACGGATGGGAACAGAGTTGTACAGCGCCTTGGCTACGCGCTCAGCGGTCTGAGTTATGCAGGTTTAGCCCTTACTGCGGTGCAGCTCGTTATTGGTTGGGAAGCCAACAACAGTAGTTGGAGGCAAGACTGGACGGCGCGCTTGCTTGCACAGCCCTTCGGTCAATGGCTAGTCGGAATTGTTGGGGCAATTGTGCTCGGCGTGGGTTTTTCCTATGTGTATAGAGCTTACACTGCTAAATTCCTTGAACGGTTCAAATTGGACGAGATGAGCAATGCCCAGGTAAAATGGGCGACGCGCATCGGCAGATTTGGTATTGCTGCACGTGGCATTGCTTTCGGCATCATCGGCCTTCTCCTGATTCAAGCTGCTGTTCAGTCCGACCCAGACGAAGTCCAAGGACTGGGTGGTGCTCTGGAAACGCTGGCACAAGAAACTTTGGGTCAGTGGATTTTGGGTATTGTTGCGGTTGGTCTCGTAGCTTATGCTATCCATATGCTGGTACTAGCGCGGTATCGTCGGATTATAATCTAATGAGTCTGCGGCTGGTAGCTTTGTCTGCCAACTCATTCTACCATTTGGCTTGACTGAGCGATCACTACGGCTTTGCCCTCATATTCCACTTCCAGCTCCGGCTGCAAGTCAAAATCGAAGTCTCTCTCGATTTCTGCTGTAACGAACTTGCGAACTGAACCGATCACCCGGACAGTCTTGCCCTGATCAATGGAGCCTGCTGCTGGAATAGCACCAATGACTAGCAACTCTTTACCGCCAACAAGCTCTTTGTCATCGAGTGTGAATGCATTTGGGCTGATGACTTTTGCAACTTTGCCGCTAACGGTTACCGTCTTGCTTATGAATTGGCTTGGTTCCTCGGCGATTTCACCTGGACGGGGCGTTAGAACTACTGCCGTAGCGATAAGCACAGGCTTACCCCTGAATTCCACTTCAAACTCCTGAGGCAAGTCCAAATCGAACTTACTCTCGATTTGCGATCCCAAGAACTGACGAACCGTGCCTGTCACCTGAACGAGGGTATCCTTGACTATGGGAGATTCTGTGGGATTCACGACCAGCACCTCTGGGTCGTTAAAGAGTCTATTACCTTCAATTGTGAATGCCTTCGGACCAAGGATTTTTTCGACTTCTCCATTGACGGTTACGGTCTTGCCTATGAGGTCGGCATTTGGCGCGTTGACGACTTCACTTACCGTTGTGCCAGCCTCAGGACCAGGTGACGGAGTGCATGCAGGCAGAACCACAACAAAGAGTGCCAGGGCAATTGCTCCATTAGTTTTCCACAACGCCTGAGCAAAGCTGCCATTACGGTTCGGCTCACAATTGGGAACACAATTTTTACTTAGTCTATTTATCAATCAAAACATCCCCTTAAACTTACTATTGGTCACATTCTCTTTGAGTTCTAGGGGTTGATCTACCTCAGACAGTAAGAAAACAGTAGTTATTAAAAAACTACCTCTATCCAATAATACAGAGAAAGCCCTAGGTCAGCTAAGGCTTTCTTTTGGTTATTGACATATTAGAACTCGCAGCCTTGTTTCCATAATTTGGAAACGTCTCAAGAACCAATTTCTAGATTAATCAACTGGGAGGTACTAATCTCTATAGCCAGTGCCGACTGTATCAGGTTCACGATAAGCAGTAGGTTCTTGGCGACGGCTTTTTCCAGCCAAACCAAATAGACCAACCAAACCAATTAATCCTAGCCAGCCCCAATCGAAATCGTCATCTTCATAAATTCCTGTCTGCTCATATGATCCTCCAACTCCGGGTTCAACTTGAGCCGTTGCAGGCAGAGTTAAGGGCATAATTGCCGTGGACAATGTGAGAGTGGCAACTCCAATCATTTTGAACAAATTAGCACGTACCATGGTTAAATTTTCCTTTCATTTGTGAAGTATAGCGGTTCTCACTTGAGTCAGATACACCACCACGAATAATGTAGAGACGTAGCATGTACTTTCACTACAGCCGTGTATTGCACACAACCGAGAAGCGCTATAATGGTGAACTAATAACTACTACTTAAAACCACAGGCAGAACTACATTTCAACTCCACCTGCACTGTTTGTTAAGACTTGAGGTCAACTTTTGAAGAGGACAGAAGGGATCAATTGGAAAGAGATTCTGACCCCTCTAAATTGAAGACTACCAAATCGTTTGGGGAGCGTGCGGGAGACTCTAGATTTGGAGAAGACTTCTACCCAGTCTGGGCTGCGGCTTGAAAACTTTTGGTACAATCCAAAGTTCTTCCCTTGTGCCCTCTGCCACCTGCTTTCTTGCCCAAAGTGCTGGTCACGACTTAATTAAGAGCGTTATTTTAATGTGTGATTTGAGAATTCGTCACCTATTTTTATCTACAATCGGACGACCTTCGGTATCCACATCTAGCTCTTCTCGACGAACCTGTTCTTGGGAGCTAACCATTTCTTGCTCTACTTGTTTCCTGATTCTGACTTCTTCACGCAAGACGGCTTGTTTGTGGATATCAGCCTTCTCTTCGTAGATATCCATACGTGCGACTTCTCCAGAGCGGAAAGCAGCTTCCCCAGGAGAAACAGCTTGAAGAGCGTTTTCTGGAGTCACTCGCTCAATCACAACTCGTTCTTTTTCTACTGGTACTGAAACCCGTTCTGTTTCTGTTTCAACGTGTTTGCCAATTGTTACTTCTCCAGCCTTATGGCGGGTTTTATTGGCAACCAGCCGTTCTTCGTACAGTTTGAGCGTTTGATGATCCTGCTCATTCATCTGGTACAGATCCGGCTCTTGTTGGTAGGTGTATGCATTGCGATCGTAATCAACATTTCTAGCCGCAACTCGAGTAGCCTTTGTTTCAGGAGCTTTGTAGGGTATGGGTGCTGCAGGTGCATCTAAAGGAGCCGATGCCTCTAAAGGTGCTGATGCCTCTAAACGTTGAGTGCGATAAACTCCCCGCACTCGCTCTTCATAATCGTAATCAATTCTCAGGTCTTCGCTGAACTCAGGCAAATCTTTTGCTTGCTCTTTGGTGAACCCCACAGCATAAACGCGGCGATCGCCTTGGTCAATTCGGGTACGACCTACTGGTAGTAATACTTGCTTTCCCAAGATCCAAAAACCAGTGTCAACGACCAAATACCGGAAATGACCTGACTCGTCAACTAATATATTTTTAACGGTGCCGACTTTTTCATCATCTCTATCTGAATAGACATCATAACCCTTGATGTCATCACCACCAAAAGAGCCTTGGTAGTTTGCGTCAAAATCCTCAAGTTTGTAAAGAACCATTTTGCGATTGTTCCTGTATTGTATTCTACTCAACTTAATATCTATCGCACGTTCCAAGTGTCAAGCCAGGGCTATACAATTAGCTTCTCATATTTAAGCTTAGTCATTTGCGCTTGCACTGCGCTGGGCGGTTCGCAGCAGAGTTTGGAGCCACTTTTACAATGAAAAGTCCTCGATTTTGATTCCCCTTAAAACCAATATTACTTTAGTTGAATTCCTATGGAATATCAGGGGTTAACTCAACTAAACGAATGCCTAAATATGGATGTTCAACAAAGAAAGGTGGAAGATATAGTTTTAAGTTAACTGGCAAAAGTGGAAAACTCGTGGAAATTAGCAATTCTCACAAAAAGTACTACTTAAGAAATAGGTTTTAAGCTCGACAAAATCGTAATTGCTCACAGCAAAAAGCAAGGCTTGTTGAGAACAGAGAAAAAACAAGCCCGTGCCATATCCTTAAGTAACATTCAAGCCAGGGGGGCTGCGACCAGCAATAGACAAAATATCAAATAAAGCAGAAATAGCATCCCCACCCTGTAAACGAACAGTCTCCAAAAAGCTGAACATTTGGGCAACCAGGTTGGCACCCCAGTCACTTCTGGCTCCGCCACTGACTTTACGGTGTATAACAATGGGACGCAAAGCTCGTTCCGCATCATTATTATCAGGCTTAACTTCAGGATGACTTAAAAAGGTAAACCATTGATCCCAATGTCGTTTGATTCGGTCAGCTAATCGTTGAGCATCAGCAGGGAAACCTTTTTCTGGAGGGTCGTCTAATACCGCTTGGAGTTGAAATTCGATCTCGTCACGCGATTGCGCGGAGCGCAGTGGGCTAAAGCCCAATCGCCTCAGATCAAGCAAACCAATTTTGCCACAGTGATAGTCACTATGTAAGCATCTTGCAGATTGACACTCCTCGGGCTAAAGCCTCGAGGATTCTTGGCTCAACGACTCACCACTAAACAGCAGGCCCCGGCCAACTGCCCAGGAGGGTAAATCTCCCCAAGCGTAAGTTCCCGTGTGCCCCACGGTAAGTTAATTTACCTGGTTTTCGGTTTTAACCGAACCGTATTGGAAGTGGCTGCATAAATTAATTGGCTTACCCCTATCAAAAGAGAGACGCTAGATATTCTTAAGCAACTGCTTTATAAGTGTATCTAATTTGCGTTTAGTTAATTTTACAAGTTTCATCGCAACCTAATTGCAATTTTAGTAGCAGCTATTTCTTTCCCAAAAAGTCATCAAATCAATCGCAACCCACAACCGAAAACACCATGAACACATATACTCTTAGCACTAATAATTCTCATTCCCACGCGGTCAGCGAACCCAACCAAAGCGAAACAGCTTTAGCACAATTACGTACCATCGTCGCAAATTTACTCAAATCTGACCCAGAAGACGTTGATGTTGATGCACCTTTTTTGGAAATGGGTGCTGATTCGATTGTACTCGTTGATGCGATTCGTCATATTGAAAATACTTTTGGCGTTAAGATTGGGATTCGTCAGTTATTTGAAGAATTAACAACTCTAAGTGCATTGGCAAGGCATATCGAACAAAATACGACTATACAATTGCCTGTAGTAGAAGAGATTTCGCAGCCAGAGAATGTAGTTTCGGTATCATCGCAACCCCAACTCACTTTAATGCCATATAACAACCACCTAGGGAACGCTGCTTCAGAGAACTTTCTAGAAGAAGTCATTAACTTACAGATGCAGTTAATGTCGCAGCAGTTAGAAGTTCTGCGCGGTACTGGCTTGGCTTTGGAAAATTCTTTTCCACACCAAAATGGTCACTCCAAGTCGGCTGCTCAAACAAAAGCAGTTGTCGTTAATACTCCTCAAAAAACCGTATCTGCATCATCCCCAAGCAAACCATCCTCCTCAGTTTCATTCTACCGACCAGCAGAAATTCGCGCTAGAGGGTTGACACCACAGCAGTCTAGCCACTTAGAAAACCTCATTGCACGCTACACTCAACGTACTCAAGCATCAAAAAAACTGACACAAACTTATCGACCTGTTTTAGCAGACAATCGAGCATCTGTAGGTTTCCGCTTCTCTACTAAAGAAATGCTCTATCCGCTTGTTGGTGAACGTTCTCAAGGTTCGAGAATGTGGGATCTCGATGGTAATGAGTATATAGATATTTCGATGGGATTTGGGGTGAATTTGTTTGGGCACAATCCCGAGTTTATCACCTCGGCGATCGCACAGCAACTTCAGCAAGGTATGCAAGTTGGTCCTCAAACCAGCCTCGCGGGAGAAGTCGCACAGTTAATTTCCGAACTTACAGGATTAGACCGTGCCTGCTTCTGCAATTCAGGAACCGAAGCTGTTATGACCGCTTTACGTTTGGCACGCTTGGCAACTGGACGTAACAAAGTTGTCATGTTCTCTGGTTCTTTTCACGGTAATTTTGACAGCACTTTAGGCACGGCAACGGCTGGGAATGAGAATCCTGCGGCGTTGCCGATCGCCCCAGGTATCGCGCCCAAAATGGTGGAAGATATGTTAGTGCTGGACTATGACAATCCCCAATCCTTAGAGATTATTAAAGCACATGCCCACGAACTGGCAGCTGTGTTGGTCGAACCCGTACAAAGCCGCAAACCTGATTTACAACCGAAACAGTTTCTGCACCAACTCAGACAGTTGACACGAGAAGCGGGAGTGGTTTTGATATTTGATGAAATGATTACTGGTTTTCGCATCCATCCAGGCGGGGCGCAGGCATGGTTTGGTATTGATGCAGATATCGCTACTTACGGTAAGATTGTCGGTGGTGGTATGCCAATCGGGGTTGTGGCTGGTAAAGCTAAATACATGGATGGTCTTGACGGTGGGATGTGGAACTACGGCGATGCGTCCTACCCACAAGCAGATACAACTTTCTTTGCGGGTACTTTCTGCAAACATCCTCTAGCAATGGCTGGTGCCCGTGCTGTCTTGCAAGAAATTAAGCGGCGTGGTTTGCCTTTACACCAAGAGTTAAACCAGCGCACAGCGAAAATGGCGGCGACTCTCAATGCTTACTTTGAAACCGAGAATTTACCGATTAAAATTGTTCATTTTGGCTCTTTGTTCCGCTTTGCCTTTTCGGAAAATGTTGATTTGTTGTTCTATCACCTCCTGTGTCGCGGAATTTATATTTGGGAAGGACGCAACTGTTTCTTGTCTGCTGCTCATAACGATGAAGATGTCAATAAGTTCATTCAAGCTGTAAAAGAGAGCGTGGAGGAGTTGCGAAGCGGCGGTTTTTTTCCTCAGTTGCCCTCGGTAACTTTATCGCAGGGCAAAAAAGAATTAACTGAAGTGTCTGATGCTGTCACCATCGCCCCTTTAACTGCGGCACAAAAGCAACTTTGGGTGTTGACGCAGATTGAGGAAGAAGGTTCGCTGGCTTACAATGTCTCAGTGAGTGTGGAATTGCAAGGTGCGTTTAACTTACCAGCGATGCGTCAAGCTGTGCAAAAACTTGTAGACCGTCATGAGGCATTGCGGACTACCATCAGTAGCCAAGGCGATTTTCAAAAGATATTATCATCTTTGAAAGTAGATGTTCCTTTGGTTGATTTTTCTCTTGTTGAAACAGACAAAGTCACTGAGTGGTTTAAAAATCAAAGTCAGAAAGCTTTTGACCTCAACGAAGGAGTTCTTTTTTGCGCTCATATTTTGAAACTGGCAGAACAACGACACGTACTGGTACTAAAGGCACACCATATCATTGTTGATGGTTGGTCAATGGGTGTGATGTTGCAGGAACTCGCAACGTTATATTCAGCCGAGTGTCAAGGTGTTGTTAACAAGTTGGACTTGCCAATGCAGTATCGCGAGTACGCACTGTGGCAAGATCAGCAAAGCCAAACAAGCGAAATGGCTGAACATGAATCTTACTGGTTACAAAAATATACAAGTTCTGTTCCGAACTTGAATTTACCAACAGACCACCCACGTCCACCAGTTAAAACTTATAACGGTAGCAGACAATCCTTACATCTTGATGCGAGTTTTTGCGATGAAATTAAACGCTTGAGCAGACAGAATGGTTGTACTCTGTTTATGACACTGTTGGCAGCATACACAACTTTACTTTATCGCCTCAGTGAGCAAGACGATATAGTGGTTGGTATTCCTGCAAGTGGACGTTCCATCGAAGGCACTGAAACAATGGTAGGTTATTGCAGTCACTTATTGCCTATCCGCAATCACATCTTGGGCGATGCTACTTTTAAAGAGCATCTCAAAACCCAAAGAAGTGTTTTATTAGAAGCCTACGAACACCAAGATTATCCTTTTGCAAAGTTAATCGACAAGCTCAATATCCAACGCGATGCTAGCCAATCGCTTCTGGTGACAACGACCTTTAATTTTGACCGACCTGTAGATCTACCAGCAATGCCTGGACTGCAAACCAAGCTGCTGTCTCAACCTATCAGTTTTGCTGACTACGACCTGAGCTTGAATGTCTCGGAAATTAACGACGAACTGCTGTTGGAGTGCGATTATAATACAGACTTGTTCGATGCTACCACCATTGACCGCTTGTTGGGACATTTCCAAACCTTACTAGCAGGAATTGTAAAAAATCCGGAACAAACTGTTTCACAATTACCCTTGCTGACAACTTCCCAAAAACATCAACTGCTGGTGGAGTGGAACAACACTCAGATGGACTTTCCTCAAGATAAGTGCATCCATGAGTTGTTTGCACAACAGGCAGAATTAACTCCTAATGCTGTAGCAGTAGAATTTGGCGAACAAAAGCTAACCTATCGCGAACTAAATAGCCGCGCCAACCAATTAGCGCATTACCTACAAAGTTTAGGTGTAAAACCAGAAGTCCTCGTCGGTATCTGCCTTGAACGTTCGCTCTTAATGTTGGTTGCGATGCTGGGTATTCTCAAGGCTGGTGGTGCTTACGTACCTTTAGACCCGGCTTATCCCCAAGAACGGCTGGCTCATATGCTATCTGATTCTCAAGCGTCGGTGCTGCTGACTACTGCCAAATTACAAAGTCAACTGCCTCCACATTCAGCAAAAGTAGTGCGATTAGATACAGATTGGGCAGTGATTTCGCGTAAAGAAAATACCAATCCCGTTAATATCGCCAAGCCAGAGAACTTAGCGTATGTGATTTATACTTCAGGTTCTACAGGCAAATCGAAAGGAGTACTGATTCCGCACCAAGCTTTAGTAAATCATAACTGCGCGATCGCCAAAAATTACGAACTGACCGCGAGCGATCGCATCCTACAATTTGCTAGCTTTAGCTTTGATGTTGCTGCTGAAGAAATCTTTCCTACCTGGTTGAGTGGAGCGACTTTAGTACTGCGTCCTGCCGAAA
Source organism: Scytonema sp. PRP1 (assembly GCF_036697665.2). Taxonomy (NCBI): domain Bacteria; kingdom Bacillati; phylum Cyanobacteriota; class Cyanophyceae; order Nostocales; family Scytonemataceae; genus Scytonema; species Scytonema sp. PRP1. The sequence continues at coordinate 74,937 of NZ_JBAHYJ020000084.1, read as the reverse complement.
TTCCTACAATTTCAGATTTTGCTCAATTTGTCAAGCAGGAAAAATTGACGGTGTTAAACCTGCCAGTACCGTACTGGCAAGAGTGGGTAGCCCAAATGCCCCAAGTGAACTGGGCAGAAAGTGTACGCTTGCTAATTGTAGGTAGCGATAGAGTGCAGTTAGAACGGTTTACTTCTTGGCAAAAGCATGTAGGAGCAAATGTCAGCTGGCGTAATGCTTATGGTCCGACCGAAGCCACCATTACCGCTACTGTTTGCAGTTCTACACTGAGTTGCGAACAAGCAAAAACCAATTCCTTACCCATTGGTCGTGCGATCGCCAACACCCAAACATATATTCTTGACCGCCACCTGCAACCAGTGCCTATTGGTGTTATCGGTGAATTGTATATCGCTGGTGCTGGATTAGCCAGAGGCTACCTCAACCGTCCGGAATTAACAGCCGAGAAATTTATCTCCAACCCCTTTAGTCACGAAGCAAAAGCGCGGATGTACAAAACTGGCGATCAGGCACGCTACTTGAGCGATGGTACGATTGAATTTATCGGTCGCATTGACCATCAAGTCAAGATTCGCGGTTTTCGTATTGAACTTGGGGAAATTGAAAGTGTACTCACCCAACATCCCAACGTACAAGAATCTGTAGTTGTTGCTCGTCCCGACCAAAACGGTAACCAACGTCTCATCGCTTATCTTGTCTCGGATCAAGCACAACCCAACAATAGCGAACTGCGTAGCTTCTTAAAAGAAAAGCTGCCAGAGTACATGATACCTTCTGCCTTTGTGGTGTTGGAGTCGCTGCCGGTGATGCCCAATGGCAAGTTAGACCGCAATGCTTTACCCGCACCAGAAGTAGCTACGAAGCATGAAGAAACAAGTGCGATGGCACGGAGTGCCCGCCTTGCGGCGATCGCACCTCGCACAAATACACAAGAGATACTAGCAGAAATTTGGGCGGAAGTTCTGGGACAAAAACAAGTAGGTATCCACGATAACTTCTTTGAATTAGGTGGAGATTCGATTCTCGCTATCCAAATGGTTGCCCGTGCTAACCAAACTGGTTTACAGTTTACCCCCAAACAACTCTTCCAACACCAAACTATTGCGGAATTAGCGAATGTAGTTGGCAATACTGCTTCTATTCAAGCCGAACAAGGTTTGGTGACTGGTTCCGTAGACCTTACACCCATCCAAGAATGGTTCTTTGACGAAAATCTGCCCGAACCGCACCACTACAACCAGTCTGTGTTGCTGGAAGTACCAAACAACCTGGAACCGAAGCTCATAGAACAAGCAGTGAAACAATTGCTACTACATCACGATGCCCTACGGCTGCGATACGTACCATCAGCATCTGGCTGGCAACAAATTAACGCTGCTCCTGATGATACAACACCTTTCTCTGTAGTAGATTTATCAACGCTGTCATTACAGCAACAACAAGCAACGATTGAGTCTACAGCCTCCGAAATGCAGGCTAGTCTAAACTTAGAAAAAGGAGCAATTGTAAAAGTAGCGCTGTTGAGTCTTGGCAGCGATAAACCAGGTCGGTTGCTGTTCGTTGTCCATCATTTAGCAGTCGATGGTGTTTCTTGGCGGATTTTGTTGGAAGATTTGTTTACAGTTTATCAACAACTTCTTCAAGGCGATGCTATTCAACTTCCACGCAAAACGACATCTTTTAAAGAGTGGGCTTCTGTGCTAAATTCCTACGCAGAATCTGAAGCAGTCTCCAAAGAAAAAGATTATTGGCTAGCACCTGAACGTAATAACATTTCTCCCCTACCCAAAGATTATCCTGTAACCAAAGAAGCTAACACCGTAGCTTCTACAAACCAAGTATCAGTGACTTTGGATGCACAACAGACTCAAGCATTGTTACAGGAAGTACCCGCAGCTTACAATACACAAATTAACGACCTGCTATTAACCGCCTTAGTACAAGCCTTTGCCCGCTGGACTGGAAATAATCGCCTATTAATTGACTTAGAAGGTCATGGACGCGAGGAATTATTTGAAAATGTGGACTTATCGCGTACCGTTGGTTGGTTTACCACTGTATTTCCCGTAGTTTTACAGCTTGCAAATGTAGAAAATCCAGGGGAAGCATTGAAGAGTATTAAAGAGCAACTACGCAGCATTCCCAATCGCGGCATCGGCTACGGACTATTGCGATACTTAAGCCAAGATAGTAAAATAGGCTCGCAGCTACAAGCGATGCCGCAAGCAGAAGTTAGTTTCAACTATCTTGGTCAGCTAGATGTCATTGGATTAGAAAATCTTGGAGTGACATTAGCCAAAGAGTCCACGGGACTAAGCCAAAGCCCCTTAGGAATTTGCAGCCATTTACTAGAAATTGATGGATTTGTAAGCGATGGTAAATTGCAATTTACTTGGAAGTATAGCGATAATATCTATCGCCGTTCGACCGTAGAACATTTAGCGATAATGTTTGTAGAGGAATTACAATCTCTGATCGCCCATTGCTTAAAATCAGATGTAGGAGGCTATACACCTTCCGACTTCCCAGAAGCAGATTTTAACCAAGAAGAATTAGATGAGTTACTCGGTGACCTTGCTCTAATTGAAGATAGCTGTTTTGATTTGTTAGGCGAAGAATTTGAGGATGATTTCGAGCAAGAGTTTGAAGATTTGTTAGGCGAAGAATTTGAGGACGATCTCGATAAGGAGTTTGAAGATTTATTCGACGAAAAATTGTTCCTCTAAGACAGCTAATAAGCTGAAACACATCTAACTTGCATAATCTCAAGTTTTGATAAAAAGCGTCAAACTCTTTTATCTCTTACTCTGTGCCCTCTGCGCCTCTGCGGTTTAAAATGCAAATTAAATGTGGAACAGCTTATAATGCTAAATCATAGTGTAGCGCAGGACGGAAAGCCTGCGCTTTTTCATAGGCAAAAACATTTGCTATACAAGCAACAATAAAAATAAAAGATTGATGTAGGAAATAGGTGCATAGAACTATTACTTGATGCCACAAGCTTTAGATTTTGCACCTCATTTTCAATTTAAGTATCTTGGATGTTTTATAGATTATTCACGTAAAAAAGAAGATTTCAAAGTAGAACGTCTAAGCGGTACAAAACCGTTCTGGTTAAATAACCGTGCGGAAGTTCGTAGTAAGGGCTAAAGCCCTCTTCCACTAATGTAAGGACTAATACTAAGTTGCAGTCATAGAGACAAGTTGTCATGCTGAGCGTAACGTTAGTGAAGCGAAGCATCTCGCGAGATTCTTCCCTATGCCTGCGGCACGCACTCGCGTTCGGTCAGAATGACATGTTTGAACGTAACTTGATATAAAGTCCTTACTACAAATAAGTTTTATTATTGGTATTTTTCAGAACATGATATGAAACCAAATTATCGGGTCAAGCCTTAAAATACAATAGTTTCAGAATATTATCTGTCTACAGTAATAAAAGAACGCCAGACATAAGTGCATAAAGCTCAAACTTCACCCCTATAGAGAAATAGGGGTAACTTAAAAGCAGCTAATTTTATGTCTGCATTCTGTATTGCCCATTTTGGTGTTGCTGAATCGTGGTATGTATGAATCTTTGTGGAGACGCGATTAATTGCGTCTCCACAAAGATTACGACCACACAAAAAATAAATTTCATACTTGGAATCAGCAACGCTCTAATTCGTAATGACTCTTGTATTACGAATTATCTTGCCGATGATATCTGCATAAATCAAGTTTTAGTACTGGAAGGATTTTATGAGCAAACAAAACAAAAACGTTGAAGCTATCTATCCTCTTTCCCCAATGCAACAGGGTATGCTTTTTCACACCCTTTACGCTCCTAATTCGGGAATGTATTTTGAACAGTTGGTCTGCACTTTGCATGGCAACCTTGATGTTAAGGCATTTCATGGAGCTTGGCAACGAGTGGTTGAACGCTACCAAATTTTGCGTACTCTGTTTATTTGGGAACAAACGAAACAACCGCTACAGGTTGTCTGTAAGTCTGCAACTCTACCTTGGTTCAACCTCGACTGGCAAGAACTTTCTTTAGTTGAACAACAACAAAGATTGGAAAAATTATTACAAGCAGAGCGGGAAAAAGGTTTTAAACTTGACCAAGCTCCGCTGATGCGCTGCACCCTAATTAAAGTGGAAGCGGATACCTATCAATTTATTTGGAGTCATCACCACCTGTTAATGGATGGCTGGTGCTTGTCTATCGTCCTCAAAGAAGTCTTAGCTTATTATGAGGCTGCTGTCCAAGGTGAGAATTTATATTTAACTCCTCCACATCCTTACAAAGATTATATTGCTTGGTTGCAACAACAAGACCTCTCCCAATCTGAGGCATTTTGGCGTCAGGCACTCCAAGGTTTTACTAACCCTACTCCTTTAATTACAGATAAAGTTGGCAGCAATAAATTCCAACAGGAGCATGTTTACAAAGAACAAAAATTGTTGTTGCCAAAAACACTGACATCTAAATTGGAATCTCTAGCAAAAGAAAACCATCTTACTCTTAATACCCTGTTACAAGGAACTTGGGGGCTATTACTTAACCGCTACAGCGGTGAATTTGATGTATTGTTTGGCACTACAGTTTCCGGTCGTCCTTCCGCTCTGACGGGGGTAGAGTCGATGGTGGGGCTATTTATCAACACTTTACCAGTACGACTGCAAGTTTCACCAGGAGCAAAACTGTTGCCCTGGTTGAAACAGCTACAAGCTCAGTTGGTGGACTTGGAGCAGTACGCTTACACTCCCTTGGTTGATATTCAAGCATGGAGTGATGTCCCTCGTGGTACACCTTTGTTTGAAAGCTTAGTCGTTTTTGAAAACTATCCGTTAGATGCATCTTTGCAAGAAGGGAGTGGTAGTGTAAAAGTTAGCGATGTACGTGGCTTTGAACGCACTAACTACCCTCTGACAGTAGTAGTAACTCCTGGTGAGCAATTGTCCTTGCAAGTTAGCTACAATGCATCTCGCTTTAATGTTGCCATCATTAAACAGATGTTGGAACATTTGGAAACAATGCTTGCAGATATGGTGGCTAAACCACAAGCTAGCCTTTTGGATTTAGAGATGATCTCTCAAAGAGAGCGACAAAAATTACTGATAGATTTTAACGATACAAAAACCGACTTCCCTGAAAACAAATGCATCCACCAATTATTTGAGTCACAAGTAGAACGTACACCAAACAACATCGCCGTTGAATTTGATCACCAGCATCTGACTTACAGAGAACTTAATACAAAGGCGAATCAACTAGCCCATCAACTACAGAAATTGGGAGTCGGACCAGAAGTACTAGTAGGGATTTGTGTAGAACGTTCCTTGGATATGGTGATTGGTATTCTTGGTATCCTCAAAGCTGGTGGTGCCTATGTGCCTTTTGACCCAACATATCCGACGGAACGGTTGGGATTCATGCTGGAAGATGCCCAGATTTCAGTCATGTTAACTCAACAACGGCTTGCTCATAACTTTGCGGAGTCTAACACCCGCGTGATTTGCCTCGATACAGATTTGTCTTTGATCGCCACTGTGAGCATGGAAAATCCACTCAGCCAAGTGACACCGGAAAATCTTGCTTATATCATCTACACCTCTGGTTCGACTGGCAAGCCGAAGGGGACAATGATTCCCCACCGGGGTGTTGTAAATTACCTTAGTTGGTGTATAAAAGCTTATGCAGTCGCAGAAGGTTACGGTGCTCCAGTGCAATCTTCGATTGGGTTCGACGCCACCATTACCAGCTTATTCTCTCCGTTATTGGTCGGGCAAAAGGTGGTATTGCTACCAGAGAAGGAAGAAATTGAGGCTCTCTCAGCACTTTTGCAGTCAGCTGATAACTATAGCCTTGTGAAAATAACTCCAGCCCACTTGCAAATGCTCAATCAGATGCTACCTGAGAAAAAAGGTGTGACCGAAACCAAAGCATTGGTGATTGGTGGCGAAGCACTGTTGGGTAAAAGCTTGACATTTTGGCGTCATCATGCGCCTAATACCCGAATCATTAATGAATATGGTCCTACCGAAACTGTGGTTGGTTGCTGCGTTTATGAAGTGTCAGAGCAAACTTGTTTATCAGGTGCAATTTTAATTGGTCGTCCGATCGCCAATACTGAGCTTTATTTGCTCGATGAGAATCAAAAGCTCGTACCTATTGGTGTGATTGGTGAATTATACATCGGTGGCGCGGGAGTGGCTAGGGGTTATCTGAATCGTCCACAGTTGACGCAACAGAGATTTATCCCCAATCCTTTTAGTGAGGAACCTGGGTCTCGGTTGTATAAAACGGGAGACTTAGCCCGCTACTTGCCGGATGGTAATCTTGAGTACCTCGGACGTATTGACCATCAAGTTAAGATTCGTGGTTTGCGCATCGAACTGGAAGAAATTGAGTCCTTACTTGGTCAGCACCCCTTAGTTAATTGTGTGACTGTTATTGCTCGTGAAGACCAGCCCGGAGACAAACGACTGGTGGGTTATATTGTGCCTCACGAGAAAGTTCCCACCACCAGCGAACTGCGCCGTTTTCTTAAAGAAAAATTGCCTGAATACATGGTGCCTTCGGCTTTTGTGATGCTAGATGCTTTGCCCATCACCCCCAACGGCAAGATAGACCGTCGCGCCTTACCTGTACCGGAAACATTTGGTGATGTTCAAGATGATTATCAGGCACCCCGCAGCCTTACAGAAGAAGTAGTGGCTACTGTTTGGCTAGAAGTCTTGGGAGCAGAAGTAGGCGTGAATGTTAACTTTTTTGAAGCCGGTGGACATTCTCTGCTAGCAACTCAAGTTATCTCGCGATTGCAAAAAGCCTTTGCTGTCAAGCTGCCTTTGCAGTACCTGTTTGAGTATCCAACGATAGCAGAACTAAGTGAGTGCATCGATAAAGTTCGCCAAGGTGGAAAAAGTTTCCAAATACCTGCTATTGAACCAGTATCGCGCACAAACAATTTGCCTTTGTCCTTTGCTCAACAAAGATTGTGGTTTTTAGACCAATTGGAAGGGGGAAGTTCCACTTATAACGTGCCTGCTGCTTTACAGTTAACGGGTTCCTTCAACCCAGTTGCTCTAGAGCAAAGCCTGAGAGCGATCGTACAACGTCACGAAGTGTTGCGTACCACTTTTTCGATGGTGAATGGTTACCCAGTACAGGTTATCTCTCCCTCTGTAACTATCACCTTGCCGATAGTGGACTTGCGATTTTTACTAGAACATGAACAATCTGTCAAGGTACAGGAATTAGTTTTAGAAGCTGCTCAACAGCCATTTGACTTGGCGAATGAACCCTTACTTCGAGCGACTTTACTACGTCTAGATGAAAAATCCCACATACTGCTGTTGGTGATGCATCATATAGTCTGCGATGGTTGGTCAATGGGGATATTTCTGCGCGAGTTGTCTGCTTTATACGCTGGTTTCGTTCAAGGTGTACCTACTTCCCTCGAAGAGTTGCCCATCCAATATGCAGACTTCGCTTACTGGCAGCATCAATGGTTACAAGGTGAGGTGATGGAAGCCCATCTTTCTTACTGGAAGCAGCAACTCGCCAATCTACCTACCCTGGAACTGCCTACCGACCGTCCGCGTCCCGCATCGCAAACATTTCGCGGTACAAGGCAAAATTTAGAACTACCCAAAGACCTGAGCGAAGAAATTAAAGCCCTTAGTCGCAGGGAAGGAACGACTCTGTTTATGACCTTGATGGCAGCATTTAATACCTTGCTACACAGCTATGTTGGTCAGGATGACATCGTTGTAGGTACAGATGTTGCCAATCGCAATCGGCTAGAGACGGAAGGAATCATTGGTTTCTTTGTTAACCAATTGGTACTACGTACTGACTTATCAGGTAATCCGACTTTTCGCGACTTACTCGCACGTGTTCGCCAGGTAACAATGGATGCTTATGACCACCAAGATATGCCGTTTGACCAACTGGTAGCAGCCCTTAATCCAGAAAGGGATTTAAGCCGTACACCACTATTTCAATCTAAGTTTGTCCTCCAAAATGCCCCTATGCCTGCGATGGAGTTAGAGGACTTAACTCTCAAGGTTTTAGAAATTGATGATGGTACAGCTAAATTTGATTTGTTGTTGACTTTGTGGGAGACAGAACAAGGACTTACAGGCAATTTCGAGTACAGCACAAACTTGTTTAATACTGACACCATCGAACGCATGCTAGCAGATTTTGAAACCATTTTGCGTGCTGTTATCGCCCAACCTAACACCAACTTACAATCCCTCAAAGAAATATTGCTAGCAAAAAATGAGCAAAAACAACTCATCAAAGACCAAAAACTTGCAGAAGCGACAAGAAATAAATTGAACAAGTTCAAGCGCAAATCTGCTTAATTTTCTAATCCCAATGGTTTGTAGTGAGTGCTTCAGTGCTGAAATGAGCGACGAATTGCTCACTACAACCCATCAGCCGAATTTGATATTAATTGACACAATTCCAATGTAAGGATGAACGAAAATGAAGAACTTAGAGTTAGAAACAAACAGCATCAAAAGATTACAAACCACAAAACGCAAAGTCGTTGAAAAATTAGTAAATTTGCAACCACTCAACTCAGCAAATTCTTTACCGTTAGTCATTTCTCCTGCTGTAGATGGTATCAGTTTAATCCCCTGGGCGCAGCAAAATCGCGATTTGATGGAAACTAATTTACTTAAATATGGTGGCGTACTTTTCCGAAATTTCCATGTAAGTACAGTTGAAGAATTCCAAAAGTTTGTAGAAGTAGCTTCCACCGGAGAACTCTTAAATTACACCTATCGCTCAACGCCACGCACAGAGGTCAGCGATAAAATTTATACTTCAACTGAATATCCTGCCGACGAAGTGATTCCGCTACATAACGAAAATGCTTACTCTCCCATTTATCCAATGAAAATAGCGTTTTTCTGCGTTAAAGCATCAGAAATTGGGGGAGAAACACCAATCGCTGATAGCCGTAAAATATTTGAACGCATCAACCCAGCCATCAAAGAACGGTTTATCGAAAAAAAAGTCATGTACGTGCGGAACTATGGCGATTTAGATTTGCCCTGGCAAGAAGTTTTTCAAACCACAAATAAATCTGAGGTAGAAACTTATTGCCGCAAGTTAGGTATTTCATTTGAATGGACAAGTAACAACACCCTCAGAACAAGCCAAGTTTGTCAAGCTGTTGCCAAACATCCCAAGACTGGGGAAATGGTGTGGTTTAACCAAGCTCATTTGTTCCACATTTCCAGCTTGAAAGCAGAAGTACGCGAATCATTGTCTGCATTGCTTAAAGAGGATGAGTTTCCTCGCAATGCCTATTACGGTGATGGTTCTCCCATCGAAACCTCTGTTTTAGATGAAATTCGTGAAGTATATCGCCAAGAAGCAGTTATTTATCCTTGGCAGGAAGGAGATGTGTTGATGCTGGACAATATGTTAGCAGCACATGGACGGATGCCATTCGTCGGCAAAAGAAAGATTGTAGTTGCCATGGCAGAACCTTGTTAATTGTCATGGTTCCTCCCAACCCCTGCTGCCTATTTGTATCAACTTTAAAGTGAAACGGTGTAAAGCGAGTAGGATGCTCTTCTCCCAAATGCTTACTACATAAGCATTTGGGAGTTTTTTTTGAAATGTTGGCAACTGACAGCATAAATTGATTTGCCTACCCCTATTAAAACATAGATGCAGGTGTGGATGTTCGTTATTACACGAGGTAAGCCACTATTTTGGTGTGATTTTATTAAACTCACATCGAATTATATTGCAGGCATTTATTAATTTGATGACGTTGTACTCTCACAAAGGAGCTTAACTTTATGCACGCTCAAATGACCAATCTTGTTCGCATTTCTCCTCAACAAAAGCATTTATGGTTGCAACAAGAAGATAATCGCCAAGCTTACTGTTCCCAAATTGCGATAAATATCGCAGGTAATCTCAATCCTGATATTCTTAAATTAGCTTTAGAAAATATCATCGATCGCCAGGAAATCCTTCGCACCGCTTTTCATTCCTTACCGGGTATGAATATTCCCTTACAGTCAATCAGCACTTCCAGCAAGTTCTCCCTTCAAGAATACGACTGGAGCGGTTTGACTTCTCAAGTACAAAAAGCAAAAATTGATACGCTTTTTCAAGATGAAAGTTTGCAAGATTTCAATTTGGAACAAGGTTCAATTTTGAACGTTGCTTTAATTAAACTGTCTTCGGACAAGCATATACTGTTTATCAGCTTACCTGCTTTATATGCAGATATGGCAACACTCAATAATTTTGTACGTGAAATCGGTCGTTCTTATACAGCTTGCTTGCACGGCGAAGAATTATCAGATGAAGTGATGCAATATGCAGACATCTGCGAATGGCTGAATGAATTATTAGAATCTGAGGACACAGAAACAGCAAGAAACTATTGGGAGCAACAAGATATTTCTTCTGTGTTAACTTTGAAACTTCCCTTTGAAAACAAAAATGTAAATCAGCCATCTGCAATACGATTTGAACCGAAATCGCTTTCCTTAGAGATTCATCCAGATACGGTAGCAAAACTTGAAATATTGCAAGAAAAGTATAACACTTCAGCCGAAACAATTTTACTAGCTTGCTGGCAAGTGCTGCTTTGGCGCTTAAGCGGACAATCTGATATTGTGATTGGTACTGCTTGCGATGGGCGCGAATATGAAGAATTAAAGGAAGTTTTGGGGCTTTTAACTAAGTATTTGCCTACTCATTCGCATCTAGAAGGAAATTTAAAATTCTCGGAACTTCTGGAAAGAGTTTCGGAATCTTCGCGCTTTGCAAAAAAATGGCAAGAGTATTTCGACTGGGAGCATATTGTCACTGCAAATGATAAATTTACTTCTCGTGCATTTTTTCCTTTCTGTTTTGATTTTACAGAACAGTCTGAGAGCTATGTAGCTGCTGATATTTCATTTTCAGCATATCAAAACTACGCGAATACAGAAAAATTCCAAATAAAGCTCTCCAGCCTTTACGGTAAAACTAATTTATCTTTGAACTTTGATTACGATTCTAACTTATTTTCTGAGGATAGTATCAAAATTATTTCCAAACAATACCAGACCTTAATAGCAAGTGTCGCTAATGGAGCAGAAGCTGCAATCATTGATTTAAATATTATCAGCGAAAGCGAACGGCAAAGGTTGCTGATTGATTTTAACAATACAAAAACCGACTACCCGCAAGACAAATGCATCCATCAACTTTTTGAAGAACAAGTAGAACGTACACCCAACAACATTGCTGTTGAATTTAATAACGAGTATCTCACTTATGCACAACTAAACGTAAAGGCAAACCAGCTAGCGCATCAACTGCAAAAGTTGGGAGTCAAACCAGAAGTCTTGGTGGGAATTTGTGCAGAACGTTCGTTAGATATGCTCATCGGTATCTTTGGAATTCTCAAAGCAGGTGGTGCATATATACCTTTTGACCCCACATATCCCCAGGAACGGCTGGGATTTATGTTAGAGGATGCTCAAATCCCGATACTGTTAACTCAACAACGACTTGTTGATAAGTTTGTTGAATATAACACCAATGTCATTTGCCTTGATAAGGATTTGGAAGCAAACGCTACTTTAAGTATCGAAAATCCTGTTAGCAATGTTACATCGGGAAATTTGGCTTATATCATCTACACCTCTGGTTCTACTGGAAAACCCAAAGGAACAATGATTCCTCACAGAGGTCTAGTTAATTACCTCAGTTGGTGTACAAATGCGTATGCCATCGCCCAAGGTTACGGTACTCCAGTGCAATCTTCGATAGGGTTCGACGCTACGATTACCAGCTTATTCTCTCCGTTATTGGTCGGACAAAGGGTGGTACTATTGCCCGAGAACGAAGAAATCGAAGCTTTGTCAGCACTTTTGCAGTCTGATAAAAACTATAGCTTGGTTAAAATTACTCCTGCTCATCTGGAAATGCTCAATCAGATGTTACCCAATTGCAAAGATGTAACCGAAACGAAAGCATTGGTTATCGGTGGCGAAGCACTATTGGGTAAAAGTTTGAAATTCTGGCGTGATAATGCCCCAAATACAAGAATAATAAACGAATATGGTCCGACCGAAACTGTTGTTGGTTGCTGCGTTTATGAGGTTTGCGAGCAAACTTCTTTATCAGGTGCAATTTTAATTGGTCGTGCGATCGCAAATACTCAACTTTATTTGCTTGATGAAAATCAAAAACTTGTACCGATTGGTGTTCCCGGCGAATTATACATCGGTGGCGCGGGAGTCGCTAGGGGTTATCTCAATCGCCCAGAATTAACACAACAGCGATTTATTCCCAACCCCTTTAGCGATGAAGTTGGTTCTCGCCTATATAAAACAGGGGATTTAGCGCGATATCTACCTGATGGTAATATTGAGTACCTCGGACGCATTGACCATCAAGTTAAAATTCGAGGCTTCCGCATTGAATTAGAAGAAATTGAGTCCGAACTTGCTCAACATCCCTTGGTAAATTCTGTCACCGTTATTGCCAGGGAAGACCAACCTGGAGACAAACGTTTGGTAGGTTATATTGTTCCCCAAGAGCAAGCCCCAACAAGTAGCCAACTGCGCCAATTTTTACAGGAAAAGTTGCCCGAATACATGATACCCTCTGCCTTTGTGATGCTCGAGGTAATACCTCTAACCGCTCATGGTAAGGTAGACCGTCAAGCCCTACCGCAACCCGATACATCTCGTGTTGATGAGCTAAAAGCAGAATTCTTGGCACCACGCGATGATTTGGAACTGAAATTAGCGAATATCTGGGAAAATCTTCTAAACGTCCATCCTGTGGGAGTAAAGGATAGCTTTTTTGAACTGGGCGGTCACTCGCTTTTGGCTGTGCGCTTGATGGCTCATATTAACCAAGAGTTTGGTAAAAGCTTGGCTTTAGCAACACTTTTCCAAAATGCCACAATCGAAAAATTGGCTAATATTCTTCGCCAAGAATCAGAAGTATCATCTTGGTCTGCTTTGGTAGAAATTCAAAAAGGTAATTCCAAGTATCCTTTCTTCTGTTTACCCGGAGGTGGCGGTAATGTCCTTTATTTACATAATTTGGCGCGTTATCTAGGTCCAAACCAAACATTTTACGGCTTGCAAGCACCAGGTTTAAATGGAGAATCCGAACCATTAACCCAAGTTGAGGACATGGCGGCTTACTACATCCAAGCGATACAAACCATTCAGCCCTCAGGACCGTATTTTCTCGGGGGTCACTCGTTTGGGGGTATTGTTGCCTATGAAATGGCTCAACAGTTGGTCAAATCAGGACATGAGGTTGCTCTGGTTGCCATTTTAGACGCTCCAGCCCCGGTTGCAAGTGACAAACCCGTATATGTTGATGTCGATGATGCAACTCGAGTGACCGAAACTGCTCGCCTCATCGAACGTTGGGTAGGCAAAAACTTAGATATATCTTATGAGATTCTCCAGCCGCTAGAACTTGACGAACAATTGGAATATCTCAAAGAGCGATTAATCGCCGTTGATTTACTACCCGCTGGTACTGATACAAAGCAAGTACGCGGTTTGGTGCAGGTTTTCGAGGCTAACATGCAAGCTAGTATTAACTATCTATCGCACCAAGTCTACCCAAATCAAATTACCTTGTTGCGAGCTAGCGAGATTAGTACTGAGGATGCTGCACTTTTGACTGAGTTACGCCAAGATCCAGCATGGGGATGGGGTCAGTTTTCCGCTCAAAATGTCGATATTCACCTTGTCCCAGGCGACCATATTACGATGATGGCTCAACCCCACATCCAAGCTGTCGCAGAACAGTTAAGAATCTGCATTGAGCAAGCAAATGTAGGTTAATGAGGAGTATTGAAATGACCCAACATCCAAAAAATACAGGAATGCAAATTTTTACCCTCATCTGGTTCGGACAGGTAATTTCTCTCATCGGCTCTCAGTTAAGTAACTTTGCTTTGGGTGTATGGGTATACCAGCGAACTGGTTCAGTAACACAGTTCGCCCTCATTTCCCTATTTACAAGCTTGCCGATGATTCTCATTTCCCCTATAGCAGGCACGCTGGTAGACCAATTCCCACGCCGCTGGATGATGGTATTTAGTGATTTAGGAGCAGGTATTGCTACAGGGGTGATTGCAATTTTGTTGGCAGCAGGCGACTTGACGATTTGGCACATATATATAGGTGCAACCATAAGTTCCTGCTTCAGCGCCTTTCAATGGCCCGCTTATACGTCTGCCACTACCCTCCTCGTACCTCCACAACACCTTGCTCGCGCCAACGGTATGTTGCAAATAGGGGAAGCTGCTGGTCGGTTGGTCGCACCGATGCTAGGAGGGGTGCTGCTGCTCATTCTCGATATCGATGGCATTCTCTTTATTGATTTTGCCACCTTTATTTTTGCTTTCAGTATTCTTTTACTAGTTCCGTTCCCAAAACAGTACATTGATCGCCATCGCGCCGAAAAAACTCCTTGGTTCAAAGAAGTATCCTACGGCTTGATATATATACTGAAAAGAAGAGGACTGTTTGCGCTGCTGCTTTTCTTCGCCGTTAACAATTTCCTCGTCGGAATTGTGCAGATGCTAATTACGCCCCTAGTATTGTCCTTCGCTTCAGCTACGGACTTAGGTACAATTATGACTGTTGGCGGTGTGGGAATGCTGGCAAGCAGCGTTCTCGTCAGTACTGTGAAAACACCGCAACATCTAATTCTAAGTATATTTAGCTTTATGCTGCTAGGTGGAATCTGCATTACGTGTGCAGGGTTCTACCAATTCGTTCCCGTCTTAGCGCTGATAGCTTTCCTCTTTTTCTTCGGTCTACCAATTATTAACAGTTCAAGCCAAGTTATTTTCCAAAGGAAAGTACCCTCTAGTGTCCAAGGTCGAGTTTTTGCAACAATAGGAGCGATCTCCAACGCATCGCAGCCTTTTGCTTACACAGTCGCAGGACCACTAGCAGATAAAATCTTCGAGCCATTAATGACTCCTAACGGGCTTTTAGCTGGAAGTATTGGAAAAATTATTGGTGTCGGTACTGGACGTGGTATCGGTTTGATGTTTATTGTGATGGGAATACTAACCGTATTGGCGACGGTTATCGCCTACCAGTATAAACCGTTGAGACTAGTAGAAAAGCAACTGCCGGATGCTGTAGCTCAGGATTGACCTTTCAAACAAACCGAATGAAGGGAAGTTCAGGTTAATTGATATTCCTCAAAAGTATACACACAAAAAATCTGTTGTTTGAGTTTTGCATATGACTATTATGAAGCCAAAACGGGTAGTAGTTACAGGTTTAGGAGCTATTACCCCCCTAGGAAATCAAGTAACGAAATACTGGAACGCCTTGCTTGAGGGACGCAGTGGTATTGCACCCATTACCTTGTTTGATACCTCTCGCCATACTTGTCGCATTGCGGCAGAAGTAAAGGGCTTTGAGCCTTGCGATTATTTAGAACGCAAGGATGTAAAGCGTATGGATCGCTTTGCCCAATTTGCAGTTGCTACCAGTATTCAAGCGATCGCCGATGCCAAATTTGAAATCAATGACCTGAATGCCACTCAAGTAGGAGTGATAATAGGCAGTGGCATTGGCGGTATCAAAGTAATGGAAGAGCAACAAGAAGTTTACTTAACTCGCGGTCCTGACCGCTGTAGTCCTTTTTATGTTCCGATGATGATTGCAAACATGGCAGCTGGATTAACAGCAATCCATACAGGTGCTAAAGGACCTAACTCCTGTACTGTTACCGCCTGTGCTGCTGGTTCCAATGCTGTGGGAGAAGGTTTTCGTTTAATTCAATATGGTTATGCCTCTGCAATTCTATGTGGTGGTACGGAAGCAGCAATTACCCCTCTATGTGTAGCTGGCTTTGCCGCAGCTAAAGCTTTATCAACTCGTAATCAAGAGCCTACTCGTGCTTCTCGTCCCTTTGAGCGCAACCGAGATGGGTTTGTGATGGGAGAAGGTGCTGGCATTTTATTACTAGAAGAGCTAGAGCATGCTTTGAGCCGTGGGGCTAATATCTATGCAGAAATCGTTGGCTATGCAATAACTTGTGATGCCTACCACATGACAGCTCCATCTCCTGGTGGCGAGGGAGCGGCTAGAGCTATGGAACTTGCTCTCAAAGATGCTGGCTTGTTCCCCAATCAGGTGAGCTATATCAACGCTCACGGCACTAGCACTGCTGCTAACGATGTTAATGAAACTTTAGCGATTAAAAAAGCTCTCGGAGAGAATGCCTTTCGCACACCCGTTAGTTCCACTAAATCGATGACTGGACATTTGTTAGGTGGTGCAGGAGGTATCGAAGCTGTGGCAACAGTTATGGCAGTGTTTACAGACAAAATTCCTCCTACTATCAATTTGGAGGAGCCAGATCCTGAATGTGACTTGGACTACGTCCCCCATAAAAGCCGGAATCAACGAGTTGAGGTTGCCCTTTCTAACTCTTTAGGTTTTGGTGGTCACAATGTCACTTTGGCTTTCAAAAAATTTGAGGGCTAATCTCTACCTCTAATGGATATGTCATGATAGCAGAAACTTTTGCAGGTGTTGCCTTGACTGGTACTGGTTCAGCTGTTCCAGACATGGTTATAACTAACGATGACCTTACTCAAGTGGTACAAACTTCTGATGAGTGGATTAAAAGCCGTACTGGCATCGGCGCTCGCAGGCTGCTACGAAACGAAGAGAGCCTGACTTCACTAGCGGTGCGAGCTGGCAAACAGGCACTTTCATCTGCCGGTTTGGCTGCTACCAACATAGATTTGATTTTGTTAGCCACTTCCACGGCAGATGACCGATTTGGCAACGCCGGTCGGATTCAGCATGAACTAGGTGCAAAGTGGGCAGTCGCTTTTGACTTAACTGCTGCTTGTTCGGGGTTTGTGTTCGGCTTGGTAACTGCTGCCCAGTTTATCCGCACTGGTACTTACCGCAATATTTTGCTGATTGGTGCAGATGTTCTCTCCCGGTGGGTAGACTGGTCAGATCGACGTACCTGTGTGCTGTTTGGAGACGGTGCTGGGGCAATAGTTATCCAAGCTCACCATGAAGACCGACTCCTGGGCTTTGAGTTGCGAAGTGATGGCAGCGGCCATCACCATTTGAACATTGCTTGTCCGTCGCTACAACGTCAACTTACCAACGACATAAATGTTGGTCAGGGAACCATTACACCAATCACGATGAATGGTCAAGAGGTCTATAAATTTGCTGTGCGATCTGTGCCGGAAGTGATTGATAAAGCCCTCTATCGTTCCGGAGTCAGTGCTAATGAACTTGACTGGCTGTTGTTACACCAAGCTAACCAGCGAATCCTTGATGCTGTAGCACTGCGCTTAGGAGTACCGTCTGAAAAAGTGATTAGCAACCTTGAAAACTACGGCAATACCTCTGCTGCTTCAATTGGGCTAGCTCTTGATGAATGGGTGCGTCAAGGTCACATCCAGCCCGACCACCTGATTGCTGCCTCAGGGTTTGGTGCAGGGCTGAGCTGGGGGGCTGTAGTGTTCCGTTGGGGAACTTAAACATTTTAAGTACGGGACATCAAATTTAGATGCGTTTGCCGTGATTGAGAAATTTCTCGTCGTGCGACTGCATAAAATAATTGGCTTACCCCTATCAAGATATAGAAGCAAGATGATTCGTAATTGAAGAGTCATTGCGAATCACGACTTACGAATTACAAACACCAATTCCCAAAATCTAACAAATAATAACTAAGGTTGACTTCCAATGGACATTTTTCGCAAACCAGTAAGCTTTGATACGAAGTCAAAAAAATTGAAGGTAGCTTTAATGGTTCCTGTAGGATTAGCAGCTATTGCTGTGCCGGTCTATATTTTTTCCACTAGCTCTAATTTAAGTTTGCAACTTAAAAACCAGAGTAATGTAGCGCCAACAGCTCCAGTTCAAAAACCTGTAAATCCAAGTATTGCAGCTTTAGGACGCATTCAAACAAAGGATAAAATCGTTAACCTATCTGGACCATCTGCTTTGCAAACTGCCACGTTAGATAAGGTTTTGGTAAAAGAAGGCGATAATGTTCGTCGCGGACAATTAATTGCTGTTCTTGATAACGTCAGACAACTGCAAACAACCGTAGACAAAGCCCAAATGGGCGTTCGAGTCGCTCAAGCGCAACTTGATCAAGCCAAAGCAGGGACTACAAAACAAGGAGAAGTTGCGGCCGGGCAAGCACGCATCGCAGATTTAGAAGCCCAATTTCAAGGGAATATTACCGTTCAAAAAGCCAAGATAGCTGGCTTGGAAGCGCAACTGAAAAATGCACAGACTGAGTACGCACGCTATCGATCATTGTACGAACAAGGCGCAATATCTGCTGTTACCAACGATACTAAAAAATTAGCAGTAGAAACTTTGCAAGCGCAACTTAAGGAAGCTAAAAGTTCGCTGAATCAGACTTTATCATCATTTCCCAACCAGATTAAAGAAGCTAAAGCTAGTTTAAGAAAGTTAAAAGAAGTACGTCCTGTAGATGTGCAGGTTGCTCAAAGCGAGTTAGAAAAAGCAAAGGCATCTGTCCTGGAAGCAAAAGCAAATTTAGATTTGGCTTACGTGAGAGCGCCGATGGATGGAAAAATTTTGAAAATTAACACTTTTCCGGGAGAAACTATTAGCTTTGAAAAAGGGATAGTTGAGCTAGCTCAAACGCAGCAAATGTATGTTGTTGCTGAAATTTACGAAACTGATATCAGCAAAATAAAAGTAGGTCAAAAAGCTTCGATATCGAGTCGCGCATTACCGAAAGCATTAGCTGGAAGCGTTGAGAAAGTAGGTGTCCAAATAGGTAAGCGAAATGTTGTAAGTAATGACCCTACGATAAATGCTGATTCAAGGATTGCAGAGGTAAAGATTCGCTTAAATGCTAGCGATGTTAACGAAGCTGCTAAATTCATTAATTTGCAGGTTGATGTCAAACTTGAAACTAATTCAAATAGTTGAAATTATAGGAAAATACTAAATTATGAGCGCTACAACACCTATTGCTTGGTTGCAACTAATCCATCGCAAAGCTCGCTTATTAGTTACAATTACTGGCGTGACCTTTGCTGTAATGTTGATGTTTATTCAATTGGGTTTTCGAGACGGACTTTTTGAAGATGCTGTCACCTTTCATAAAAAATTACAAGCAGATTTAGTGTTGCTGCATCGCGATACAGAGCTTTTTTTTGAAATGAAAGAGTTTCCACGGCGCTATTTGTATAACATTTCATCAGTCGATGGGATAGCCTCAGTCAATCCTTTCTACTTTTCCACCGTAAATTTCAAAAATCCTAAAACTTTTGTCAAAACACCGATAGCTATTTGCGCTTTTACGCCGGATAAGCCTGTGTTTAAAATACCAGAAATCAATCAACAAACAGAAGCGATAAAAGCAGCTAACACCGTATTATTTGATAGACTTTCTCGACCGGAATTTGGTCCAATTGTTGAAAACCTGGAAAAACATGGAGAAGTGATAACAGAAGTATCTAATCGCCAAACTAAAATTGGAGGATTATTTTCTCTAGGAGGTGGGGTGATGTCGGCGAATGGTGCTATCATCACCAGTGATCTAAACTTCTCTGAAATCGTTAACCACCCATTAGAAAAAGTTCATATGGGAGTTATTCAACTCCAACCAGGTGTTGACCCCCAAAGTCTCATTAAAAAAGTCTCCAAAGACCTACCTCGAGATGTGAAGTTAATGACTTTAGAAGACTTCATGCAACTTGAGAAAGACACTGTAGCGCAATCTACACCCATCGGATTTATTTTTAATATGGGTACAGTGATAGGATGTGCATTTGGTGGGATTATTGTTTATCAAATTTTGTACACACAAATATCTGATAGCTTAGTTATCTACGCAACATTTAAAGCGATTGGATATGCAAATTCGTACATGGTAAAAGTGGTTTTGCAACAAGCAGTTTTAATGTCCTTAATTGGATACGTCCCTGGATTTGCTTTCTGCATATATCTATATAGCTTTGTTCAAGATGCGACTCGCTTGCCAATGTTTATGACGATAACTAGAGGTGTGCTGGTGATGGTACTAACAATTATTATGTGTTCCATAGCCGGAATGTTAGCGATGAGTAAACTTCGGTCTGCCGACCCAGCCGAACTTTTTGGATAAAGTCTACCAATTTCCAATGAATAATTTGCGGTTTGTAATTAATTTCACAATTTAGAGCAAAGCGTCTCAATCAAAGAGTCTACTGAATTTTGAAGTTTCAATTCTCAATTCTGATACCAAGCATTTATCAATCTTCTATCTTTCAGGTAATCATCATGTTTCAATCTCCGATTATCTCAGTTCAATACCTCAACCACTACTTTGGAAAAGGTTCATTACGTAAACAAGTTTTATTTGATGTCAGCTTATCAATTGACTCTGGTGAAATTGTAATTTTAACAGGTCCTTCTGGTTCAGGGAAAACAACTTTATTAAGCTTAATCGCCGGTTTACGTACTGTACAAGAAGGTAGCGTAAAAGTATTGGGAAGCGAAATCTATCGTGCCAGCAATCAAAAGCTATTACAACTACGTCGTCAGATTGGATATGTTTTCCAAAAGCACAATTTAGTACCCTTCCTAACCGCAAGTCAAAATGTACAAATGACTATGGAATTAGGTAAAAATATGTCTCGTAAAGAAATGTGCCGTGAGGCAGAAGCGATGCTGGAATTAGTAGGTTTAAAACACCGTATTAATTATTATCCTGAACAACTTTCTGAAGGACAAAAACAACGTGTGGCATTTGCACGGGCATTAGTTACTAAACCTCAATTAATTCTTGCTGATGAACCAACAGCATCGCTAGATAAAGCAAGTACTCACACTGTAGTCGAAACCTTAAAAAATCTTGCCAAATATCATGGTTGTTCCATTCTCTTAATTACTCATGACAATCGCATTCTTGATATGGCTGACCGTATTATTCACATGGAAGATGGTTACTTAAAGAATAATGTTCGCACTGCCTAATAAACTGATTTGCTTACACCAAAAAAGTTTCCTTTTTTCAATCTAAACAAACATTAACTTTGATTTTAGGAGATATTTTTAATGACATCTACACTAAACAATTCAATCACAAGAATTCACAATCCCAGCAAGCAGGAATACTTGAATCTGCAGAAACAAGGTCAAGCGTTTATTATTAATGGTGTTGCTAACCAATGGGACGCTTATAAAAAGTGGTCGAATGATTATCTAATAAGTACTTGTGGAGATAATCTTGTTCCTGTTGAAGCTTACAACAAAACTTTTTTTCAGAATTGCAATTTTGATTATAACGATTTTGACCATCTCAAAGAAATGAAACTTAAAGATTATCTTGATGTGGTTAATGGGAATCAAAAGGATGGTAATATATCGTACTAAATAGCTCCTCTGGATTTCCAGAAGTACTTTCCTGAACTCATTAAAGATATACTTCTTCCAAAATACTTCACGAAAAACCTAAAAATAATGTATTTCTTTTTTGTGTTCTCTAACAAAAAATCTACTTCAACTACTTACCTTCACTTTGATGATGTACATAACATTTTTGCACAAATCCGTGGACGAAAAAAATTCATTTTATATCCACCTTCAAATTATCTATCATTTTATCCACCTATTGGAGATAATGGCTCTTCCTCTGCTTGGACTACAGTTGCTTGGAGTAAAGTAAATCCTGCTAAGCCTGACTTAGAATCTTACCCTAAATTTCCTTGGCAAGACAAAATTGAGGTTATTCTTGAAGCTGGAGAAATACTCTACATTCCGCCTTTATGGTGGCATCATGTTACAGCGATAGAAGAAAATATCTCATTAACTTTTTGGTATCCTCCAAGTATCAAAGACTTGATTGCGCAGAAAGGATTCTTATCAACATTTTTGCAAATAGCACCTCATGTCATTCCTCATCTAATTAAATCTGAAGTCAAGAAAAAGTTAAAAATAATAAGTTCAAATAAAACTTGACTCTGAATAAACTCTGTCACAGTAGGTTGACTCACATCTTGCACCCTTCGGGTTCGCCAGTCCCCTGGGCGTGGGAAACCCGCCTGCTTTCTCGCTTACTCACCATTCTCAACAAGAGCCAGAGGCTCTAATATCTCGTTACCAGGTTGAACCTGGTAACGAGGGTTTGGAGGCTGAGCCTCCTCACTATTGCAAAGCATGTAGTAGGCGCTAAAGCGCTTATTACGAGCTAGTTCCCAAGCTTTACTTTCCTTTACATAGTTCGATTTTTTCTCGCCTACTTACTTATACATAGCCAAATTTCTGCATAATTGCTGAGTTTTAACACTATTAAACACAAACTGCTGTTTATTCAAATCAATGATGTAAAACAAATGATTTCAGAAATTGAGCCAAGAACTGTAATACACAGCCGCTATCAGATTCATAAATTTCTTGGTAAGGGAGGATTTGGACGAACTTACCTAGCATTCGACAATGAGCGATTTAATGAAGTTTGTGTTTTGAAAGAGTTTGTACCAACAACATCAAAAGAAGAAAACCTCCGTAAATGCAAGGAGTTATTCGAGCGTGAAGCAAAAGTTTTATACCAAATTGAGCATCCTCAAATTCCCAAATTTTTAGCTTGGTTTACGGATAACCAACGAATCTTTATCGTTCAGGAATATATTGACGGCAAAACTTATTCAGAAATTTTATCCGATCGCATGCTACAGAAAGGTGAGCCATTTTCTGAAATAGAAGTGAGAACATGGTTAATGGATATATTACCAGTTTTAGAATATCTCCACGATCGCCAAATAATTCACAGAGATATTTCACTAGAGAATATCATGTTACCTCATAATCAATCTAAACCCGTGCTGATTGATTTTGGGGTAGTTCAAGAGAATTGTACCCAGATTATGTCTCCTGATTCTCTAAATTTTTATAACTCAATTCGCAAATCAGTAGTCGGGAAGATTGGCTATTCTCCACCTGAACAGCTACGTTTAGGACAATCCTATCCTTCTAGCGATCTCTATGCACTTGGTGTTTGTGCAGTGGTTCTTTTAACGGGTAAAATGCCACTTTCTCTCTTAGATGAATCACTAAATTGGCAATGGCGTTCTCAAGTCAATATCTCTGAGGATTTTGCGCTCATTTTAGAAAAAATGCTGGCAGAAGTACCAAATGAGCGCTTCCATTCAGCTAAAGAAATTCTTGTTTTCTTGAATAACCTACACAGTCATTCACCTGTTTTACCTCGTTTTACATTTATACCTCGAATACAAGGAATTAAAAGTTTCCAAAAGCAAAAACAAGAAAAAAAAACTAAGAAAGCATTAGAAGAATTATTAATTTTACAAAAATTAGAACGAGAACTTAGACAAGAAAATGCTACAAATGGCGACATTCATCCACAAACACCTATGTATATCAACTTAGATTTGGCAGAGTATATACAACAAGAATCAACTGTTCCTATCGAGTCTTCTCCTCATGTTTTGATGAAAACTCCATTAATAGCGGCAAAAATTAGCGATGTTTTGATGAAAATACTTACTAAAATAGCAGTATCTAACACTTCTGTTAATAACAACAACTCTATAAATCATAACATACAGGTTTTTATGGAAAATTCTTCTGTAAATAGGAATTTGGAGCTTTTAAAACTTATTCAGCAAGAACTCACTAAGTTTATTGGACCAATGGCAAGTTTAATTATTAATGAAGTATTAGCGGTTTTTCCAGATTGTTCACCATCGCAACTCATCGAAATCTTAGCAGCAGAAATTCCTGATAAATTAACGTCAAAGCAATTTCAAGAGGATACTTATAACATAATTCAATCAAATTTGCTTCTTATACAAAAAACTGAGTAATATTTATTAGAGGTTTCCAATCGGTTTATTTGAAATAAATCAATAATAATTCATAAGTTACATTTTTTTGTGGAAGCGCTTTGCTTACAGTATTATTTTTGACTTTTAATTCCTTAATTATTGATAAATAATGTATTCTATAGCAATCCTAAATCATAAGCTCTACGGGCACACGAAGAGTTTATGCCTGCGGCACGCACTCGCCTTCGTGAACAGCCAAATTCCTGACTTTACCGAAGAAGCCGGAAACCTGAGCCGATGGATTTTTACAAATTAAATAGAATTACTAGATTTGCTAACATTTTTAATTTTCTCCCAATTTTTTCTGAAAAATCACCAGACAAGTGCATAATTTTCCAGAAGTGAACCGTAATATATTATAAAAGCAATAAAAATATTGGGTGACACAGTATAACATTGCTAGAAAGATTTGACGCTTTATAAGTCCATACGGTTCAGATAAGACCAGAACCCTTATCACGACCACAATGTAGAGATGCGCCATGGCGCGTCTCTACAGAGAACGCGAATCTTTTATAAGTGATTGCACTATCAAGTTTTATGGATATCACCTTTAATAGTTTTATCTTTTATTTTATATAATAAATAAAAAATAAAATTTTATTGAAGAGTTTTCTTATAGTTGCTTGAAGTGAGTTATAGCTTATCTGAATCTTTAAGTCTATTTACCTTAATTTTACAACGGAGGACGGAGAAATGAATCATTTAGTATTGGTTAATTCTCAGCAACAAGAAGTACAAAACCTTGTTGATAAAAGTAACCTAAACCAACAATTGGTCAATGTAGTAATTAGTATTCGAGGTCACAACTATCATACTCAAGCTATTGAAACAACTGTGAAGCAGAGCCATCCATCCTTAAAACCAAGCGCTGGAGTGGTCTTTTCTGTAGAAGTTAATTATCAAGAACGGTTAGTCGTTCTTCAGGAGGTGAAGAGAGCCTATTCACGTATTTTTAATGCGGATGAAGTCATTAAAGCCATCCGTTCTGCAGTTTTAGAAGAACATGAACTGCAAATTTATACTGTGGTGTTTTTAAAGGCAGGTAGTATTCCAAAAGACTCTACTGGTAAGATTGACTATCATGCTTGTCGCAATGCTTTTTTAAATGCAAGCTTGGATGCAATACATACTTGGACCGTGAACCATGAACAAGATTTGCAGCAACTACAAAAAGATGTAGATGCATTGTTAGAACAAATGCAAGTGTTTGTTCAGTCGGCATAGTTCTGATTGGTGTGGGCGCTGTGACTAGTTAATTGTGAGCCAGAGGCTCTAATATCTCGTTACCAGGTTCAACCTGGTAACAAGGGTTTGGAGGCTGAGCCTCCTCACTGTTGTAACAGGTGCAAGATTTTAGCCAACTTACTTAAGTAGGTCGGTGTAGATAATTAAAGGTATGTAATAAGCGCTTACTACAAGCTAGTTTCCAAGATTTACTTTTCTTTACATAGTTTAATTTTTTCTTGCCAGCTTACTTACTGCATAAAATTTGGCATACGACTGGTATTAAACACAAGAACGCACTAAATCCATCGCATACATCCCGCAGTTGCGATTATTCAAAGCAACTTTTCGGAATATTAAACCAGTGAACAGTACCAGCCGCAGTTATCAAGCGTATGGTGTGGATTAACGCCTTCCACCAATTGGTGTGGTGTTTCCGCCAATGATGAAACTAATAATGCGGATACTTAATAACTGTTAATAACAGATTCTGCCAAGTACTTTATCTTTTCTGAGGAAACATCAAATGATTGCTAATTTAAACGATTTTACCAATAACAATGATGTTAAATTTTCTACTTTAGTAGAACTTTTAACCTACAGAGCGCAAAATCAAACTGAACAAACAGCTTATACTTTTCTTCTTGATGGAGAAACAGAAAGCGTTAATCTAAGTTATCAAGAATTAGATAAAAAAGCACGGGCGATCGCCACTCAACTTCTTCAACACGGAGTACCAGGTTCGCGGGCTTTGTTACTATATCCACCTGGACTAGAATTTACCGCTGCCTTTTTTGGTTGTTTATATGCTGGCTTTGTCGCGGTTCCTGCTTATCCACCCCGACGCAATCAAAAAATGTCTAGGCTACAGGCGATTGTATCAGATGCTTCAGCAGTGGTAGCACTGACTACAGCATCCGAATTAACAACCATGGCGGTTCAATTGGCTGAAAATAATACATTGGCTGCAATACCCTGGTTAACAACCGATAATATTAACACTGACATAGCCGTAGATTGGCAGCATCCAAATATAAACAGTGATACTTTGGCTTTTCTCCAGTACACTTCGGGTTCTACGGGAACTCCAAAAGGGGTGATGGTGAGTCATGGTAATCTATTGCACAATGAGCAAATGATTTTGAGGGCTTTTGACCATACCAAGGAAACTATTGTTGTAGGTTGGTTGCCCTTATACCATGACATGGGATTAATTGGGAATTTGCTCCAGCCATTGTATCTTGGTAGACCTTGCATTCTCATGCCACCAGTTGCTTTTCTCCAAAAGCCTTTCCGTTGGTTGCAGGCAATTTCTAATTACAAAGCAACGACCAGTGGAGGTCCAAATTTTGCTTATGACCTTGCTTGTCGCCAAATTACCCCGGAACAACTAGCAACTCTTGATTTAAGTCGTTGGGAAGTTGCGTTTACAGGTGCAGAACCGATACGTGCCGAAACAATGGAACGTTTTGCCGAAACTTTTGCTCCTTGCGGTTTCCGTCACTCAGCATTCTATCCTTGCTATGGAATGGCGGAAACAACTTTAATTGTATCTGGGGGTTTGAAATCTGAGGCTCCAATTGTTCGTCATATTCAACCCACAGCTTTGGAACAAAACCAAGTCATATATACTACTGCTTCTGATGGTGGCAAAGCGATTGTTGGTTGTGGTAAAAGTAGCCCAGACCAAAAAGTGCTGATTGTCAACCCCGAATCATTTCTGCCTTGTCCAGATGAACAGGTGGGAGAAGTTTGGGTAGCAGGCGATAGTATCGCTCAAGGTTACTGGAATCGTCCCGAACAAACGAAAAATACTTTTCAAGCGTACCTTGCAGACAATAAAACTGGTCCTTTTCTGCGGACTGGGGATTTAGGCTTTTTACACGATGGTGAGTTGTTTATCACTGGTCGCCTCAAAGATTTAATTATCATCATGGGTCGCAACCATTATCCTCAAGATATTGAATTCACTGTGGAAAATAGTCACCCTGCACTACGTCCTGCTGGTGGTGCAGCCTTTGCAGTCGAAATCAAAACTGGTGAAAAGTTGGTGATTGTCCAAGAAGTCGAACGCAGTCACCTCCGCAAGCTTAACGCTGATGAAGTCATAGGAGCAATTCGTAAAGCCGTAGCCGAACACCATGATTTGCAAACTCATGCCATTGTTTTGATTAAAACGAATAGTTTACCGAAAACTTCTTCCGGTAAAGTACGGCGCAGTACCTGTCGGGCTGAGTTTGAAGCTGGTACTCTCGACGTGGTTGCTATTTGGAGTGCTGATTCTCACAACAAAACTAAATTAGAAAATGTGGAATCAATCGCACCGCAGTTAGAACAAACCCAAATTGAGACAGCAAACACCGAAGCGATCGCAGCTTGGTTAGTTACCAAAGTCACTGAACAATTGCAAATTTCCTCCCAAGAAATCAATATTAACGAACCTCTCGCACAATACGGTCTGGGTTCCTTGGCAGCAGTGAGAATTTCGGGAGAATTGCAGGAATGGTTGGGACGCGAACTTTCACCGACTCTGTTGTATGATTATCCTTCAATCGCAGCTTTAGCACAACATTTAGGCGGTGGAGTTCCACAACAAAAGGTCGTATCGCAGCAACAAAAAGAACAAAAAGAAAATAATGCGATTGCGATCGTTGGTATTGGTTGCCGTTTCCCTGGTGCTGATAATCCAGAAGCCTTTTGGCAATTACTACGCCGTGGTGTCGATGCGATTAGCGAAGTCCCGCAACAGCGATGGGATGCGAATACTTTCTATGACTCAAACCGCGCTACACCAGGTAAAATGAATACTCGTTGGGGTGGCTTTTTAGAACAAGTAGATAAATTTGACGGGCAATTTTTTGGAATTTCTCCACGCGAAGCAGAGTCTCTCGACCCGCAACAGCGATTATTATTAGAAGTTAGCTGGGAAGCGCTCGAAAATGCAGCTTATGCACCAGATAAGTTAGCAGGAAGCAATACGGGTGTATTTGTTGGAATTAGTAATTTTGATTACTCTCAGTTGCTATCCAAACAAGTTGCTGGATTCGATGCTTATACAGGTACAGGTAACGCTTTTAGCATCGCCGCTAACCGTATCTCCTATTTGTTAGATTTGCGTGGTCCGAGTTGGGCAGTAGATACAGCTTGTTCTTCATCCTTAGTTGCACTTCACCAAGCTTGTCAAAGTCTGCGTCAGGGAGAATGCGAACTTGCTTTAGCTGCTGGTGTAAATTTAATTCTCACCCCACAGTTGACTATTACATTTTCCCAAGCTGGGATGATGTCTAGCGATGGTCGTTGTAAAACTTTTGATGCCGATGCTGATGGTTATGTACGGGGAGAAGGTTGCGGTGTCGTGGTTCTCAAACGTCTTTGCGATGCTCAACGCGATGGAGATAATATCCTTGCAGTTATTAAAGGTTCAGCAATTAATCAAGACGGACGCAGCAACGGACTTACAGCACCCAATGGACTAGCCCAACAAGCAGTGATTCGCCAAGCAATGCAAAATGCTGGTGTGTCACCGAGTGAAATTAGCTACGTTGAAGCGCATGGTACTGGAACCTTTTTAGGCGACCCTATCGAGGTAAACTCCCTCAAAGCAGTCCTTATGGAAGGACGTTTGTCTGAGCAACCTTGTGTTATTGGTTCTGTCAAAACCAATATTGGACATTTGGAAGCAGCAGCAGGAATGGCTGGTTTAATTAAAACTGTCCTATCGCTACATCACGAGGAAATTCCACCCCATTTGCACCTCAAACAAGTTAACCCCCACATTTCTTTTGCTGGCACAAACTTGTCCATCCCTAGTACAGTTGTGCCTTGGAATAGAGGCAATAAACAACGCTTGGCTGGTGTATCTTCTTTTGGTTTTGGTGGTACCAATGCTCATGTGATTTTAGAAGAAGCACCCGAAGCAAGTCAAAAAGAAACGGCAAGCGATAGGCAGGTGCATCTTCTCACGCTATCCGCTAAAAGTGAAAATGCTTTGCGCGATTTAGCACAACGTTATGAGAATTATCTTGGTAATAACCCTGAGGCATCATTACCAGATATTTGTTTCACAGCCAATACCGGGCGATCGCATTTCGATCATCGCTTAGTTGCGATCGCGAAATCTAACCTGGAATTACAAACGGTACTTGGTGCTTACGCTGCTGGTAAAAAAATGTCTCAGTTGGTAAGCGGTAAAATTGGTGGTAAAAAGCATCCCAAAATCGCCTTTTTGTTCACAGGTCAGGGTTCCCAATATGTAAATATGGGTCGCCAACTTTATGAAACTCAGCCGACCTTCCGCGCTTGCATTGACCAATGCGATAAAATTTTGCGGTCTTATCTAGATAAACCTCTGCTGTCGGTTTTGTATCCTCAAGCCGAAACCGAAAGTAGCTACATCGATGAAACTGCTTACACCCAACCAGCGATATTTGCTGTAGAATACGCTCTGGTGCAGTTGTGGAAATCTTGGGGTGTAGAACCAACAGCCGTCATTGGTCACAGTTTCGGTGAATATGTCGCAGCTTGCATAGCTGGAGTCTTTACACTGGAAGAAGGACTCAAGCTAGTTGCCGAGCGATCGCGCTTGATGCAAGGAATCAAGTCAATGGGTGCGATGGCTGCGGTATTTGGCAATGAGGCTCAAGTACAAGCGGCGATTGAATCTTACAGCCAAGAAGTTACCATCTCTGCAGTTAACGCTCCTGATAATATCACCATCTCTGGTACCGTCGCAGCAATTGAGGCAGTCATCGCTAAACTCGAAGCCCAAGGAATTGAGACTCGACGCTTAAAAGTATCTCACGCCTTCCATTCTCCTTTGATGGACGAAATGCTAGATGCTTTTGAGCAAACCACAAGTCGAGTACAATTCCAAGCTCCGCGCATTCCCTTAATTTCCAATGTGACTGGAACTTGGCTGCCTTCAGGAGTTGTACCCGATGCCAAATATTGGCGATGCCACACCCGTGAAGCTGTAAAATTTATGGCAGGGTTAAATACCTTGTTGGCAGAGGGTTACGAATTCTTTGTAGAAATTGGTTCCAAACCAGTTCTCTGTAGTCTAGGCAAACGCTGCCAGCAAGTAGAAAATGCTGTTTGGTTACCTTCTTTGACTGCAAAGTCCGATAATTGGCAAACATTGCTGGAAAGCTTATCAGTATTGTATCTGCAAGGAGTCGATATTGACTGGACAGGATTTGAAGGCGATGATTCGCGTCAGCTACTGCCACTTCCTACTTATGCGTTTCAAAGAAAACGTTACTGGATTGATTCTGAAAATACGGTTGACAATGGCAATGCAAATGTGAATAGCAATGGTTCTAAACCTGTTGCGTCAGTTCATGGCGATGAAGGAGGAACACCATCTAAGGCATTGGTGGAAAAAATTATCAAACAACAGCTACAGCTCATGTCTGAGCAGTTAGAAGTTTTGCGTAGTTATGGTTTGTCTTTTGACAAATCCTTGCCATCGCAGAATGGACACTTACATAACTAAACGCAAGTCCTACAGGCGTTGCGTAAAATCTCTACGGTTGGTTGTTCCAACATGAAAACTCACACGCCGCTTACAAAGCACGCAGAGGAGATTAAGAAATTCTCTGCGTGCTCTGCGCCTGTGACATTCAAACGTCTGTTCCCCTCTGCCAAGAAGCTGCTCTCTTCGTGAAGTGGCAGCAATGATTTAGGACTTACGCATTGACAGGAAATGGACTATGTGCATTGCCTTAAAGGGAAGTGAAGCGGGATGAATTAGCATAGGTCAAAGCCTCATGCTGGGGAGCCTACTCCCAGTATACTTTGCCTAAAAGAAGACATTCTCGGCAAAGTTAAGCATCTAAAAATCCTTGAGTGAAACACTTGTCTAGTTATGTTTGAATGTCTAGATTGCAATAGGTGACAGCTTCCCTAGCATTACGCCAAGATACAAGCGAGAACTAACTAACTTAACACCAATCTCATTCTTTAGTTAGAGGTTAGGTTTAGTTGAAAGCTTTAAGGTTCAGGTATTGATTTGTAGTAGTTAATTTTTTTAGTAGTCTAGAAGGCTGATACGAAGGGTAAATCTTTTTAAGAGACTTCTACATGCCTCTCGCTAATAAGCTTTTATCCTACACTGTTCTCCGCTCCTGGTATTAGGGTTTGGACAAATTTGTTTGTCCAAACTGCGATAAACAAAACACCATACAGCAAGCACGGGAGATAATAGACATGAGCCAACCAATTAAAGTTGAAAAGACGGTAACGATTAACAAACCAGCAGAGGAACTCTACCGCTTTTGGCATAACTTTGGGAACTTGCCGCGCTTCATGAAGCATCTCAAAGACGTAAAAGTACACAATAATAAGCGAACGCACTGGACGACCAGTGGGGTGTTAGGTGTAACTGTTGAATGGGATGCAGACATCATTGAAGATCGGGAAAACGAATTGATTGCTTGGGCTTCAGTTGAAGGTGCAGACGTGGATAACTCTGGTTTTGTCCGCTTCCAGCCAGCACCCGGCGATCGCGGTACTGAGGTAAAGGTCGTCACGGAATATAACCCGCCTGGTGGAGCAATTGGAGCTACCATTGCCAAACTCTTCGGCGAAGAACCAGAACAGCAAATCGGAGATGATTTACGCCGCTTCAAAATGATGATGGAAGCAGGCGAGATTGCCACCACAGAGGGTCAACCAAGAGGGAAATAGTCACTTGTCCTTTGTTTATTAGCTAACGACAAATGACTAAGGACTAATGAGAAGACTAACGACTAATAACCAATAACCTAAGGACTAATGACTATGAAAGCAGCTTGCTGGCATGGTGCTAACGATGTGCGGGTCGAAACAGTTCCCGATCCAAAAATTCTCAACCCGCGCGATGCCATCCTTAAAGTGACATCAACAACCATTTGTGGTTCTGACTTGCACCTCTACGATGGCTACATTCCGACGATGCAACCGGGTGACATTCTTGGTCACGAGTTTATGGGGGAAGTTGTTGAAATTGGTAGCGAAGTCAAGCAATTGCAAAAGGGTGATCGCGTGGCTGTCTCTTCCATGGTCGGCTGCGGCTCGTGTTTCTTCTGCCAACGAGATTTATGGTCACTATGCGATAACTCCAACCCCAACGCTTGGATGCAGGAGAAGGTGTTTGGCTTTGGTACGTCGGGAATTTATGGCTATTCCCATTTATTCGGTGGCTATGCCGGTGGCGATGCAGAATATGTTCGCGTGCCGTTCGCTGATTTCGGCGCGCTCAAACTTCCCCAAGACATTCCCGATGAAAAACTGCTGCCGATCACCGATGCCTTTCCCACCGGCTACATGGGAGCAGATTTATGTAATATTCAGCCTGGAGACATCGTAGCAGTCTGGGGTTGTGGCCCAGTCGGACAGTTCGCTATGGTCAGTGCCTATCTACTCGGTGCCGAGCGCGTGATTGGCATCGATCGCTTTCCCTACCGCTTGCAACTGGCTAAGGACTTCGCGAAAGCGGAAACGATCAATTATGAGGAAGTCGATGCGGGCGAAGCCCTGAAAGAAATGACAGGCGGGCGCGGTCCCGATGCTTGCATTGATGCCTGTGGCATGGAAGCCCATGGGATCGGGCTGGAA
Source organism: Scytonema sp. PRP1 (assembly GCF_036697665.2). Lineage (NCBI taxonomy): Bacteria > Bacillati > Cyanobacteriota > Cyanophyceae > Nostocales > Scytonemataceae > Scytonema > Scytonema sp. PRP1. The sequence goes on along the minus strand of NZ_JBAHYJ020000084.1, from coordinate 42,238 downwards.
GGATTCTACGATGAAGCGAAGCAGGCAGTACGGCTGGAAACCGATCGCCCTCATGTGTTGCGGCAAATGATTCTGGCTTGTCGCAAGGGTGGCACTCTGTCGGTCATGGGCGTTTATGCTGGCTTCGTGGACAAGATGCCGATGGGCGCTTTCATGAACAAAGGTTTGACGCTCAAAACGGGACAAATGCACGGTCAAAAGTATATGCCTCGGTTGCTGGGTCACGTCATCGAAGGCGAAGTCGATCCATCTGCTGTATTCTCACATCGCCTCAGTCTAGAAGACGCACCACGCGGCTTTGAGCTTTTCAAACACAAACAAGACAACTGCGTCAAAGTCTTACTCAAACCCTGATTTCAAGCAAATTTTGGGGTGCGGCAAGGTGCAAAGACGCTAAGGAAGCTTGTCATCTCTTACCCTTTGCGTCTAACGCTTCGCCTCTGGCTAATGCGCGAAATAAAAAAGGAGAACAACTCAATGAGAGCAGTTTGCTGGCACGGCGCTAACGAAGTGCGGGTTGAAACAGTACCCGATCCAAAAATCATCAATCCGCGTGATGCGATTGTTAAAATCACGTCAACAGCGATTTGCGGTTCTGATTTACATCTTTATGACGGTTACATCCCCACGATGCAAAAGGGCGATATCCTGGGTCATGAATTCATGGGGGAAGTCGTTGAGCTAGGCAGTGCTGTCAAGAATGTCAAGATAGGCGATCGCGTTGTCGTCCCCTTTACCATTTCCTGCGGCTCCTGTTTCTTTTGTCAAAAAGATTTATGGTCGTTGTGTGATAACTCCAACCCTAACGCTTGGATGGCAGAAAAACTGATGGGTCATTCCCCATCTGGTCTTTTCGGCTACTCCCATATGATGGGTGGCTATGCTGGAGGTCAAGCTGAATATGCCCGCGTTCCCTTTGCCGATGTCGGTTTATTCAAGATTCCTGATGGACTAACAGACGAACAAGTCCTGTTTCTGACGGATATCTTCCCCACTGGCTATATGGCAGCGGAAAACTGCGATATCCAGCCAGGAGATACTGTAGCGATCTGGGGCTGCGGTCCAGTCGGACAGTTTGCCATTAGAAGTGCATATATGCTAGGTGCCGAGCGCGTCATTGCTATTGATCGAGTTCCCGAACGCCTACAGATGGCGAAAGACGGCAAGGCAGAAGTCCTTAACTATGAGGAAGTTGATGTTGGTGAAGCCCTCAAAGATATGACCGGTGGCCGCGGTCCAGATGCTTGCATGGATGCTGTGGGAATGGAAGCCCACGGTACGGGTCCTGATGCGTTTTACGACCAGGTAAAGCAAGCCGTGCGTATGGAAACCGACCGACCCACTGCCCTAAGGCAAGTGATTGTTGCCTGTCGCAAAGGTGGCACTGTTTCAATTCCTGGTGTTTACGGCGGCTTTGTAGACAAGATACCGATGGGTGCTGCCATGAACAAAGCCTTAACATTTAAAACGGGACAAACGCACGTTCATAGGTACTTGCGCCCGTTACTTGATCGCGTCCAAAATGGCGATATCGACCCATCTTTTGTAATCACCCATCGTCTGCCGCTAGAACAAGCACCGCACGGCTACGAAATTTTCAAGCACAAGAAGGACAACTGTATCAAGATCGTGCTCAAGCCAGGTCAGGCTGCCTAAAACCCCACAAGAATTGAAAAAAACCAAGTCTAGCCAACATTTTAGGAGGTAGAGATGACAGAAGAGCTCACAAATAAGAAAGTTGCCATTCTGGTTACAGATGGCTTTGAGCAAGTTGAAATGGCTCAACCCAAGCAAGCCCTTGAGTCAGCAGGTGCTCAAACCCACATCATTTCACCTAAGAGTGATCGAGTTCAGGGCTGGAACCATTTTGACAAAGGGGATTTTTTCCCGGTAGATGTCCCCCTCGATAAAGTAAATCCAGCCGACTATGATGCCCTCCTGCTTCCCGGTGGTGTTGCCAATCCAGATCAACTTCGGACTAAAGCTAAGGCGATCGAGTTTATAAAGTCCTTCTTCGATACTGACAAGCCGGTAGCGGTGATCTGCCACGGACCTTGGACTCTGATCGAGGCAGATGTGGTGCGCGGACGGCGGCTCACCTCGTGGCCGTCGCTCAAGACCGATCTCCAGAACGCAGGTGCCCAGTGGGTAGATCAGGAAGTTGTAGTTGATAGCAACCTCGTGTCGAGCCGCAAGCCAGACGACATCCCAGCCTTCAACCGGGAAATGATCGAGCTGTTCAGCCATGCAGGGCAGGTACGGCAGATAGTGTGAGGACTCGGAGCGTTAATCAGGAGGACAGGTATGGAACAGCATCGATTTGGTTCCACGCAGCGCGAGGTGGCAGCGATCGGTCAAGGAACCTGGTACATCGACAACGGTGACCGCGCCTCTGCGATCGCCGCTTTGCGCCAAGGACTCGATCTCGGCATGACCCACATCGACACGGCGGAGATGTACGGCAGCGCCGAGGAGGTGGTCGCAGAGGCTCTAGCTGGACGACGCGATCAGGTTTTCCTGGTTTCCAAGGTTCTTCCTGGAAATGCTTCTCGGAGAGGGACGATCGTAGCCTGCGAGAAATCGCTCGCTCGACTTCATACCGATCGGCTGGACTCTTATCTGTTGCACTGGCGCGGTCAACACCCACTGGAGGAGACGATCGCTGCCTTCGAGCAGCTTCAGCACGAGGGGAAGATTCTCTGCTGGGGCGTGAGCAACTTCGATGTGCCTGACCTTGAAGCAGTCCAGAAGATCGCTGGCGAGGGTTCTCTGGTCTGCAATCAAGTCCTTTACCATTTGAGAGAGAGAGCGATCGAACACGCTGTGATCCCCTGGTGTGAGAAGCATGGGGTCGCCGTAGTCGCATACAGCCCGTTCGGTCATGGGGATTTTCCCAGCTCGCGCACAACCGCAGGTCGCGTACTACAGGAAATCGCCGCCGCCCATAACGCCACCCCTCGCCAAGTCGCGCTCCGATTTCTGGTGCGGCATTCCTCGCTCTTCGCAATCCCCAAAGCATCCAACCCCGAACACGCCGCTGAAAACGCGGGAGCCGGGGAACTCAATCTGACCCAAACCGAACTCGATCGAATCGACGCAGCCTTCCCGACCGGATCTCGTCCCCGCGTGCTTCCCATGCTGTAAGCCTGATTGGCTCGCCTGCAGGCTGCCTGCCCATGAATTGAAGGCACCGCGCTGATGGAGAAGACTTCCGAGCTTTTTGCCTAGCCGCCTACCATTGAGGAGGTTGACATCGTTAGCTAGTCAAGCTTCCTTAATGGGGGAAAGTAGCGAAGATACCGTTGGCGAAATATTTCTTAACGCTGAAAATCCTTGTGCTGTCGTGGAAACCCGTCAAAGAAAGTTACCGAAAATTACCCCTCCAATGAATTCGCCAACGGTATCAGCGAAGCTGTCACCAGCCACCACGCAATGGCTGAAACCCTTTCTCCAAGAACTTCAGAGAATTAGTTATTAAAACAGTGACAATTGCTCCATCTTAGTATTACTTTCAGTTGAATTTGCTGTAACAGGGTGTTTGTTGTTATTTGAAGACTTCTTACCCCATCCCTCTTTCGCCGCGTGTTTGACTACACGAGAACGGATATCAGCAGCCTGGGTTTCATAATCAGAGCGGATTTTGTCATACGAAACCGGAGTGGTACCAATCTTCTCCCAGAGGTTTTCATAGTTGAAATTCTTGAAAGGTCTGTGCCTAACGAGGGCATCATAACTTGCCCAGAGATAAACATCTGTCCATTGGGATGATAGCGGCACTTCAAAAGCAATTGGCATCATTAAAGCAACAACTTCGCTACTAGAACACCGATTCACTAATAAAAGACGAGACTGAAAACCCCTGTTTTAACGTCTCTTACAACGAAATATTCCTTGTTACAACTCACAAAACCTGGTTTTTTCGTTATGATTCCGAATACTGAATCGGTGTTCTAGGAGGCAAGTTTACCTACTTCTCCCTTGTCTATCTCTTGTAAAGCTGCGTCTAATCTATCAACTGCGATCGCGCGCCAAACCCAAGTGGGAATTGACTGTTGCCAGCCGTTCTGCTGAGTGACAATTGGCCCAGCGATGTATTGAACAATTTCACGACTTGCTCCTGCTAGATCGAGTAGGCTGGCTGTTACAGCTTTGTTAATCCCTTGGCTGGTTAGTAACTGAAATATCTAAAACTTACGCATACGCATTGACAAAAATAGAGAGATGTGTTTCAAAAGCGATAGACGAAGTTTAAAATGCGATCGCGAAACAGTAGGGGCAATGAAATGGCAGATAATACTTATGTTGCTCTATCTGGGGTTCGGACTATCAGAACTACTAGCAAGCCTTCCCCCGCCAAGTGTGACCTTAACACTTATACTCTGTTCTTGTTGGCAGAATCAAAATATCCAGGTTGCACGAGATTGGCGAAATTCTGGAAGATTTATCTCATGATAGTGTCAATAGATTTTTGCTGCGAGAGCGTTATGAACCCAAAGATTTATTTGATGAAGTCAAATTAAATATCAACTTGGTGGGAGGGACATTAAGTGGAGATGATACAGTTGTTGATAAACCTTATAGTGACCCAAAAATAACAGAATTAATTGGTTACTTTTGTTCAGGAAGCATCATCGAGTCGTCAAAGGAATTCAATTAATTACCTTGTATTACACCGACTTATTTCGTAAATCTGTACCCATAAATTATCGCATTTATAACAAACTGGAGGGAAAGACTAAAAATGATTATTTACGAGAAATGATTGTGGAGGTTTTGACTTGGGGTTTAAGTCCAGAAACTATAACTACTGACACTTGGGATTCGAGCCAGAAAAATCTAAAGTTCTTTAAAGACAAAGGATTGAAGTTTTTAACTGGAATAGCTAAAAATCGCTCATGTTCAGTTGATGGACAAAATTTTACTCAAGTCCAAAATATAGAAATTCCCGCATCTGGTTGAATAGTGTATCTAAAAAATTTCGGGCAAGTAAAGGTATTTCGCAGAAGTTTCAAAAACGAGACTTACAGATATTACATTATGTATGTTTCCGAAAAAGATACATTAAACTCAATCTCTAGAGCAGAATTCAAGGAATTACATTCAATACATTGGGGAATTGAATGTTACCACAGAGCTATTAAACAAGTATGTGGTATCAGTCAATTTATGGTCAGAACAACTGACGCAATTAAAACTCATTTTTTTAGCGCCATACGAGCTTTTACACAATTAGAATTAATGCGAGCAGAAGATTTAATTGAAAATTGGTATGAGATCCAAAGAAATTTATCTCTTCAAGTAGCTCGTGACTTTATTTTAGAACACTTATCACAGAAGTTGGGCTTGACTGCATAATCTCAGTTTTCTGACAATGCGTAAGTTCTATGATTGAGGGATTGATACGTCATTGCACTGAGATGAAGGTAAAGAAAAACTATGTCGATACGCACGGACAAAGTGAAATTGCTTTTGGTTTCTGTCATCCAAAACATCTTGCCAAGCATGAGAAGAATTTAAGCAGTAGGTTTCTCCGCGCACAAAATACTTGGCTTACTGTGGAATTGCTGACGGATACACTTCTGTCGCAACTAGTACAGGCTTGTTACTGTACTCTGCTTCTAGCTTTCGTTGCAAGGTTAAATCCCACGTGAGGTCATAGTCTCGCTCCAATTCAGCGACGACAAACGGACGCAACACACCCGTTACAGCAACCTTCTCACCCTCATTGACAGTTCCTTTTGGAGTACCAGCACGTATAACTAACAAGTCTTGTCCACCTAGCAACTTGTCTTCATCTAGAGTGAAGGAGCTCGCACTTCTAATGTCTTCGACTTCACCTGTGACTGCTAGTGTTTTACCGTAGTATTGCCTGGGGTTGGTGGTAATTTCACCCGGTTTGGGTGCTAGTGCAATTGCTTGTGCAATAATCGCAGGTTTGTTTTCGTACTCTGCGTACAACTTTGGATCTAAATCCAAATTGTATTCTCGCTCAATATCTGCAACAACAAGTTTGCGAACCGGACCCGTAACTTGAACTGGTGTATTTGAGTCAGCAGGCAGAGCAAAAAGTTTGCCTGAGGCATTGACAACGAGGATGGGTTCGCTGCCAAAGAATTGCTTATCGCTGATGGTAAAGGTTGTTGGAGCAATTTTCCTGATAGGTTGACTTCTAACGGTTACGGTTTTTCCAATCAGTTGATTTGTATTATCAGCAACTTCTTCTGCGGTGACATTGGTTTCTGGAACTGCCGCCTCTCGCTCTAAGTTGTTATTACAAGCGGGAAGCAGCACTATGGAGAGTGCCAGAGCAATAGTCCCTTTGGCGTTCCACAGCTTTTGAGCAAAGCTCTTATTTTGATCAAGTGTATTCATCATGTAAAATCTCCAAAAATTTGTCATTAATTCCGTTGAGGCAAGTGCAAATTGTGTTGATGCGTAGATGTCCAAACAGATGAGCTTTGATTAATCAATTCCTGGCTGACGGCTACTGACGCTCATTTGAGAATGACCAATACTCCTTGGTGCGTCGTAAACACGCCACTGTTGAATCCTCTGACTGTTTAGAATGGTTTCGGCACGACGAATTTCGTGTTCTGTGCCTTCGACTATCAGCAGATAATCACCTTGCGACACCCGGTCATTATAAAATTTGGCTTGTTCTTCAGGAATTCCCCAACCAATTAAACTACCGAGAAGACCGCCTGCTGCTGCCCCAATACCACCTGCTAGTAGGGTATTTGCTAATACAGTCCCCAATGCAAGCGCGGGGCCCATTCCGGGAATAGTCACCACAGCCAGCCCTTCAAATAAACCTACTAGACCTGCCGTTGCACCACCTGTTACTGCGCCTACTTTAGCGCCTTCACTAGCTAAGTTTCTATTTGAGTCAGTTATGTCAGCACCTCTGAGCTTGCTGTCGGCATTTTTGGCAATTACGGAAACTTTATCAAAAGAAAAACTAGCATCTCTGAGCTGGTGAAGTGCATATTCTGCCTCTTGATGATTGGGAAATACACCAATAGCGTGTTTAAGTGGAGCAAAAGTCATATCGCCTCACACGATGTATAAACGATTGAGCGAACATCTCAAAATTGATGTTTAGTTTGTCCAGTTATTAATGAATTTTTTAAAGAAGTTTCTCTTGACACTTGAAACTCTTTGAATGTGAAGTTTAAGAAAAAGTTGAGATGCTCAACTTAATACAAGGAACAAGGAACCATCAACAATCTGAATTTAAACTTTAATAGTGGAAAACTCGTGGATAATTCCAGGAAATTCTCGCAATTACTACTAAACGAATAGCTGACACTATGAAATCAATGCTAAGCTTCACTTTTACTCTATCCAATTGAGTAACCCAAGCAAAGTCAATCCACCAAAAAAGTGGGCACCGTTCATATTAACGTTTGCTAGCAAGACAAAAATATCCAGCGAACGAATAACAGTTTCTGGGTTATATACTGCTACTCCTTGAGGTTGGGCTAGAGCTTTAGCCAGTACCACGGCAACTGTCTCTTCAGATGCAAAAAAAGCTATTAATAGCCCAACCAAACTAACGATTAATCCAACTCGTAAAACTTGGATTACGTCTTCCTTATTAGCGTTGATTTCAAGGGTGGGTGCTTGTAAATGTTTAGCTAAACGTCTGTAACGGAAAGCCCAATAGACTCTGAAACACAGCAATCAAAGACTAATTATAGCTAAAAATATGCCGAGGCGAATGCCTGGATTATTGGTTTTGTTGGAGATGTTACGACTAAACGACGCAAACAACAAAGCAACCGTGGATACGCTACCTAGTGCTAACTGTACCCAGAAGCTAATCTGACTTGTTACACGAAAAGTAGCGGCAAATTCTTGTTTACTTGGGGGATGCGAAAAAAGTTCTAAATTATTCAACATATAAACCTTCAGATAGCATTATTTAAATATTGATTTCACCGAGAAATTGTTATATTTACAGCAATTAGCTTGATTTAGCGCCTTAAGCACTTCAAATTAAATACAGAATGTGGTACATTGTTGACATCAAAGTTTTTACTTGAGAAAAACCTGCGTTAACTCAACAGTAAGCCAGACCTAACTTTAAATTAGGCAGCAATGGTGGAGAACTCAAGGATAGCGGAAAAAATACTACTTAAGCTTGAGCCTAACATTCTTCAAGGTTGCTGCTACTTGGTCAGCTAGTTTATGAGGATTGAAGGGTTTATTAATTACGCCTGTCACGCCCAGTCCAGCAAACAGGTGGTAGTCAGCGGTGCGCCCCCTAGCTGTTAGCAAAATGACAGGGATATGCTTAGTTACCGGGTTCGCTTGTAGTTGTTCAAAGGTAGTCGGACCGTCCATATCAGGCATCATGACATCTAGAAGGATAGCATCAGGCTGGGTAGCGTGAGCCAAGAGCAGTCCTTCAGTACCTGAGGTGGCGGTCAGAACCTGCCAACCTCCCATGATCTCCAGGCAGGTCTGAATTAATTTACGGATGTCATCTTCATCATCAATGACTAGGATTTGCTTGGCTGTCATTGTTATTGTTATTGTCTTCGTTGTTGTTTTCAACTACTCCTCCCATACTCAGTATGGAGGGGTAGTGAAATAGATTAGTCTAGATTCCAATAGTAACTTCCAGAAATTGTTACTACAACTCCTTTAAGCCGATGGAGAGCATCATGGCAAATTGCTATTGGCGCGGTTTTGCCATGAGTCCGTGCTTCTTGATCAAAGCTTACTGCAAAGGGTAAATCTGGGAAAGCATTCGACTCAGAGCGGCATATCTCAAAGTGAGGAGGCTCACAGTTTTCCAAAGCAAAGACAACTAGTTCTAAGGCTGCCCTCATATCTGTTGAATATGGGCGTAGAGGTAAATTGAATTGTTCAGATACAATCCGGTCCAAATCAGCTAGTGACTTAAGCTGAATAGTTTCAGTACGGTATCGTTTGATTGTTGTTTTCATTTTAAACTTGCTTGAGTTATGTGGCAAAAAATGTGTTGGAGTGTTCAGGCGTTGCCCCAAAGAGCGGAACAATGACCGATAGTTCTAAATATTTCAGGAGGCATCTGCTGTGATGAATGAAATACAAAAAAGCTGCAATATGCTTTTTAACCTTTGGAAGAATCAGACAAAGCACAGCCTTCTTGATATCGCTGCCGGAAGAATACACCCTGACTTGTTTAGGACTACCATGTTTTTTAGATTCATCTTCAAAGTAGGGCGCAAAAGTGGAAAACTCGGGCAGAAATAGAGAACGCCCAATTATGTCCTAAGTACACCACCGGAGCGATGCTCCGGTGGAGCCGCCCAAAGGGCGATCGCAAGAGAACAAAATATGCTGAAATTGACGCGCTCCCGGCTACAACGCTATGGCGTTGCTATAATAACGGTTTTACTGGCTCTGCTACTAACACGGCTGCTATGGCCGCTGCAAAAGCTGAGCATTTACCCACTGTTTTTTGCCGCTGTCATGGTTAGTTCCTGGTATGGCGGTATGGAACCGGGGCTGGTAGCAACTGTTCTGTCCGCTTTAGCCTGTGCTTACTTCTTTTTACTTCCACATTCGCTGGCTGTGAGTTTGCCCGGTATAATAGGGCTGGTTCAGTTCGTGCTAGTGGCAGGGCTGAGCAACTCGCTAAACGCAGCGCTGCGCTATGCCCAACGACAAGCCGAAATCAATGCACTAGAAGCCCAGGGTAATTACGATCGCTTACGTAAAATTCAGGAAAGCCTACACCAAAGCGAAGAGCGTTACCGCTTGCTAATAGAAGGAGTAACGAACTACGCCATTTTCATGCTCGGTCCGAACGGTCACTTTGTCAGTTGGAATATTGGAGCAGAACGCATTTTAGGTTATCAAGAAGCAGAGATTATTGGGCAGCCTTTCGAGCACATTTTTACACCGGAGGCGATTGAGCGCGGACAACCTGAGCAAGTCCTGAGAACAGCGGTAGCCGAAGGTTTTTCCAAGGAGAATCGCTGGCACATCCGTAAAGATGGCACACATTTCTGGGCGCAATGTGTCCTCACACCCTTACGAGATGAGAACGGAAATCTGCGCGGCTTCTCAAAAATTATGCAAGACATCACTGAGCGCAAGCTCGCTGAGGAAGAACGCAATCAACTACTGCTGCGTGAACAAGCCGCACGTGCTCAAGCAGAAGCAGCAAACCGCTCAAAGGATGATTTCTTAGCAATAGTTTCCCATGAATTACGCACCCCCATGACCGCAATTCTTGGATGGGCAGGGATGTTGCAAACAGGTATGCTAGATGAGGATAGGGTGAGTGATGCGATTGAGACGATTGAGCGCAACGCTAACTCGCAGATGCAACTGATTGAAGACCTGCTTGATATTTCACGTATTGTTCAGGGGAACCTCTCACTGAATTTTAGTTCGATTAACCTGGTGGAAGTGATTGCAGACGCGATAGAAGTTGTACAACCATCAGCAGATAACAAAAATATTCAACTTGAGTGTGTGCTTGATACCCCGGTAGAATTAATTCGGGGCGATTCAGACCGCTTGCAACAGGTCGTGTGGAATTTACTTTGCAATGCAATTAAGTTTACACCTAACGGCGGACGGGTTGAGGTGCGATTGTCAGTGGTTAGTGACAGCGAACAACAAGCAACAGATAATTATGCTCAAATTCAGGTGAGCGACACGGGTAAGGGTATCAGTGCTGACTTTCTACCATATGTTTTTGAGCGCTTCCGTCAAGCAGACAGCACAAGTACTCGGTCAAATAAGGGGCTAGGGTTGGGCTTGGCGATCGCACGTCATCTGGTAGAATTGCATGGTGGTATTATCCAAGCAGAAAGCCCCGGAATAGGACAAGGAGCAACGTTCACAGTAATGCTGCCTCTCTTAGCCATCCCCTCAGCAAAAGAAGCTCAAACCAGCAATTCAAACCAAATACAGGCGCTAACGTTTGGGGAAGACACAGCAGCATTAGAGAATCCTCCGAGGCTCGACGGCTTGCAAGTGCTAGTTGTGGATGATGAGGGTGACGTGCGGGAGTGGATTAGCACAGTACTTACTGAGAGTGGAGCGCAAGTGATTGCTGTTGGCTCGGTAGGCGAAGCACTTGCAGCGCTTGAACAATTAAGACCAGATGTGCTAGTAAGTGATATCGGGATGCCAGACGAGGACGGCTACACGTTCATCCGCAAAGTCAGGGAACTGGGTTCAGAGATGGGCGGAGGCATTCCGGCTGTTGCACTTACGGGGTATGCCAGGGAAGAAGATTACAGACAGGCTAAAGCAGCAGGTTTCCAGCTACACATAGCTAAACCAATCAAGGCATCTGAATTAGTTGCAGTCGTCAACAACCTTGCTGAAATGTCTCAAGAACTTTAAGCAATCATACTTTTCAGAATTGTCTGCTATCGATACCAGTGTGTGAACTTGTGATTAGCAATTTTGGCAAGACTGCTCAACCCTCCACAAGTTTTCCACCTTTGAGAGATATCTTGAAACTAGAAGCAGCTAAGTTACTGAACTGCCGTTTCTCAACTTAGCTTCAACTTCCTGTTTCACTAATTGTTGGCCATTGCACATTTTAAATGATTTAGAAAGAAATATATAGCAATTAAATCACTAAATCCTTTTGTGATTGTGCAATGCCTATTTCTTCTCATAAGGTTGGGAAGAACTAGAGGTTATGCAGCTTTGCTGAATTGCTACATTTTTTTACATCAAAATAAAATCCTGTGACGCACAGCCAAGATTTATATACCTATCCAGTCCCCTCTGGAGACGGGGTGTAGTGAAAAAACTTAAAAGGCAAAAGATATAATTTTACTTTTTACTTTTCCTACACCCTAACACAGCAGTTTTACTTGGGGTAACGCTTAAGAGCTAGCCCCATATTTGGAGGATATTTTCAACTATGATGAATAATTTCTTACGTTGGTCATCAGGTAGCACGTTGCTATCTATTGCTATGACAGTTGGTGCAATGGCTCCTATGGTGATTACTGCTCGGGCCATTGCTCAGACGACTTCTCCATCTCCGAGTCCATCTCCCAGTCCGGGTGCAGCGGTCAACTTTTCTGATGTTGCACCTGATTTCTGGGCTCGACCATTTATTCAAGCCCTAGCAGAAAGAAAAATAATTACAGGCTTTCCTAATGGGACCTTTAGACCAAATCAACCTGTGGAACGCGCTGAATTTGCGACGATGATTGCCAATGCTTTTGAGCAGAACAAAACTAGACCGTTGGCTGAATCTGGATTTAGAGATGTTGCTGCCAACTACTGGGCTACTTCTGCAATTGAGGAAGCTTTCCAAACAGGGTTTATGAAAGGCTACGCTGGTGGACAGTTTTTGCCAGAACAACCCATTCCTAGAGCGCAGGCGATAACTGCTTTAGCAAATGGCTTGGGTTTGTCTGCTGATGGCACCCCTGAAGAGATTCTTAGAAGCTCTTATAAAGATGTCGGATGGATACCAGCTTATGCCATCAATCCTATAGCCGCTGCAACACAGGCAAACATTATTGTCAACTATCCAAATGTACAAGCTCTCAATCCGCTGCGAACTCTCACGCGTGCGGAAGCCGCAGCACTTTTGTATCAAGCCTTGGTACGGCAAGGACGGGTACAACCACTTGCTAACAATGTTGCAGCGGCTAATTACATTGTGGGTCGCAATAGTGAGGTGAGCCAAACCACTTCAACGACTACATCTACATCAGATACTAGTGGTTCGGCTAGGGCAACCACAACAATGACGACATCTACATCAGATAATCGTGGTTCTACTACCGCAACCACTTCAACCACCTCTACAACAGAGCCTGGTGACATTGTTGCTCTTTCTGCTTTAAACTTCACAACATTGGGTTCTGCCATACAAACAGCAGGTCTAACAGACACTCTCAAAAGCGAAGGTCCTTATACAGTTTTCGCTCCCACAGACCAGGCGTTTGCTGCTTTACCTAAAGACACGCTGAGAAAATTGCTCTTGCCTGAGAACCGAGAAACGCTTGTTAGGATTTTGAGATATCATGTGGTGTCTGGTGAAGTTACTGCCAATGAACTCAAAGGTGGACAACTGAAAACGCTTGCAGACAGACCTGTCAATATTCAAGTTAATCGTGCTACCAATCAAATTAGAGTGAACGATGCGAGCGTGACCCAGCCAAATATGCAGGCAAGCAACGGTGTTATCCATGCGGTTAATGAAGTTTTAATACCGCCTAACATCAACCTGAACCAGTTACGAAATTAACAGCCTTCAACAGGCGCGCCGATGCTTGCTTAAGAACGCTTTTTTCAAAATGATTTTGCAGGTTTAAAAATGAAGAATATTTGGTGAAAGCGCCTTTTTGGGTTGTTCATTTTCTTCACAATAACAATGCTTGGAAGTGGGTTATCTGCTCAGAGGAGGTTTTTTGACACTCTCAGGTCTAAAGACACTGAGATTCTTGGTTCATTGACTCGCCGTTAGACAGCAGGCCCCGGCCAACCGCCCAAGAGGGCAAATCTCCCCAAGCGTAGGTTCCCGTGTGCCCCACGGTACTGAGTCCTCTTTTCAGGATGTTGATGGCTGCGTTCACGTCTCTATCCTCCACAAATCCACAATGTGGACAGATATGAGTTCTGGTGGATAGAGACTTCTTCACTTTCTCCCCACAATTAGAGCAATTTTGGCTTGTATTGTGGGGAGGAACAGCTACTGTGACTTTCCCATACTTATGCCCAAAATATTCCAACCAGGACCGGAAAGTTGACCAGCCAGCATCAGATATTGATTTTGCCAGTTGCGGGTTACGTACCAGCCCTTTGACATTTAAGTCTTCATAGGCGACCAAATCGTTAGATTGGATGAGGAGGTGTGCAACACGCTTGCAATACTCTTTTCGTTGCCTACTTACTCTTAAATGGTTCCGGGCATATCTTTCTCGTGCTTTGTGGTAGTTGGTTGATTGTGGTTGCTTTACCTTTTTCTTTTTAGGATCGTACTTTTTGGATTTTTTGCGATTAGCACGATTTAATTGTTTTTCAGACTTGCGGTAAAACTGGGGAGATTGTTCAACATTGCCTTTATTGTCAGCAATGAAATACTTCAATCCCAAGTCGATACCAACGATTTGACCTGTAGGCTGAGTCTCAACTTTCAAATCAATATCAATTGCAAATTGAGCATAGTATCCGTTAGCACGACGCACTAACCGGACACGCTTAATCTGTTTGATGTCATAATAATTTAGGTCGTAGGTTCCCTTTAATTTTAAGGTTCCTATTCCTTTTTTGTCTGAGAAAGTTATGGCTTTACGAGTCGCCGAAAGCTTCCATCCTGATGTTTTATATTCAACAGAACGGCAATATTTCTTGAACTTTGGGAAACCCTTCTTGCCTTTAACTTTCTTTTTACAATTATCGTAAAATCGTGCAATAGCACCCCAAGCCCGTTCCGCCGCAGATTGTCTAGCCATTGAATTAAGTTCGTCAGCAAAAGGAAATTCAGCAGCAAGCACAGCACAATGTTTGTTCAATGCATACTTATCAACTTTTTTGTCTTTGTTATCCATCCAATAGCGCAAACACTTGTTTTGGATGAATTGACTTGTACGAATAGCATCGTCTATTGCCCTATACTGCCTGTCTTTTCCTTTAACTTTGAACTCGTAAATTATCACTGGTTTCGACCTAACCAACTAAATTATTATGCTAACATAAAAAGCATAATATGGTACAATTATACTGCAAAGATGACGGCGATTAAAATCGCCCGGGTCGCTTATATCTCACGGCACCCATCCGCTGAGTTTTACGCATACCGCGAGGTATTATAAATCTAACAATTACTTTACTAGCAAGCGCCGTTCTTATTTAAGACAACCTTTAGAGTTTTCAATAGCAAATTAATATCGTAGGTAATAGACCAATTGCGTTGATACTTTAGATCCATGCGAACAATATCTTCAAAGTTCTTAACGCTGGAGCGACCATTAGCCTGCCATTCCCCAGTAATACCCGGTTTGACATTCAACCTTTCCCAGTGGTGAGTTGAGTAGTGCATCACTTCATCGGGAGTGGGAGGACGGGTACCGACTAGGCTCATTTCCCCCAACAGCACGTTCCAGAACTGAGGGAGTTCGTCTAAGCTGGTGCGGCGGAGAAACTTGCCTACAAGGGTAATGCGAGGGTCATTCTCATTTTTGAAGATATGATGACCTTTGGCTTCGTTATTGACCAGATGCTTGAGTCGATCAGCCCCGACCACCATAGAGCGGAATTTCCAGATCCGGAAGGAACGCCCGTTCAAACCACAGCGAATTTGACTGTAGAAGATCGGCCCAGGATTATCCAACCAAGTGGCTATAGCAACAGGAATCGCTACGAGTACTGTAATCCCTAGCCCTACAAGCGCACCCAGGATGTCAATTATACGCTTCGCTTTGCTTGTTACAGAAGGATGAACTGGAAGCGTGGCGAAATGAACAGTGTAAGCATCATCCAGAACTGGTATATGAATAGGGTAAATAGAGTGGGAAGTAGAGGAGTTAGACATGGTAATTACAGTTTCAGCGGGTCACTTTAAGAAGGGAATTGGTTGAAAAGACTGGCTTTTTAGCAACTTGCTTGGTTTTGATGGAATTGGCTGGTTAATTAAGCAAACGGATGAGTAATAGCAATTGACCAAAACTTGGCTAGACAACAAGGGTCTTAAATCTTTGGTCAAGACTTCACGATTAAGTATTAACCGTGGTCACAACAGCGTTGTAACTCTCAAAAATTTCAAACACTGAATCGAGCTGAGTCAGTTCAAAGATCATCCGGATAGGTGCTTGCAGGTTGCAAATGACAAGGCGACAGCCACTGGAACGTGCAGCGGAAAGCCCCGTCACGAGGGCGGCTAAACCTGAGCTATCCATAAAATCCACTTGGGCTAGATCAATCACCCACAGGTGGTCGGATTGAGGCACTAAGCTAGTTAACTGTTCCCTCAAGACCTTACCATGCTCCAAATCTAAGCGTCCTTGAGGCTGAAATACAATCAGTTTATATTCTTGTGTGAGAGCCATACATTTTACTATTGATTCCGGTAGGTATTTATTGCACGATTGAGAAAATCTTGGCAGGCAAAAGCGATTGAGGAGTATTAGCTCTAGCACTGCAAATGCTTATGCTTGTTTAGTTAAATTGACGCTGCGACTGGCAGAGAGGTTTGTCATTGACCCTTGGCGATGCTCGCGGAGGGAGCCGCCCAAAGGGCGATCGCTGGTTGAATACAGCTTATGTGAGTAGAAAAATGCTAGACGATTATGTCGAGATTATCAGGATCTACCTAAACAGCTTGAGAGTATTTTCTATTGAAATTGTTTTTAAAGTCAGAGCAGTTTGGTAGAGCTAAAGTCGCCTAATGTGATTCGGTTGTAAGTTTTGTATTCTTATGTTGTTTGTTCGCCCTGACGACGTGGGGCAAAGGCGTAAGATAGCACCAAACTTAAGAAGACAAGGTTGCCTATGAGATAGCGCTGCCATAGCCGACCCGGTTCCATTGCTAGTCGCCACAGCCACTCCATACCAACAGCACGAATTGCATACGGGGCACGGGGTACACGTTCAGCGACAAAATCCAACAGCGCACCCACGCCCATACAAGTGATACTGGGCAGTTGGTTAGCGTATTGATTGATCCAAATTTCCTGTAACGGTACTCCCATCGCTACTAACAGCAGGTGCGGTCGGGCTACCCGGATAGCCTCTAATACCTGCTCGGTTTTTGCTTGAGAGAAATAGCCGTGTTGAGTTCCTGCAATAACCAAACCAGGATAGGCTTTCTTCAGATTAGCTGCGGCTTCTTCAGCTACACCTGGCTTAGCACCAAGAAGATAAACTGATAAACTTTTTGGTGCCCCATCCTTGCACAAAGCCGGAACTAGGTCGGTGCCATTGAGGTTATGCATCAACGGTGTACCCAGTAAGGCACTACCCCAGCGAACTCCACTCCCGTCCGCCAACAACAAATCACTGTGATCTAACGCCTCTGCCAGTACAGGGTTTTGGGCAGCAGTTACCATAGTGTGCGCGTTGGCATAATACACGCGACCGCCCTGCCGATTCAATAACCGCGCCAGTAACAGTTCGATTGCCTCGGACGAGGACATACGATCAAAATGGGTGTTGAGAAAACTAACTCGGTTTGCCATATAATTTGGAGCTCGTTATCTAAAGTCAGAAAATACCGAAATTCAATGCATAGGCAGTGTTGTGTTATCACCGGAATATACTTAGTTGTGCTACTACGGGAATATACTTACACATTTATGCCTGGGTGATATCAAGCTCGTTCAATTGCTTGTCATCAAATAATGCCTACAATCGGGCTCAAATCTTTATAGATAGCGGTTTTTAGCATAGTTGCATGCTTATGCTTATGCGGAACTGCAACAAAAGACTTGATATGACCAGAGACTTTCTTTAAAAGTCTTAGTATAGTTTCCTACGCAAATACCGATGGGAAATACTATCTCATGGTTACTTAACGGCTTGTGGATACAGCATCCTCTGAGGAGATAAAAATGTCCAGCTAGCTATCCGCTTGGCTGTAGTGTGCACATACTGTAAGGTGCATAATAGATTTATGTTCCAAATAGCTCTAACAAATAGCTCTAAAATTAGCGCATCTGGGTGTTAATTTTTATAGTTGCCGTTGCACAACTATCTAATTTTGCTAGATATACAGCATTTGGTCGCTTATCCTAGTGTATTCTTTTCAACGGGAATGGTGTGATTTAGCTAATTCGATGAAAATTCCTCAGGCTATATCATTATCTGTGCGTCATACGAGTTTCGACAGAGAATGCGACAGATAACTGAGTAGGGGCACAAGATCCTGCGCTCCTATAGGTTTTTATGTATAGCAAAGATTTTTGAAATTGGTATGAGAAGGTAAGAAGGCTATCTCAAATATTTTACCTACTGAAATTTTACCTACTGAAATTAAAGCCTTCGCAACTATCTCAACACTTAGGCAAAAACATAATTTAAGACTAAATTTTTAGCGATTTGCCAGTAACTATGCCAGATAACCTTTCAAGGTGCAGAATGTAGCCTGTATATGCAATATCCTCTAATTAACCTCTAATTGATATGAAAAAGCATCGAATTATGGTCATTGGTAGCAACGTTATTACAGTACAGCGCGTCAGTAGCTACTGTCTGAAACAGAGTGCAGAAGTTTTCCCCTACTATGGTATTCCCTCAAATGAGGAGGTTGCTCTGTTCGCCCCCGAAGTCTTGGTGCTATGTTTACCAATCACTAATGACTTCTCCTACCAGATACATCCATACATTTTATGGTCAGAACAATTCATGGATAAGGGGTTACCATCGGCTACCACCCCTGCAGAACTGTATGCCCGTCTGCAGGAAGTCCTTCAGGCTTAAATCAATCCTTGGCGCACAGCCAGAGCTGCTGCTTGGACACGATCATCAACGCTAAGTTTGTTTAGTAGCATACGCACATAGGACTTAATGGTTCCTAGGGAGAGGTATAGCTGATTGGCAATCTCTTGGTTTGAGTATCCTTGGGCAATAAGTTTGAGAATTTCTAGCTCACGAGGACTAAGAAGTTGTTGTTGCAGTACCTCAGGTGCAGGAACCGCTTGGGGTACAATGCTGGGCTTGAGCATCCGGGAGACTTTTTGAGCTATCTGAGGATCTAGATAAGCACCACCTTGGAGGATCAATTGAATGACAGCGATGAGTTGTTCCCATTCGATCGTCTTAAGACAGTAACCATCTGCACCAGCTGCTAGCATCCCCATGACTTGGGTATCCTGGTCAAACGCACTCAAGGCAAGGATACGAGTCGTAGGGCGATCGCTTTTTATAGACTGCGTGGCTGTAATCCCATCCATCACTGGCATATCAATGTCCATTAAAATGACATCGGGCTGGAGTTGAGCAGCTAATTCAATAGCCTGTGCACCGTCACCTGCCTCTCCAACGATACTAAAGGCAGGTTCAAGGGCAAATTGACCTTTCATGCCTCGGCGTATCAAAGCGTGGTCATCGACCAGTAGAATACGCACGGTTTTCTGTTCGCCATTCTCAAGTATTATTGGCATCATTCTTTCTCCTACATCTTTTCATGTTGGCATTTAGGCTGGTCTGTGGTAATTGGGAGGGTAAACCAGAAGATGCTACCCTCTCCGACGAGAACACTTTCGACGCCAATGCTGCCTCCGTGAGCCTCAATAATTTGACGACACAAGTACAGACCCAGACCAGATCTCCCACGCCGAGCTCCTCCCTGAACGAAGCGGTGGAAGAGTTGTTCCTTTTCCTGTGGTGCAATTCCGCAACCGCGATCGCGCACGCAAAGCTGCACTTGAGCTTCCCCAACGGGCCTTACCTTCAGGAAGATTTCTTTGTTTGGCTCGCTCACTCGCACAGCGTTATCAAGCAGGTTTTGCAAAACCCGTTGGATCTCTATCTCATCACCGTAGACGGTAGGCAGTAATTGAGAAATTTTATAGTTAACGGTGAACTCACGCTTTGAAGTCGCTTTTATCTTGGCAATCGTTTTGACAAAAATTTTTTCCCAGTTAAGGGGCTCGTAGTTCAAGTGAGTGCCATAACCAGCTTCATAACGGGAGATGTTCAAGAGGGCTTCCACAAGCTTGAGGAGATCTTCGTTAGCTTCCCGGTACTCTTGGAACACTTCCCTCAAGGTACCACTGACAGGACCAAAAGCTCCTTTGAGCATACTTTCTAAAGTATTGCGGGTAGCAAGCAGGGGAGTGCGCAGGTCGTGGGAGAGTGCAGAGATCAGGTTCTCAAGCTGTTGGTTGTGCTCCTCGATGCATTTCTGACGATAGCGAACCTTGCCTGCCATTGCGTCCAGAACTCTAGCCAACCGACCAATTTCATCCGCAGACGAATAGCCAAGGCGGGCTTCCATTTGACCCGTTCGCCAAGCTTCACCTACCTCCATCAACTTGTGCAAGCGAACCTCGAATCGTCGATACAAAAGCCGGAGGTTCAGGTACACTCCTACCAGGATCACGATTGTGCTAAAGATGTTTACAGCAGTGTTTACATGGTAGAGTTGCTGTAAATTATGCTTGCGTTGCTCCAAAAGTATCTCCTCGCGGTCAAGCAAGACCCGAATCTGAGTGCGCAGGGAATCGAATAAGGTCTTTTCCTCCAGAGTAAACCTACTGCTCAAGCTAAAGAGATCCCTCTCACCCAAGTGGCTTTGCCAGCGAGTATGCACATTTTTGATCTTATCGAGTTGCTGGAGTTGAGTAGGGTTGTCTTGTACAAGAGTATATAGGCGGCTGAGGCTGCTGTTGAAAGCGAACTGCATATTACTGTGAGTCTCTAGGAAGTTTCTTTCCTCATCTATCACAGCGTTGAGTAGACGTTCTCCTTCACGCTCTACAACTAAAGTATGGGTTACTAAATCAGCTGCTTGCTGAGTATGGAAGGCTATCGACAAATTTAAGCCTTGTTGCCCCAGTATCAATAACACTAGCACCGCCAAGCTAATGTACAGGGGCGCAAATAAATGAGTTTTCACAGTGGATGGAGCAAATAAACACACTAAATTAATAGCTCCCACGATCTAAGAAATTTTTATGCTTATATCAGGTAATATTCAGAAAATTAGCTGAGGTCTTCATTGAGCCAAATTTGCTTTCACACCTCAGCCAGCACTGGATTTTTGGCAATGGTGATCATGGTGTACAGGCTTGTATAAACTATATGCGATCGCGCCGTGGCAGGCAGTCCGTACCATTTCCCAAAGCGCCGCCTTAAGCGGGTATTGCCTTTCCGCCTGAGCAAGCGCGCTAGTAAGAAATTACCTAGCTGGGGCGAGGGCATATAATAAGTAAAACAAGCGTTGAGAAAAATTACTGTATCAACCATGTAACCAAAAGCAGATGTTTTTACAAAGTATCTTAATTAAAAAAATTTACTCTACCAATTACGGTGTATCAAAAATTTTGTAGTAAATTTACACCAACTATTTGAAGGGCTTATTAGCTAGCCTGACAATCTATCGGTTGATACTAAGGTTTGAAGTTGCACTTAATTCTTAACGAGTGGGACAATTATTAGTATTCTAGATAACAATAGTAATCTTAATACTTGTAAGTAGGACTATATATTACAACTAAAAATGTTATTTGTAAACTTTATGGTAACTAGAGCATCTTTCATAGTTCATTTGAGAGGCTCAATGTAGCTTGCAAATAACCTAACAGCACTACCAACACAATTTAAAGCTAACTCACTAACCCTTATTTAGTCGTCCTCATCAGGTTTCTTCTTATAATGAATCTCAATACATTTGCAATGTTTTTGCTAGATAATTGTTTACCAGAATAAACGATTTTAGTTTTCTGAAGAAAACTAAACTTGCGCAAGACAAGCTTTGTCTTTCGATTATATGTTCAAATATTATACCAAAAATAATTGATTGGTATAGATAGATGTAAAATCTCCTACTTTTCCTACTTTTCTTACTTACGCGACTGTCACAGTGCTCGTGCTTAAGGAATTAAGGTGCCTTGAGGGCTCTGGCAGAGTAAGGCGTATGTATGGTGGCTTTTGGAAACAGCTAAGCCCTGCTTGATCAAAACTGCGATAATCGCCCTTTCTAGGGTAGGGCAAAGCACCATGGTCTTTATATGCCCCGAGGTTTACAGAAAGGCATATACTACCATACGTTGCTCACAGGGCAATCCTCCTAAGGAGGGTTGGGCGCAATACGGTTCAGTTAAGACATTTATTCGTTGAGACAGCAGAGGGGATGGGGAGATGGGGAGCAGAGGAGAAAAAGAGTTATTGTCCAATAATTCTTTCCCCTGTGCCCCTCTCCCTCTGCTTACCTTCACTTGTCAACTTCTTATCTGAACCGTATTGGGATTGGGCGTAGGATAGATACGCTTCGTGATCGCATAGCAATAGCGTAGCTATGATCACCTAGAAAGGGAAAAAATTAGAGAAAGGGTCTGCCAACTCTCTTTTTTACACCTATCTAATAACTGCCTATTACTTTACGGAGTTCCGTAGTAGATTCCTCTCCCGTTGGTACCAATAAAGACTAGCCCGAATTGCTGAGAGCTAGCCTCCATCACATTAGGCTGATCGCCGATGGGCTTGTGCGGATCGCCGATGTTTGTCCATGTTTTTCCATTATCTAGAGAACGGAAGATTCCCTCACCCAGACCAGTGATTTTGCCATACAAATACAGTGCTGGAATTTTGCTTCCCACCTGCGGCTTGCCAATGGCAAATAAATAAGCTCTCTCCACGCCAGCAATACGAGCAAACTTCACACCGCCATCTGTTGAGCGGTAAAGCCCATTCCAGTTGAGACTCACCCAGACTTCGCCGCTCTTTCTCGGAACTGTTTTGAGCATGGACCAATCTTCCTTCGGGAGCGATGAGTTCACAATGCTGAAAGAAGCGCCCGCGTTGCCACTACGGTAGACTTTGCCGCTGTTGTAGTAGTAAAATGCATTCTCCTTAACTTTGTCCGCCGCCAGTGGTTGACCCCAGTACCACGGTCCCTTCGGTCCGTTGGGTAATCCCGATACTTTACTCCAGGAAGATCCGCCGTCAGCTGTGCGTATAGCTTGTCCTTTTCTCGCGATCGCAACGAATAGATTTGGGTTTGTTGCCGACATGGCTACGCGCAAGGGAATTGTGTTCTGCGGAAATGACGAAAACTTTTTCCACGTCAGTCCACCATCTGTCGAAGTGGCTCCCGTATAAATATTGTTTCCCCGATGACCGCCGACACGCACCATTCTTGCGGGATCGCTTTCACTGTAAGCAATGCTGTAGGTGTCTTGAAACCGGGGACCGAAGCTGCCGCCCAACTGTGTAGATGGATAGGCATTTAGTCCATTGTTGTGGTTAAACCCGTCTACATCAGCCACGCCGCTCAATAACACAGATCCACGCGGAGGTGAAACTAGCGCGAAGCTAACCAGCTCCTCGTGTCCTTTTTCATAGTTGAACCAAACAGATCTCTGCACGTTGATGTTGTCTGTCCGCCATGTTCCGAACCAGTCTGTTAACCAAACCCTACCGGGAATTTTCGGGTCAAATTCAATAGCTGAGGTCGCCGAGCCAAAATACCAGTCGGGCCACCAGGACACTTGAGGCTTCAAGGAATACTTTTTCTGTTGCCATGTCGCTCCACCATCGGTAGATTGAAATACTCTGCAATAATCTTTTGTTTGATGGTACTGGTCATAAGCAATCAGAACGCGATCAGGGTTATTTGGATCTACAGAAAGGGCATTGAATCCAGTTTTCGCGTTAGTTGGCGTGATACGGCTCCAAAGCCCATTAGCATATTTGCTAACTCCTAACTTGTGTGTCACATACAGGGCTGAGTTGCTGGCGAGAGCCATTCTATTAACCTGTGATGGGCTTCCTGCTATTTTGCTCCACGTAACACCCGCGTCGGTGGATTTATATATTCCGTCTCCGTAGGCATTGGCATATACCAAGCCAGACACCTTTTTGTGAAACACGATGCCTGCAATTCCAATATCTGCTTTCGGCTTTCCTGGGAACGAGGTAACTTTGACCCATGTCGCGCCAGCATCCGACGACTTCCATAGCCCATTTAATCGCGAACCAAAGAAGATAACATTAGAATTAAACGGATTGACAGCCAGTCTTTCTCCCACCCATCGGTGAGTCTCGTTGCCGCCCATCGGCAAGTCTATGTTCAGCTTGGTCCAAGTTTTCCCTTGATTGGTGGACTTAAAAATTGTCCCCAACCCAGCTGAACTAGCGGTGTATTTGCCAGTCGCGATGTAGACAATATTTGGGTTGTTCGGGTCAAGTGCTAGTGCTTCTCCCCCATAGTAGTTGCTCTTGGCAAGCCCAAAGTGGTCAGTTAGTGGAATCCATCTCTTCTCTACTGCATTCCAACGATAAAAGCCACCTATGTCGGTTCTGATGTAGACGAGATCCTGCTGTAGCGGATGCAGATAAACACCAGTGACATAGCCCCCTCCCCCGATGGATACATTAGTCCATTGATATCCAGAGGTCGTGCTGCAAGTAGGCTTAAGGGGTTCAATTGCTATGGCAGTAGCCAGCGCAATCATCGCAATGCAGGTTGTTTTTCCTAACAGAGCCCAGAAACGGCGATCGCTCATACCAATTGGCTAGATTCTGCAACGTTAATAAATGGGATGCGAGCTTAACTTATCACCGATGACTTTCTATACCTCTTGTTGACCCTGGTGGAATTTAGCTCAAACTGGGGCAACAGGCAGGGTAAACCAAAAGGTGCTACCCTCACCAGGAGTAGTTTCGACGTTGATCGTACCTCCGTGAGCCTCTACAATTTGGCGGCATAAGTAGAGACCCAGCCCAGATCCGCCAGGTCGTCCTCGTCTGTGACTAAAGCGATGGAAGAGCCTTTCCTTCTCTTGGGAAGCAATCCCTGTTCCATAGTCGCGCACTGATACCTTGACTTTGTCAACTCCAAGCGATGCCACCTCAAGGATAACTTGCTGGTCCATCTTACTCATTTGTATAGCATTATCAAGTAGGTTCTTCACAACCCGTTGAATTTCAAGCTCATCACCGTAGACAGTCGGCAATGAGGAAGGAATTTTATAGATAATTGCACACTTTCGCTTACTCGTGATATCGCTTTGGATAATGGCTTGGGCAAAGATATTTTTCCAATCAAGGATCTCCCAGTTGAGATTCTTACCAACTTCTATTTTATGGCGAGAAATATTTACGAGAGCTTCGACAAGCTTAAGGAGGTCCTCGTTAGCCTGGCGACAATCTTCAAGCACGTGTGCCCAAGTTTCCCTTAGTGGACCAAAAGCACCTCCGAGGATAGCACGCAGAGTGGCGCGAGTTGCGAGCAACGGAGTACGCATATCGTGGGAAAGGGCAGAAATGAGATCTTCAATCTGTTGGCGTTCAGCGGTCGTTATACGTTCCAGCTTGTCTAAATTACGCCTTAACTCCAGTTGGGCAATAACTTGACGACTTAAGGTACGCAATGCCTGCACTTGCTCTAAGCTAAGCTGTCGTGGGACACGGTCAATGACACAAAGTGTTCCCAGTACATATCCTTCAGGTGTAATCAGCGGAGCACCGGCATAAAACCGAATATACGGGTCAGAAGTTACCAGTGGGTTGGTGGCAAATCGATGGTCGAGTAGTGTATCGGGAACAATCAAAATCTCATTGGGCTGCTGAATGGCGTGGGCACAGAAGGCCAAATCCCGTGGTGTTGACTCAACATCTAACCCGACTTTCGATTTGAACCACTGACGGCAATCATCAATCAGGCTGATTAAAGCTATGGGAGTGCCACAAATTTGTGCCGCTAAAAGTGTGAGGTCATCATACGCAGCTTCACAGATAGTGTCCAGAATTTGATATTGGCGAAGGGCTTCCAGCCTCGCCATTTCATTTTCAGGCTGTATGGCTTTCATTCATTTGTTCCTACTTCAGCCAAACGTCATAAACTGGACATCAATACTTATCTGAAATATAATCCTATCCCACTGCGGACTTAATTGACTACCTATATTTGCAAAGCCCAATTTTCAGACACTCCCCCGTTGACACTTACAGCAGATTTGAGCAACTGAGCCTCGTAGCCATAGTCATCAGCGGTGTGAACTAGAGCAGAGACATCCTTGGGGAAGCAGGAACCACCCCAACCGATACCAGCCTGCAAGAACTTGTTACCAATGCGGGAGTCTAAACCAATTCCTTTGGCAACCTGGGTGACGTCAGCACCGACGCGATCGCATATATTAGCAACTTCATTAATAAAGCTGATTTTGGTTGCCAAAAATGCGTTAGCAGCGTATTTGATCATCTCAGCAGAGCTAATGTCAGTCACAAGTACCGGTACTGGTGGTAAAGATTGGTCCGCAGCGAACTTGCGCTCCACAATTGGGGCATACAGTTCTTTCATCATGGCGATCGCTTTGTGATTATTGCTTCCCAACACAATCCGATCTGGGTTAAAAGTGTCATACACCGCTGAGCCTTCGCGCAAGAACTCGGGATTACTGACGACATCAAAGGCAGGTAGCTTTTCCAAAACCACCTCACCGCTACTAGTACCACCAGCAGTAACTAGTACTTTTTGACGTTCCGCAACTCCATCCACTACAATCATCCGCACCCAGTCACCTGAGCCAATCGGCACCGTGGATTTATTCACAATTACCTTGTAACCTCCGTTCAAGTGTGTGCCAATTCCACGAGCGACGGCTTCTACGTAACGTGTATCACTTTCACCTGTGGGTAAAGGAGGTGTCCCTACTGCAATGAACAGAATTTCCCCGTGGGCAACTCCCGCACCGAGATCCGTGGTGAACTCAATGTTACCAGACTCAATAGCGGATTGCATAATTTCCGAGAGTCCCGGCTCGAAAAT
Organism: Scytonema sp. PRP1; assembly: GCF_036697665.2. Lineage (NCBI taxonomy): Bacteria > Bacillati > Cyanobacteriota > Cyanophyceae > Nostocales > Scytonemataceae > Scytonema > Scytonema sp. PRP1. The sequence goes on along the minus strand of NZ_JBAHYJ020000084.1, from coordinate 15,825 downwards.
TGGCGATCGCCCAGCCTTCATCAACTTCACTTTTTCTTCGTTGTTGTCCACGCAGATGACTTGATGTCCAATATGTGCTAGGCAAGCACCTGTGACCAAGCCGACGTATCCAGTACCAATGACACAAACGCGCATATTCTTTTAATATTTTTATTAGTTTGCTAGTAATCTTCACTTTGCTAATTCAATAACCGCTGACGATTCCTCGTCCTTGCTCCGAGTCCGGAAATCTTTGACTGTCAGTTTTAATCCTTCTTTTACAGGAACAGTAGGTTCCCAGTTTAGATGAGTTTTCGCTCGTGTAATATCTGGGCGACGACGACGCGGATCGTCTTGAGGCAATGGTTTAAACTGAATCTCTGCGTTGGGATTGACTAACTCTTGAACAGTAGTAGCCAGTTCTAAAATAGTGTATTCTTCCGGATTTCCTAAATTAACAGGACCAATGAAGTCGCCATTCATCAGCCGCATTAGCCCTTCCACGAGATCCGAAACATAGCAGAAACTGCGAGTTTGTGAACCGTCGCCATACACTGTTAAAGGAATATTACGCAGAGCTTGAGTCACAAAATTGCTCACCACTCGACCATCATTTTCCAAGATCCTTGGACCATAGGTATTGAAGATGCGAGCAACCCGAATGTCTACATCGTTTTGGCGATGGTAGTCAAAAGCCAGAGTTTCTGCGATCCGCTTGCCTTCGTCGTAACATGAGCGAATTCCAATACAATTAACATTACCCCAGTACTCTTCCGTCTGCGGGTGAACTTCCGGATCACCGTACACTTCCGTTGTTGAGGCCAAAAGAAATTCGTGCCTTCACACGTTTAGCCAACCCCAACATATTAGCGTTCCCATGACGTTCGTTTTGACTGTTTTCACGGGGTTGTATTGGTAATGCACTGGAGAAGCGGGACAAGCCAGGTGGTAAATTTGATCAACTTCTAACCGAATTGGTTCAGTGATGTCATGGCGGATGAGTTCAAAATATGGATTATCTAACCACTTCAGAATGTTTCGCTTGTGACCAGTATAGAAGTTATCCACGCAAATAACTTCGTGTCCCTCTGCCATCAGTCTGTCGATGAGATGGGAACCAATAAATCCAGCACCGCCAGTGACTAATATTCTCATAATTTGCTAGTGAATTACAGCTATTTCAAACAGCGTCTGCACGAAGGTCTATGTAAAAGTGGAATGTTTGCACTTTTTCGTTGCACTTTTTCGTTGCACTTTGTCCTTACTACTGGGTAAAGACATGAAACAGTTTGGATTCTATAAATAAATTACTTTGTAGCAAATTGTTTACCTAACCGCATAAAAGGTTTTTCAATCCCATAATGTAAAAAATGTGAGAATATCGTTGTGAGCGGAATAACTAACAGCATAAGTGCTACTAAATAGAATCCTTGCCCATGCTCTGGAGCAATCTGCGTCACACAAAATAAAGTACTATATATAACAATCATGTGACAAAGATAAATAGAATAGGAAATATTACCAAAGTACAGCATAATTCGATTATTAAGTATCTTTGAAAGCATCTTTTCCAAAAGCAGCTTTTTGTTAACTCTAAGTGCTAGAACGCTTAGGAAAACTAATACCCATAGAGTCGTGGAAAGCTGACGTGTAAATCCAGCTGTGAGCCCAACGCTGATAGGTGTTACAAAAACCCAATATTTTGCTGGTATAGTTAAGATAGTTTGATAGTTTTTCCAGATATAGAATGAAAAAATTCCAATTACAAAGAAGGGAATTTGTGTTAGCAAAAAAGCTTTTTCAGCATTTCTAAAAAAATAAAAAACTAGACACAAAATTCCAAATGTAGATATAGTTATTATTAGGTTTTTCCGCTTGATTATCTGAAATAGAAGTGGAGCAACTAAGTAAAACTGCCACTCTAGAGAAATGCTCCACGCTTGCCCTATGAATGCATAGCTACTACTCGGTAAAATCGAATGTGGTATGACGCCATGGAGCATAGTTAGGTGAGCTATTAGGTGATGCAAAAAGTAGTCCAAGCTATGATTTAAAATATCTATGCGAACTGCATTGCGAGCGCTTTCCCAGGAAAGAGTATTCAGTGCTTCTAAGGAGATACCAACCGAGAGAATGGAAATTATTAAACAGACAAAGTAAGCAGGGTAAAGGCGAAAGAATCTGCGAATTATAAATTGCTTATAATTCTCACGTCCACTATCTAATAGATAAAAGATGAAAAAGCCACTCATGATAATAAAAACTTCGACTGCATAAGTGCCTTCTACAAGAAATCCAAACCGCCCTAATGTTTCCTCAGTAATGCCAACAATGGGTAAAATGTGACTAATAACAACCCACCAAGCAAGAGGACCACGTAATGCTTCTAGTTCATTGATACGCTGGGTTGATACGCGGTTATCGCTACTAATTGCCGCAATAGAATCAGAACTTATCGACAATAATTTATCTGCCATAGTTTAGAGATGGAAGTAAGTGGAAAACAAGTTAGATAGAGTTGCGAATGAGAATGCGGTGATGGTCGAGGACTGGCTTACCATGATGAGCCTTCTGAAGAAGTAGCAAGGGCTTTGAGCTTCCCCACTGCTCATCTGTTAAACTGAACATCCCCGATCATCTCTCGTTTGCTTCAACGCTTTTGTCCTGACTCTGTTTCTTCAGGAAATTAGATGCAGGCACCCTAGGACTGCTCTTGTAAAATCCGGCGTCTTTGGGTAGCGCCTGTGCTCTTTAAAGCAACAGCTTCAATTTGACTGTAGAGGGATTGGGGCAGAAGCAAAACGAGATAAGCTGCAGCCAAGCTCAAAAGCGTACGGCGCGGCTCCTCAACGAGAATACGCCAATTGGTCGCTAAAGCTTGATTAACTAGTTTCACAGCCATTGCTCCATCTTGCAGACGTACTGCCCTACGAGACAAATATCGTAGTTGGTAAGCTCTAGCTAGAGTTTCCCATTGAGTAATTATTTCTGGAGCATAGGAACGCGTCTTTTCAATCACCTTTTCCCAAGAATCTAACTGTTGGAAGATATTTGCAGAAAGACCACCTGAATTCACCCTGTATAAGGTTAAGGCTTCAGCAATACCTTCTATCTGCCACTCGGTTTGAATCGCTATGCGAATCCAACATTCAATGTCTTCAGATTGGCGGAAGCGTTCGTCAAAATAAAAATCCTCTACAGTACCGTGAAGATGATCTTGAAATTTTATGCCTGCAAACACTTCATTGCGAATCACTGCTGCCGAACCATTGCTAATAGGATTGCGGCAAAGTACTTGAGGCAATGTGATATCTTTTAGCTTAGGCATTTGATAGAGCCCTAAAGGTCGCCCCTCATCATCAATAAAAGTAGAGCGGCTGAAGCTAACCCCTACCTTTGGTGAACTGTCTAGATGGGTAACGTGTTTTTCTAATTTCTCTGGTAACCAAAGGTCATCTGCATCTAGAAAAGCTAAATATTCTCCTTGAGCATGGCGAATACCAGTATTCCTTGCTCCAGCTAGACCTCGATTTTCTTGGTGAAGAATTTTAATTCTAGAGTCTGTGAATTGCTTACAAATATCTATACTCTTATCAGGAGAAGCATCATCAATAATAAGAATCTCAAAATTTTTATAGGTTTGCTCAAGGACAGATTTTACTGTAGCAGCTATATATTTCTCGGCTTTGTAAACCGGAATAATAACAGAAACTTTTTTCATAGTAACAATTGCTAGTAATTTGAGTCATTAACAAATAAAGGTTTCATGACGCTCTCTAGGTTGAACCTTCCTGATGCTCCAAAAGTTGGTCTTGAAGAATGCGGTGTTTTTGGCTAGCTCCTGTTCTCTTTAAAGCAACTGCCTCAATAGAACTGTAAAGAGATTGGGGTAGCAACCAAAGGAAATAAGCAGCAGCCAAGGTCAAAAGCATAGGGCGTGGCTCCTTAAGGAGAATATGCCAGTTGGTTGCTAAAGCTCGATTGATCAGTTTCACAGCCATTGAACCATCTTGCAGACGAACTGCATTCCGAGCTAAATACTGCAAATGGTAGGCTCTAGCTAGTGTTTCCCATTGAGTAACTATTTCTGGAGCGTAGGAGCGTGTCTTTTCAATTACCTTTTCCCAGGCATCTGACTGTTGAGGTATGTTGGCAGAAAGGCCACCTGAACTGACTCGGTACAAGGTTAGAGCTTCAGGAATCCCCTCTATTTGCCAATTAGTTTGGATGGAAATGCGAATCCAACATTCCAAATCTTCTGCTCGGCGGAAGTGTTCGTCAAAATAAAAATCCTCTACAGTACCGTGAAGGTTATCTTGGAATTTAATAGCTTCAAAAACTTCTCTCCGAATCAGCGCCGCCGAGCCATTGCCAACCGGATTGCGACCAAGTAAATAGGGTGTGGTGATTTCTTTAAGCTTAGGCATCTGATAAGTACCTAAGGATTTTCCAGCTTCATCGATAAAACTAGAGCGGCTAAAGCTAACACCGACGGCTGGAGAATTTTCCAAGTGAGTCATATGTTTTTCTAACTTCTGGGGCGACCAAAGGTCATCTCCATCTAAAAAAGCTAAATATTCTCCTTGGGCATGGCGAATACCAGTATTCCTTGCTCCAGCTAATCCTCGGTTTGCCTGGTGAATGATTTTAATTCTGGCATCTGTCAATTGCTGACAAATCTCTATACTCCTGTCAGGAGAGGCATCATCGATAATGAGAAGCTCGAAATGTTTATAGGTTTGATCGAGAACAGATTGCACAGTAGCCGCTATGTAATTCTCGACTCCGTAAACCGGAATAATGACAGAAACTTTTTTCATTTTTAAGACTGACTTTGTTTCAGTCCCGATCTCAGGTTGTACTGTTAGTACAGTAATCTCCAATATAGCAATGGAAATACTACCTGCTGGCTACGATCGCATATGAAGCTGATAGCATCCAACAGAGTGCGAGAATTATCCACCTGGCTATCCGCCTAGTCGTAGGGTCAACCTCAACTTCCAATACTGTGCGGATAGGACAAATTCATAACCGACTAATCTGGCTCACGTACAACGATACAATAGATTTAGCCGCAATAATGAGGCGATCGCCCGGCAGTGCGCAATAGCGCGAACGCGAGTGCTTGCCCTTTGGGCATTGGCACGGACTGCCCGCCAAGGCACGATTGCTTTTGCTTACAAATGTAAAATTTTTTCGTCTGGTCCTCGTTACTCAGGACTAGTTCCCGTATTCTAAAATACACTGTTTCTGACGTCTGGATAGTCTGCTTGAAATTCCTAGCAACTCATCTCCAGACAATCTAACTTTGCTAAAGATTGTCATGGGTCGTCTGGAAGTGTAGGAAAAAGTGATTGAAAATCGATCTGCTCCTACAGGTGGCTTGGCACGATGAAAAACATTGCGTGTATCACTGAAGATTACTGTGCCAGAACGTCCTATGCAAGGTTTCCAATCTGATGTAGGGATAAGGGTTTTTATGATGTCATCTGAGACGAAACCAGAACTGTATTGAAGAGTTTGACGTAATAATGAAGTTGAATTTTTTGAAATGTATTCAAATGGTCCACCATTTAAACTCACATCATTCAAGTAGACTATGATTCTGACCATGCGATGGTCTTCCACATCTGTGTGCCATTGCCTGACATCTATAAGTTTCCCATTAGCAATCTCCCTGCGGAAATGTGCGCCATGATAGAGTACTGGAAGACCGATATAATTTTCAATAATATTAAGTAATCGTTCTTGAAGTCCCCATAGAAAAATTTCTGGGTACTTCATTAATTTCAATAAAGGCAGACTAATTACATGATTCTTATCGCTAGAAAATGCGAGTAGTTCTGGTAATAGCTTTTCTGCACTAGCAATCATTAGAGATGTAGAGGAAATTTGCAGTGCTTGTAAAGAGGTAACATAAGTTCCTTCTTGACGCAAATACTCAACCACATTGGAGTCTTCTAAAGAAATCTTTGGTAGATATTTAACATATTTTTCAAGTTTTTTTTGATGAACAAGCTGTGAGATCAGTTGAAATACTGAAATATTTAAAATAATTCTCTTGATTTTATTAGGTAAACGTCTAATTTTTTCCAAAATTCTCATCTATGCTTCCCTTTTCCAATACTTGATACCAGTTTGATAGTTTATCCCAATTCCATTTGACTTTGCACAGAAAATTGTGTCACTCATACCCTATATTAGACAAAAATTGCAGACCTAAATCATTGTGTGCTGTTACATAAAGAATTGGTATTATGAGAAGCAAAAGACAATTTGCTTGATTTATACTAAAGGCTCCGATTCTTAGCTTATATGTGGTATAAAGTTGCACTTACTATAATTAAATACTAAAAAGAACAAGCTGACTCGCGCATAATTGACGCAAATCAGCCTGCTCTTCTTCCACATCCCGCGAAAATAAAAGTTAGCCTCAACTCCCATGCACCTTCTGGCTTAAGAGGAAGTCACGCAGCTGGTTGCCAATTGCCTCAGGCGAAAAGCAATTCTCTGCCCGACTCCGAGCTAGTTTACCCAACTTACACGCCCAAGCCTCATTATCTAGAACACGACCAAGGGCCAACGCCAGCGCTGTCGCATCACCGCGGGGCACGACTACCCCACCTGAAGCCTCCCCTTCCTCAAGAATGTCGGGCACACCAGGAGCATCAGCTGCCACCACAGGCAAACCGCAAGCCATTGCCTCAACTGGCGCTACTGGAAAGCCCTCCTGTCGGGACGGGAGAGTATAAACGTCAGCAGCAGAGAGGTATTTTTGAATTCGGGTGCGATCACGGACAAATTCGTTTACCCACATCACGCCCTGTAGTTGCATAGTTTCAAGGCGCTGACGCAGTTTGTTCGCATCGCTACCCGTTCCCACCAGCAGCAACCGCAGGTCTTTTTCCGGTCGCCCACCGCATATTTCTTTCCAAGCGTCAAGCAGCACGTCCAGCCCCTTGCGCTCTATCTCGACACGCCCGTGCCAGACGACCACCTTAGCATCTATTGGGATGCCGAGCGCAGCCCGTGCTTCGTCGCGATTGATAGCACGCCATGTTGCCACATTTAATGGGTTAAAAATACGGGCTACCTTGGCAGACGACACCCCATAACAAGTACTTACCCGCTGAATCTCGGTTTGCGTAGCGATGATTAAGCCTGTGCATGCGCGCATCGCCAGCTGGCGCAGGGGATATTCGAGGAAGCTTTGCTGTTTGTCGCCTCCTTGGAAAGTAGCAAACACTGGCAAACGCATCAACTGCCCCAAAAGCACGCAAGTGTCGAAGCGGGCGTACTCATATTCCTGGCACAAAATGGCATTGCAACCCTCGCGCCGTAGTTCTTGGGCAAGCAACAAAACAGGTGTAGATAGGTAAGAGCCTAAGTTCTTGACTACGTTTTTGAGTGTTACTAATAACGAAAGGCGGGTACTGTTCGTGGCGTAGACATCGCTGAATTTCTCATTTTCGCTCACCCCGGAAACGTTGAGTGCTTGGCGTCGAACACCATGGTAGGCGCGGTAGATCCTGGGAGCAGGCAGCACGCAGATTGTAGCGCCAGTGGGCGTATGTGTGAAGCGCGACGGCACAGCAACATTTGCCGAAAAACAGAATAACACCGTTCGCACACCGACCACCCGCAAAGTATCGATGTAACCAAACATCCAGCTCCCCATAAACTCGTTACAGAAAACCTCGAATGAAACGCCGATACTCTCTAAAAAATCTTCAATCAAATCGCCAAAAGGCAGTAAGGCGATCGTTGGTTCTGACTGGGTGTTCACTAGTAGCGACTCTTGGACATTCGCGTCAGGACGCTTGATGTTTTGATTTAATCGAGAATTGGAATATGTCAATAAGTCGGGCGAAGTATTTGCCAAATTTGAAAAGTTTTCCATATTTTTCATAATATTTGTATTTGAGTGGGTGGTTTAGCGACCACAAAATAGCCTAATTTTTACTTTCAATAATAAAATAGGGAAATATGTATCCTAGTATTAAAAATTAAGGAGTTAGTAGAGATTGAAGACCAAGTGCTTGCATCAATTCTGTGTCAAGCATATTCAAACCATACCAATGCCCCCAACCAATTCCATAGGTTTCAAAAACTTGTGTAACATCTTTTAAAGAGTGAAGCATAGATTTTCTAGGAGCTACCCATGGTATCGCTCCAAACTCATTACATATTACAGAAACGTCGTTAGTTTTTGCCCATTCGGCAATTGGCGATAAGACTTTTAGCAACTTAGCTTTATTCCATTCTTCCTTACCATAATTCTCTACTGCTGATTTAGCCTCAGAATCTCCAATTTCCCAAAGCAAAGGTTCGACTGCTTGAGGATTTGAAGGGTAAGGAATACTTTTCATGAATTGCCAAGCGCGCCATCCCCATCCCCAGGTAGCACCTTGATGTGTAAAGACAAATGGAACGTAACAGTGGAAGTTATACACTATTGTCTTTAGTCGGCTGGCTGTGAGTATAGACTTAGACTCATTCGTCGCCTTTACAATACTACAGTTGCTAACTGCAACTCCACTACAAATGGAAAGAAGTCCCAAGCGTAGAAATTTAGAACGCGATAAAGTGTGCATAGCATCAGTAGAAAACATTTTCATCATTGGGTTAGAGGTTGATGATTCGCACGATTTTTTTTGATGAACTCAAAGAAATTGTTAGTAATTCCAGGTGAGAGTACTCGTAGCAGTAGAAACTTGAGTACTAACTTTTGAAATCTTTTGTTTATTAAAGTCTGTGGCTGTAGCCGGATTGCCATCCACAAGTGCTGCCCAGCTTCTTTAACTCCACTCATATCGGTGCTGTGCTTCAGATATAGATCTGCACAGAACTTGTGAAAACTAGTAAAAGTCTGATTTTTAAGATATTGAAGTTCCGGTGGAGCCGCTCGATACGCCTTTTCAAGCACGATAAGACATGCTTGCTTCATCACCTCAACTTTAGAAGACATTACTCCTGAAGAGCGACGATAGAGAATTTGGTGCTTAGGAACAACAACAAAATGCCAACGAGTAGCTAGCCGCAGCCAATAGTCCCAATCCTCACATGATTTAAGTGTAGGATCGAACTCTCCTATTGACTCAATCGCTTGCTTACGTATTAAAGTATTAGACCCGTTATAAATGAAATCAGCAACTAACAAGTTGGCATAAACATTGCCTTCAAAAAATACGGGTTCACATGCGTTGAAAGATAAAGAGCCTTCTTTATCTTCCATGAAATAAGTCCAGCTATAAGCAACTCCTGCCTCTGGATGCTGTTGCAAGGCTGCAAGTTGGAGTTCCAACTTATCTGGTGTCCATAAGTCATCAGCATCGAGAAATGCAATAAATTCTCCAGTGGCATGAGAAATACCACGATTGCGAGCGACTGGTAAACCACCATTACTGTAGGAGAAGATTTTGAGGCGAGGGTCTGCAACTGAATTAAGCAATTCTAAAGTGCGGTCTGTTGAGCCGTCATTAATAACAATTAGCTCAAAATCTGAGAAGGTTTGTTGCTGAACTGATGCAATCGTTTCTAAAAGAGTTCGTTCAGCATTGTAAGCAGGAATAATAATTGATATCGTCGGTGACATAAAGATGAGACTTTCCTTAGATGAATCGCTACGTTTGCCAATTAATACTGAATGGTTTGACTTTTGTTATTGCCTAAGAGTAGCTTAACTATGGCAGATATTGTTTTCTTTTTAAGGGATCTGGCTTTATTCACAGCCATTTGTTTCATTCTCAGCACAAGAGGGGGGTTTAATAAGGATTTGTCGAGTGCTTCCTCGCACCATACTTTCGCACTTGAGGAATTCAACGGATCTAAGGCTGAGATAAATTCATCGCGTATTTGTTCGACGACGTTAATAGCGCGATCGCGACATTCTCTTGCTTTTTCTCGTGCTTGCTCTGTTAGACAGTAGTCAAAAGCTTTCTGCAACACCTCATCTGATACGTTATCAACAGTAAATACCGTCTGCCAACCAATCGTTTCCGCCTGGCGTAGAACTTTAGCTCCCCCAGCAATGCCATCTATAGCAACCACCGGAACTCCATTCTTGAGGGCTAACACAGTACCATGTAAACGTGTAGTCACGACAAGATCCATGCGGGCGATCAGCGATTCGACCTCAGCGGCGGTTCGGAGATTTGTAGTATTAGGATCGAGACAAGTATCGATAGGCACTGCTACCATTTCTCGCGAGGCAACGAGTCGGTTAATAGCGTCATTTGCAAATTCATGTCTGCCTCGGTCTTTGTACTCACCTTGTGGATGAACCAGGATAACACCCACAACAGGCACCTTGGGTTGACGTGACAGAAAAGTAATATCTGGTCGCGAACAAGCAGAACTATCTCTTTCTAAAAGTACATCGAAGGGATTCCAAACATTAATCGACTCAAGCATTGTTAAGTCAAGACCGATAAGACGACAGCAGCTGAAGCGTTGTAAAAATTCATGAGTTAGCTGACCAAAACCAAAAGGACCACAGACAAACACAAGATGTGAATAATTCTTCGGATCTACAGATCGCCAATCAACCCCACCAACAAACGGAGGAGCAAGAGCGACATCATAGGTATGACCAGCACGTTCGAGCCAGTCACAGGCAAGATCCCGCGCCATCAGGTCGCCAGCGGTAACATACATCTTCTTAAAACTGAACCAACCTACTACGAGAGTTTTCACGAAAATAGCTCCTTACAAAAGTGTTACTAGATAAAAATTGGTACTGAAGCAGTTGGGTTAGGCTTAGAAAAGTGGTTTGTCATTCAAAACAGACAGGAGAAAAGAATTCTTAGCTGTCAATGACTAGTCATCACCAATCATCACAAATTCAAACTTATCAAAGTTTTTTGCCAAAACAAATTCAAGGATTCGAGTAAAATTCTAAGTTTCATTGTCAGCATGAATGATTACGCTCCCGTCTTATTTATAATTTTTCTGCCAGTGAGAAATGTGAAGCTTTGCCGAATATATATCTCATACCCCAAACACTAAACATAGGCTGTGCCAATCCCTGACAAATGAGTACTGTTGCGGCTACCCAAAATATTCCCCATTTCACAGCTACTAATAAGGAAATCGTGAAGAAAACTGTATAAATCAAATTCCAATAGAGATTAATATGGGTTTTACCCACAGCGTTGAGTAGTTGGTAAGTGGGATTATAAAGAGTAAGCGGTAGAGCTGAGAGGCAGATAACTACCAAGACTGGAATTGCTGTTACCCATTTTTGCCCGAAAACAATTGGTACATAGAAAGGAGCTAAGCTTGCCTGTAAAATAATCAACGGAACTACAAATATGGTAGTCGACTTGAGGCTACTAAAATATCGTTCTTTAAGCTGCTTGAAGTTTCCCCTAACCGCACAAAGATGAGGAAATAAAGCCGAAGTAAATGCATTTATGACATTTAAACTAATCCCTAATCCAGCATTAAAGGCAAAGTAGTATATTCCTAAAGCTTGAATTCCTAAAAAACGCCCAACTAGTAAATAATCTATATTACTTCTCAACTTAATGAGTAATTCAACGCCCAGTATATCTTTACCATAATTAGTAATTTCTTGCCATCGTTCAAGCCTGAAAGAATTCGGAGGTCGCCAGGAATGATTCATATAATTGATCACGATCCATACAGGAGTCGTTAGGACAATTGGTAAGACGACAGCCCACATTCCCATTCCCAATATGGCTAGACCTATTGTTAAAATATTTGTGAGTAACGATTGGGTGACATTACATAATGCCGTAATATTTAGTCGGTTTTCTCGTTGAATCAGTGCAGATTGAACCATGAAAATCGGTAGCATTAAGTAGACTAGTGCAACAATGCAGATAGGCAAAATAACTTGATTATTTCCATAAAACAAAGCAATCGGAAAGGCAGCAATACACTGAATAATAAAAAGTGAGCCGCATAAAACCCAATTAAGCCAATACGATGTATTACATATAACTTTCACATCTTGTTCATTAGCCTGAATAATCTTAGATCCAATCCCAGACCTGAGGGTAAAAACACTTGCAAATTCATTCGTAGTTAAAACGACTGCTACTAGTCCGTAATCGTAGGGGCTAAAAATGCGAGCTAAAGTAAACGTTGTCGCCAAGCGGAAGATACGATTAGCTAACTCCGCCCCCCCAGCCAACCAACATTGCGAATAAATTTGCTGGATAATTGCTGCTTCAGCTTCTTAATTAGCATTACTATTATGTGTCTCAGAAATAATTAATTTTTTTTGGGTAAATCGAGATCTAAATAGACGTTGCTTCAGTGTTCCTCTCAAGAGAGATAGGAGTCTGCACTTTTGCTTTAAATCCCATGCCCATTATTACTAAACCAGGCCAATAGAGGTAAGCTAAACCTTCTATTCTTTCACCAAGAGTAAAGAAAAATAAAACTAAGAGTACACTTAACCCTAGCTTGGCAGTAGTGTTCTTCTGAGCTTTGTAAAGTAAATCTATAAAGCTCCATAACAAGGGAACTGCTAATGCAATTAAACCTACCAGTCCTTTTTCAAACAGTAAACCAAACCAGGTGTGGTGAGTGCCAACAGGCATAAATGCTGTAATTCTTGTTCCTCTCGGCTCAATAATTCCGTGACCCCATATGGGCGCTTCATTCCAACGATGTAGGGCTATCCGACCCAGTATCTCTCTAATTCGCGAAGAGCCTGCTCGAGCCTTGGAGAACTGCTCCTTAAACGTTTCAAGAAAATTGATCAGTAGGGGTGCAAAGATAGCCGCAAAAAAACTTACTACCCCTGTGGTAATTGGTACAAGGGGTTGAGTAAAGTTTACCAAAACCCAAGTTAGTAATGGAATGGTGGCAAAAGATAGTATACTCAACCGTGAAAATGAGGAGACAATCATAGCGACGGAACCAATCATGCCAATCAACCGCCACTTTTTATCGGACTCTTGACATGCAAGCAAAAAATAGATATTCGCTACCAATCCCAAAGCAGGAGGCCAAGGCGCAAACAATTGTAGGCGAGTTTGATTAGTGTCTTCCTCAAATCCATAGAGAACTACATTGTAATACTCAACACCATTACCTCCTAGTAACCGCAGTGGAGAAGTGTATAAATTATTTGGTAAATGTAACGTATATGCTAGATAGAAAATTGGAATTAAGATTAAACTTTGTAGGCAGATGATACAAACAGCTCGGTAAAGTAATTGTGGTCGGATATTAAGGCAACCAATAAGAGGAAACAACGCCATCAGAGGCCATGCTCTTGCCCAATTGATTGTTGAAGTAATTATCTTTGGTATTCCTAAATCAAAATTTATATGAGCAATAATTAAAGCAACTTCCATGACTAACATGAAAATCACCCATATCCATACTGAAAAAGGAATGGCTACTTTTTCTTTAGTTGGTGTATTTTCAGTTTGGCTCCAAACTTTTTTGCCCAAGTATAATGTTAGCAACCATGCAAGTGCGGGTGTTAATATGTACTGTGCTCCTATAAAGTAAAAACCGTAGGTTCCTATGAGCGAGTACCAAACTACTTTTTCTTCTAAATTTTGAGGTTTCATCCAAGTTGGAATGACAAGTGTTAAGTCTTACTATATAAATTTGCGTTTGTTTCCAGAGCTATTTGAATATTTAACACGCTTGGCTTTAGTTCTGATTACAACTGTGTAATCTCCAAGCACGTATATACAAGTCATTTAGGTATCTTTAGATGTCAAATGTTTGCGTTTGCAGCTACGCAGCCAGAGTAACACTAAACCCGTAGTTGAAAAAAGCGAGCCAACAGCCGCACCGAAATAAACATATGATTTTTTTGGCGAAGTAGGACTATCGGGTAAGCTGGGTTCTGCGACAACTTGAATAAGTGGATAAGAGCCAGAGGCATTCGACTTGCCAATATCCAGTCTGGTTAAAGTAGAGGAAAAGACTGCTTCAGCAACTTGCATATCCCGTTTGAGAGCATCCAAATTAGACCCCTGGTGTACAAGGTTTTTTAGTCTATTTTCAAGCTGGGCAATTTGTTGGTCTATTGCTTGAGCTTGGGCTGTGAGTCCCTTTTGGTCTGCTTGAACAGTAACTATTTGTTCAAAAAGAGCGTCTCGACCGCTATCAGAGCCAGCGCTACTAAGATTTAATTGCTTTAGGGTTCCTAGGCTGACTGGTCGCCCTAGAAGAGCTTGACCCCGGGCTAGCAAAGCTTGTTGAGCAGCGTCTCGCTTGGCTTTTTCTGCAACCACTGTCGGATGGATAGGCAAAAATTTGGATTCTAAAACAACCACAGCAGCGCTAGCTTCACTATAGTCTTTTAGGTTCTGCTGAAATATCTGATCTGATTGAAGGACAAAAGCATCTGTAGCTTGCCCAGCAGATAGTTTTAAACTAGCAGATAATTGTCTTAACCGAGTACTAGCTTGCTGCTGTTGAGCTAATATTTCGGCTCGTTGTCTACGTAGCTGTTCAATGTTGGTTGTAAGATCCTTAATTTGATCGTCAGAGTTCAAACCTGAACGCGCTTTGTAATCGGAAAGACTCTTTTGAGCGCTTTGCAATTTTTTCTGTGAAGAATTGAGGGCTGTTTGAAAACCTGCGTCTCGTCGAATACCTTCTTGAGTTCTAAGCTCATTGAGCCTTGCTTCAAGGGCTTTGTAAAAAGCTAAGGATTTATTCTGAGCTTCTTGGGGACTCGCACCTTTGAATTGAACAGTCATGATAGTGGTGTTATCTAATACCTTGACCTGCGGGCTGCCAAACTCTCCTAAGGACATATTAAGCTGAGCTGCTGCTCCCTTCAATACAGATTCGCTTTGAGCAATGAATTTATAATTTTCTCTTGGGTCTTGAGAAGAATTAGAACCGTAGGGAGATGAATCTTGATAGGAGGCTTGACCAATGCCTGGTAAAGTAACATTGGCGTTTGATGCCGCTTCTGGCAAATTAAGAGCTGAAGAACTGGTATAAGTTGGTGGTGTCACCTTCAGATAAAAAAAAGCGGAACCCCAAAAGGCTAGATTGGTTGCTAGACCTAGAAGTAAGTAACGCTGCCAACGTCCTTGGTTCACTGCTGATTTGCTCGGTCTGCTAGGGTAACCAGTAGAGATTTCTATATAATTGGTCATTAACAATCCCCTAAATTGGAAACTGGTAGAACTACAGAGCCTAGGCGGCGTTTTGCGATTGCAAAAGAACACACTGCCCTTTGGGCGATTGCCCGAATCTACTTGCAGGCTTATATTATTTTGGTGACCTAAGACTTTATCTGCAAGTCTTAGTACAGTTTCCTCCGCAAATACCGATAGAAAACACTATCTAATGGCTACGATGCGCCTGAGGCAGATAGTATCCTATGGGGAAGATACAATTATCCACTAAGCTATCCGCCTGGACATTGTGGATTGTGTTGCAAAAACTTGTTGAGGACATGAATACTAGTGTATTTCATTACAGGAGCACACGGAGAATGTGTGGAACGTAATTTTTCCTTTTCTCCCCTGCTCCTCTTGCATCCCTGCACTACTGCATACTTTGCTTACTGTAAATGCACAATAGGCAACACTTCGATAAGAACAGCCGAGAAAATCGCTGATTTCGTGATAAGTTTTTCCATCATTCATTAGCAGGAGAAGCCGCTACTTTGTCTATGCACTTTTTTCTGGGGCGTTTATTATTTAAACCAATTTAACCAAGCTTCCCAATTTTCCACGATTTGGGCAAACTTTGCATAGCCTCCTGCTCGGGGATGCGCACCGTCATTGGCTCTTGCCTCATCTATCCAAATATTTGACTTTTCCAATTTCGGAAAAATATCTAAATAAGGTACATTTAATTCATGACACACATGAGCAAACTGTTTAG